>JBIKUN010000058.1:0-25360 GCA_044347565.1 Vicinamibacterales bacterium | reverse complement strand
GACGGCGTCTCCAGCGTGGGCGGGCCGGCGGTATCCACCGCGGTGTCCGCGGCGAGCAGCACGCCGAGTGCTTCCTGGCCAAGCTGCACGGCGAGCGTCGCGCGCTCGACGAGCTCTTCGACCACGGCGAGTTCCTGCGCCGCGCGCAGTTCGTTCAGGCGGCTGCCGACGCCACCTTCGCGACGCGCCGCGGCGTAGTCGAGCTGCGCCTTCGCCGTATCGCGCGCCCGCACGTTCACCTCGAGCTGGCGCTTGCGCGCGATGACCGCGAGATACGCTTCCGCGGCCGCCACGCCGACCTGCCGGCGCACGTCGTCCACGGCCACCTTCGCCACCGTCACCTGATCGGCCGCCTGCAGACGCGCCGCCCACTGGGCCGAGGCCAGCAGCGGCATTCCGGCCGAGCCGCCAAGCAGAAGCTGCGTGCGCGGCTGCACGACGTTGCCGCTGAAGCCGCGTTCGCCGTCGAGCGTCGTGACCGTGGCGGCGCCATCGATCGACGGCCGCACCGCGGCGCGCGCCTGCGCCAGCAGCGCCTCGGCGCCGAGCACGGCCGTGGCCGCGCGCTGCACGGTGAGATTCGCCTGGATGGCACGCTGCACGGCGTGGTCGAAGGTGACCACCTCGAGCACCGGCGGCTGCGCGTACGCACGCGGCGCCGGTGACATCACGGCCGCGAGGGCCAGTGACGCCACTACGAGAGCGCGGCGGCACTCAGCCATGGGCCACCTCCTCGCCGCCAGCAGCCGCCGGCGCGGCGCCACGGGCCTTGCCGGGCGCCAGGGTGCGGATGACGACATAGAGCACCGGAATGAAGACGATCGAGAGGAACGTCGAGGCCAGCATGCCGCCGGCCACCGTCGTGCCCACGGAATTCCTGGCCGCGGCGCCGGCGCCCGTCGCATACGCGAGCGGCAGCACGCCCAGGATGAAGGCGATGGAGGTCATGAGAATCGGCCGCAGGCGGATGCGCGCGGCTTCCACCGCGGCGTCCACGATCGACTGCCCTTCCTCACGCAGCTGTTCGGCGAACTCCACGATGAGGATGGCGTTCTTGGCGGCGAGGCCGACGAGCAGCACGAGCCCCACCTGACAGAAGACGTCGTTGGCGAGGCCGCGCCAGTACTGCGCGCCGAGGCCGCCGAGCACGGCGAGCGGCACACCGAGCAGGATGATGATCGGCAGGACCCAGCTTTCGTACTGCGCCGCCAGCACCAGATACACGAGCAGCACGCTCAGCGCGAAGATGTAGGTGGCCTGCGAGCCGGCCTTGATCTCCTCGAGCGACTGCCCCGCCCACGCGAAGTCGAAGCCCGGCGGCAGCGACTGCCGCGCCACCTGCTCCATCGCCGCGATGCCTTCGCCCGAGCTCAGCCCGGGCGCCGCCACGCCGGTGATCTCGGCCGAGCGGAACAGGTTGAAGTGGCTGATGACCTGCGGCGCCGTCGTCTCGCTGACCCGCACCACCGTGTCGAGCGACACCATCTGCCCGGTGGTCGTGCGCGCGTAGAGCTGCTTGAGATTGTCGGGCGAGGCGCGGAAGCGCTGGTCGGCCTGCGCGAACACGCGATAGGCGCGGCTGTTGAAGTCGAAGTCGTTGACGTACTGCGAGCCCAGGAAGACCTGCAGCGCATCGGTCACCTCGCGCAGCGGCAGCCCGAGGGCGCGTGCCTTGTCGCGGTCGATATCCACACGCAGCTGTGGGTCGTTGGCGCGGAAGCTGCTGAAGAGTCCGGCCACCCGGCCCGACTGATTGCCGGCGCCGACGACCGCGTTCGTCGCATCCGCCAGGCCGGCGATGTCGCCGCCCGACTGATCGAGCACCTGGAACTGGAAGCCGCCGAAGACCGACAGGCCCTGGATGGCCGGCGGCGCAAACGGCACCACGATCGCGCCCGAGAGGCCGAAGAGCGGGCCGCGCAGCCGGTTGAGCACGGCCGACAGCGACTGGTCGGGACGCCGGCGCTGGTCGTAGGGCGTGAGCGACGTGAAGATGAGCCCGTTGTTCGGGGCCGCGCCGCTGAAGCTGAAGCCCATCACAGAGAACGCCGACGCGATGTCCGGATCGCTGTAGAGGATCTTCTCCACCTGCTTTGCGACCCCGTCGGTGTACTCGAGCGAGGCGCCGGCCGGCGCCTGCACGACGGTGATGAAGAACCCTTCATCCTCTTCCGGCACGAAGGCCGTCGGCACGAGCTGCGTGATGCCCCAGGTGGCCCAGAGGCCCAGGGCGAAGACCACGAGCATCGCCCACTTCCAGGCGAGCGCCTGGCGCACGGTGGCGACATAGACCGACGTGCCGGCGTCGATTACGCGGTTGACCATCGTAAAGAAGCGGCCGTGCGTGTGGGTCTCCTTGTCGAGCAGGAGCGCCGCCAGCGCCGGCGTGAGCGTGATGGCGTTGAACACCGAGAGCACGACGGCGAAGGCGATCGTGAGCGAGAACTGCTGATAGAGCCGACCCGTGGTGCCCGGAAAGAAGGCCACCGGCACGAACACCGCCACGAGCACGATGCCGATGACGATGACCGCGCTCAGCACCTCGCGCATGGCGTCGAGCGCCGCCTGGTAGGCTGACTTGCCGAACTCGCGCATGTGGCGCTCGATGTTCTCGACGACGACGATGGCGTCGTCGACCACGATGCCGATGGCGAGCACGATGCCGAAGAGCGTCAGCGTGTTGATCGAGAAGCCGAAGAGCTTCACGAAGGCGAAGGTGCCGATGAGCGACACCGGAATCGTGAGCGCCGGGATGATGGTGCTGCGCCAGTTCTGCAGGAACAGGAACATGACGAGCACGACGAGCACGAGTGCTTCGGCGAGGGTCTTCAGCACCTCGACGATCGACTCGCGCACCACCGTCACGTTGTCGAAGGCGAGACGCCACTCGAGGCCCGGCGGGAAGTTCTTCTCGATGCGCGCCATCTCGGCCATCACGCCGTCGTAGACGGCGAGCGCATTGGCCGTGGGCAGCAGCGCGATGCCCATGCCCGAGGCGTCGAGGCCGAGGAAGCGCAGGTTCGAGGTGTAGTTCTCCGCCCCGAGTTCGACGCGGCCGAGGTCGCGCACGCGCACGAGCGCGCCGTCCTTGCCGCCCGACACGACCACGTCGGCGAATTCGTTCGCCTCGGTCAGCCGCCCCTGCGCGCGCACGCTCAGGTTGAACATCTGACCGGGCGCTGAGGGCGCCTCGCCGAGAGCGCCGGCCGCCACCTGCACGTTCTGCTCGCGCAGCGCGTTCACCACGTCTCCCGCGGTGAGCCCGCGTGCCGCCAGCTTCCCCGGATCGAGCCACAGCCGCATGGCATAGCGGCGCTCGCCGAAGATGATGACGTCGCCCACGCCGGGCACGCGCTTCACCGCGTCGCGCACATAGCGGTCGAGGTAATTGCTGATGAACTGCGCGTCGTAGCGGTTGTCCTTCGTGAAGAAGCCGAGGCCGCCCATGAAGCCGGCGGTGTTCTTCGTCACCGTGATGCCGTTGGTGCGGACGTCGGCCGGCATGCGGCCGAGCGCCTGATTCACGCGGTTCTGCACGTCGATGGCCGCCAGATCCGCGTTGCGGTCGATATCGAAGGTGACGGTGATCGTGCTGATGCCGCTGTTGGTGCTCGACGACTGCAGGTAGGCGAGGCCCTCGACGCCGTTGATGGCCTGCTCGAGCGGCGTCGTGACGGCCGATTCGACCGCCTGCGCGTTGGCGCCGGTGTAGATCGCGAGCACCGTGACCGACGGCGGGGCCAGTTCCGGGTACCGCGCGATGGGCAGCGTGGGAATGGCGATGGCGCCGGCGATGACGACGACGAGCGCCAGCACCGTCGACAGGATCGGCCGGCTGATGAAAATGTCTGTACGCATGCGGGACGGCCCTACTTCGCCGCGGCGGCGGCCGCGGGGGGCGGCGCGGCGGCGGCCGGCTGCGGTGCCACCGGCATGCCGTCGCCGATTTTCTGCACGCCCGAGACGATGAGCTGCTCACCGGCGGTGAGGCCCTTCAGCACGACGTAGTTGTTGCCGACGAGCGGCCCGAGGTCCACCGGGCGCTGACGCGCGATCGTCGACTGCCCGTCCTTCTCGGCGGTGAAGACGAAGAAGCGGCCGTTGACGCGGGTCACGGCGACGAGCGGCACGGTCAGGCCACGGGTCGAGCGCCACACGATGCGCGCCCGCACGTACTGGTCGTTGCGCAGGCCGTCGGGGGCGTCGAGCGCGGCCTTCGCGAGCACCGACTGCGTGGCCGGATCGACCGACGGCGCGATGAAGCTCACCGTGGCCTCGCGCAGCGTCGCGCCGGCGTCGTCCACAAGCCGCACCGGCAGGCCGATCCGGAGGTCCGGCGCCTGCTGCACCGGCACCTGCACGTAGACCTCGAGGCCCCGGTTGTCGTCGATGGTCGTGAGCATCGAGGCGCGGGTGACGCGGTCGCCGACGCGCACCGGAATGTCGCCGATGACGCCCGCCGCCGGGGCCAGCACGCGGTGATAGCCGAGTTCGACCTTCTGCTCGCGGATCTGCTGGTCGAGCGCGGCCAGCTGCGCCTCGCCCGACTTCACGGTGGCGGCGGCCTGATCGAATTCCTGCTGGCTCACGGCGCCGGCATCGAGCAGCGTCCTGAGCCGCGCCGCCTGCTGCCGCCAGTAGGCCAGGTCGGCGTCGCGCGCGCCGCGCTGCGCTTCGAGCGTGGCCACCGCGGCCTCCTGGCGCCCGGCGTCGATCTCCATCAGCACGGCGCCGGCCCGCACACGATCGCCCGACGTGGCGGCGATGCGCGTGATGAAGCCTTCGACCTGTGGCTGCACGGTGACCGACCGGCGCGACTTGACGGTGCCGATGAACTCGCTCGACTGCTCCACGTCGCCATCGGCCAGCGTGGCCACGTCAACGCCCATGGCCGGCATGCCCCCGCCGGGAGGGCCGCCCGGACCGCCGCCGGCCGGCGGCGCCGAACCGCAACCAACGACACTGAGCGCCACGACAGACGCGGCAAGAGCCCGAACGACACGCTGAGGCATGAGGCGATACATCTCCGGCGACTCCACAGAGGACCGACGCGGAACGCGGCGGCGCGGACCCGTGTGGATGCCAGGGTCCGGTGGCGGGGAACAATCCATTGTATGTCGCGAGCGGAGCGCCCGGCGCGCACACCTCGAGCTTCGTGGTACGATTCCTGCGATGACTGAGACGCCACTCGACGCCGCGGCGATACATCGCATCGCCGCGCTCGCGCATCTCGCGCTCACCGACGACGAAGTGCAGCTGTTCGGCCGCCAGTTGAACGACATCCTCGAATACGTCCGGCAGGTCCAGGCCGCGCCCACCGAGGGCGTCACGCCGATGTCACACGTCGGCGGCGGCGACGCGCACGAACGCGCCGATGTCACCCGTCCCACGCTCGAGAAGCGCGCCGCCCTCGGCAACGCGCCCGACGCCGCGCCGGAAGCCGGTTTCTTCAAGGTGCCACGAGTCATCGGATGAGCGAACGCCGGGGTCATGTCGAAGTGGTGCGCGACGCAGTCGCGCGCGGGGAACGGACGGCCGTGTCGGTGACACGCGCGGCGCTCGACGCCATCGCGCGCCAGGAGCCGTCGCTTGCGGCCTTCACGGCGGTGGCGGCCGAGCAGGCGCTCGCCCAGGCCGCGGCGGTGGATGCGGCGCGCGCCCGCGGCGAGGCCCTCGGCCCGCTCGCCGGCGTGCCCATCGCGGTCAAGGACAACATCTGCACCAAGGGCGTGCCGACGACCGCCGGCTCGAAGATCCTGGCGGGCTTCGTGCCGCCGTACGACGCCACCGTGGTCGAGCGGCTGGCCGCCGCCGGCGCCGTCATCGTCGGCAAGACCAACTGCGACGAGTTCGCGATGGGCTCCTCCACCGAGAACTCGGCCTTCGGCCCCACCGCGAACCCCTGGTCGCTCGCGCACGCCCCTGGCGGCTCGAGCGGCGGCTCGGCGGCTACCGTGGCGGCGCGCGCAGTGCCGGCGTCGCTCGGCTCCGACACCGGCGGATCGATCCGCCAGCCGGCGGCCTTCTGCGGCATTGTCGGCCTGAAGCCCACCTACGGCCGCGTCTCGCGCTACGGCCTGCTCGCCTACGCCTCGTCGCTCGATCAGATCGGCCCGTTCACGACCACGGCCGAGGATGCGGCGATCGTGCTCGATGTCATCGCCGGCCGCGATCCGCACGATGCGACGAGCGCCGATGCGCAGGCACCGGTGTTCGACGCCGCCGCGCGACGCGACATGCAGGGGCTGCGCATCGGCGTGCCGCGCGCGTTCATCGAAGGGGTGGATGCCGCCGTCGCGAACGCGTTTGCCGCCGCCCTCGACGCCTGGCGCGCGCTCGGTGCGACCATCGTCGACATCACGCTGCCGAACGTCTCGCTCGCGATTCCGGTCTACTACCTCATCGCCACCGCCGAAGCGAGCTCGAACCTGGCGCGTTACGACGGCGTGCGGTACGGGTATCGCGCCACGCTCTCGGCGCAGGACACGCTGCGCACGATGTACGAACGGTCGCGCGACGAAGGGTTCGGGGCGGAAGTGAAACGCCGCATCATGCTCGGCACCTACGTGCTGAGCGCCGGCTACTACGACGCCTACTACCTGAAGGCCCAGCAGGTGCGGGCGACGCTGCGCGACGACTACGGGGCGGCGCTCGCCACCGTCGATCTCATCGCCACGCCCACCACACCCACGCCCGCCTTCAAGCTGGGCGAAAAAGTGGCCGACCCGCTGCAGATGTATCTCGCCGACATCTTCACCGTGAGCGCGAACCTGGTAGGACTGCCGGCCATCAGCCTGCCGTGCGGCCTGTCGCCCGAGGGCCTGCCGATCGGCTGCCAGCTCACGGCACGGATGTGGGACGAATCGGCGCTCGTGCGGGCCGGCGCCGCGTATCAGACGGCCAGCGACTGGCACCTGATGACGCCGGCCGTCGCCGGCGCCTGAACACGCGCCGCCGTCAGGCGGTGACCGCCGGCCGTTTCAGGAACGACCAGACCACCAGTCCGAGCAGGATGAAGGGCACGAGCGGGAGGAGCGCGGCAAGGGCCGCGACGACAAGCCCGACGACCAGCGCTCCGCCGACAACCACGAGGAGCACCGGCGCGAGCGCCAGCATTGCCAGCATGCCCAGGGCGCCGGCGATGACGCCCACGACCAGCTTCACGAGGCCGAGCGCGAGGCGGATCGGCAGGAAGACGATCTTGAGCGCGAACCAGACGATCCCGAGAATGCCGAACACCGCGGCGCCGGCCGTGGCGACCGCGCCCAGTGCGAGTAGTACGCCCATCCTGCCCTCCCGACGGGTGGCGGAGGCCACCCACTGAAGGGGACGAGCGCGCGCCGGCCGCGGTTCCGTCGGCGGCCTAGCGCTTCTCGAGCAGCACGGCGAACTCGGGGAGGTCCCACTCCACGAGCTGCTGGTTCACTTCTTCCATCGCCAGACGTTCGGGCTTGATGGCCCGGGGCGCGCCGGCCTCGAGCCGCACCTTCGCGCCCTTGCGGAGCTGCTTGGCCCTGGCCGCCGCGACGTCCACGTACAGGAAGCGGCTTTCGATGGGGCGGCCCTGGTGGCGCACCACCGGAGCGTCAGCCTGACCATCCACGACGAGTTCGGAGTCGGACATAGCCTTCCAGCTTATAGAAACGACCGTGCCGGCATCAACCCCTGCGTGTCACGGCCGGGTTGCCGCCCGGTTTCACGACCGCACCGGCCACCCAGGCGGCCAGTCCGGTCACGAGCGCCCCGAGCACGGCGGCGACGAACGACGCCACGTCGAACCCGGGCACGAGCGCGGCCGCGAGCCCGAACGCCGCGCCGTTCACCACGAGGTAGAACAGGCCCAGCGTGAGGATCGTGAGCGGCAGGGTCATGAACGTCATGACCGGCCGGATGACGGCGTTCACGACGCCGAGCACCGCCGAGCCGATGGCGAGCGCGCCCCAGCCCGCTACCGTCACGCCGGGCACGATCTGACTGGTGAGCCAGAGGGCCAGCGCCAGCACGGCCCAGTGCAGCACGAAGCTCGTCATAGCCGGCTCACGACGCGACGGCCACGGGCACGACGCGCGACTTCGCGGCCTCGCGCAGCGGCAGCCGCACGGTGAGCACGCCGTCCTGGTAGTCGGCCGCGATCTGCGCGGCATCAACCGTGGTCGGCAGCGCGAAGCGTCGGCTGAACGGCCCGTAGTGCCGCTCCACGCGCCGCACGCCGCGCTTCAGCACGTCGGCCGGCCAGGGCCGCTCGCCGCTGATCGTGAGGGCGCCCTGCTCCACCGTGACCGCAATCGCCTCGCGCTTCAGCTCGGGCAGTTCGGCCTTGATGACGAGCGCCTTGTCGGCGGTTTCGTAGATGTCCACCGGCGGCACCCAGGCGCCCTCGCCCGCGAGGGCCTCCCGCAGCCGCGACAGCTCACCCACGGGGTCCAATCGCACGATAGCCATGACCTTGCTCCTGTTCCCTGTTCCCTGTCGTTCGTTACTTGGTCTCCGAGAACTCCGCGTCGACCACGTCGCCTTCGGCCGGCTTGGCGCCGCCGTCGGCTCCGGGCGCGCCCGGCTCACCGCCGCCGGCCGCCTGCGTCGCCTTGTAGAGCGTCTCGGCCATCTGATGCGAGGCCTTCTGCAGTTCGGTGGCCGCGGCCGTGATGGCCGCCACGTCGTCGCCCTGCGTGGCTTTCTTCGCGGCCTCGAGCGCCGTCGTCACCTTCTCGACGTCGCCGGACGGCAGCGTGTCCTTCGACTCGGTCAGCGTCTTCTCGACCGAGTAGACGAGCGAGTCGAGCTGGTTGCGCTGGTCGATGAGTTCGCGCTTCGCCTTGTCGTCACTCGCGTGCGACTCGGCGTCCTTCACCATGCGGTCGACTTCGTCCTTCGCCAGGCCGCTCGAGCCGCTGATGGTGATCTTCTGTTCCTTGCCCGTCGCCTTGTCTTTCGCCGAGACGTTGACGATGCCGTTGGCGTCGATGTCGAACGTGACCTCCACCTGCGGCACCCCGCGCGGCGCCGGCGGCAGGCCCACGAGCTGGAACTTGCCGAGCGTGCGGTTGTCGCGGGCGAACTGCCGCTCCCCCTGGAGCACGTGCACTTCGACGCTCGTCTGGCTGTCGGCCGCCGTCGAGAACGTCTCGCTCTTCTTCGTCGGGATCGTGGTGTTGCGCTCGATGAGCTTGGTCATCACGCCGCCGAGCGTCTCGATGCCGAGCGAGAGCGGCGTCACGTCGAGCAGCAGCAGATCCTTGACCTCACCGGCCAGCACGCCGCCCTGGAGCGCCGCTCCGATGGCCACGACTTCATCGGGGTTGACGCCCTTGTGGGGGTCCTTCCCGAAGTAGTCCTTGACCGCCTGCTGCACGCGCGGCATGCGCGTCGAACCGCCGACGAGCACCACTTCGTCGATGTCGGAGGGCTTCACGCCGGCGTCGGCCAGCGCCTGCTTCACCGGGCCCATCGTGCGCTGCACGAGATCCTCGACGAGGGCCTCGAGCTTGGCGCGCGTGAGCTTCAGGTTGAGGTGCTTGGGACCGGTGGCATCGCCGCTGATGAAGGGCAGCGAGATCTCGGTCTCCATCGCCGACGACAGTTCGATCTTGGCCTTCTCCGCCGCTTCCTTCAGGCGCTGCAGGGCCATGCGGTCCTTCAGCAGGTCGATGCCCTCGGACTTCTTGAACTCCTCGGCGAGCCAGTCGATGATCTTGTGGTCGAAGTCGTCGCCGCCGAGATGGGTGTCGCCGTTGGTCGACTTCACCTCCACGACCCCCTCGCCCACTTCGAGCACCGAGATGTCGAACGTGCCGCCGCCCAGGTCGTAGACGGCGATGGTTTCGTCCTTCTTCTTGTCGAGGCCGTAGGCGAGCGCTGCGGCCGTGGGTTCGTTCACGATGCGGAGTACGTTGAGCCCGGCAATCGTGCCGGCGTCCTTCGTCGCCTGGCGCTGCGCGTCGTTGAAATACGCGGGCACCGTGATGACCGCGTCGGTCACCGTCTGACCAAGATGGTCTTCGGCGGCCTTCTTCAGCTTGCCGAGAATCATCGCGGAGATCTCGGGCGGCGAGTACTGCTTGCCGCGCACGTCGACCCAGGCATCGCCGTTGGCGTTCTGGCCGACCTTGTACGGCACGCGCCGCGACTCGCTTTCGACTTCGCTGAACTTGCGGCCCATGAAGCGCTTGACCGAGAACACCGTGTTCTCGGGGTTGGTCACGGCCTGGCGCTTGGCGACCTGGCCGACGAGGCGGTCGCCATCCTTGGCGACGGCCACAACCGAGGGCGTCGTACGCGCGCCTTCCTGGTTGACCACGACCACTGCCTCACCGCTCTCCATCACCGCGACCACCGAGTTGGTGGTGCCGAGGTCGATGCCGATCACTTTGCCCTTAGCCATGACACGTCTCCTTCTCTTTGAACCTGAGACGAGCATAGCACGTGATTAGTTTCATGCAAGCATATTATCTTACATTGATACACTCATATCCTGTCAGTTCGACCCACCCACGCCGTGATACCGGGCGCCGTCATCGCCGCCAACCACGCCTCGTTCCTCGACGGCCTGCTGCTCGGGGCCTTCCTGCCCCGGACGCCCGGTGTTCGCGGTGGACACCCAGATCGCGAAGCAGTGGCGGGCGCGGCCCTTCCTCGCGCTCCTCGACGCGCTCCCGGTCGATCCCGCCAGTGCGCTCCCGGTCCGCACGACGATCAGCGCGGTGGAGGGCGGCGCGGCCTGCATCATCTTTCGCGAAGGGCGCCTCACGACCACCGGCTCGCTGATGAAGGTCTACGAGGGGCCGGCCCTCATCGCCGAACGCACGCAGGCGGCGCTCCTGCGGGTGCGCATCGACGGCGTGGAGGACACGCCGTTCTCGCGCCTGATGGGCAAGATGCCGAGGCGCTGGTTCCCGCGCATCCACCTGCGCATCCTGCCGGGCCGTCAGCTCACGAGTCCGGCCGGGGTGCTCAGTTACGGCCGGCACATGGCGGGCGCCCATGCCCTCGGACGCGTGGGCGTCCTGCTGCCCACGTCGACACCTGCTGGCGAACCGCTGCCAGCTCGCCTCCGTGGTCGGAATCTCTACGACACCGGCGACATCGTGGAGATCGACGGCGAAGGCTTCGTGACAATCAAGGGCCGCGCGACGCGGTTCGCCACAGTGGCCGGCGGGATGGTGCCACTCGGCGCGGTGGAGCATCTGGCGGCGAAGACGTGGCCCGCGGCCGGGCACGCGGTCGTGGCCCCGAGGTCGGCCTGCCGGACCTCATCGTGCCGCGGACGATCACACTCGTGCGTGAGATTCCGGTGCTCGGTACCGGCAAGACCGGCTCTGTCGGCGTCGCGGCGCTCGCGGCCGCGACCGGCCGGGAGGCACGCTCTTCGGAGGACGTCGCGGTACAATGACGCCACACCGAGTCTGCGTATGCGCCCACTGAACCGTCTGCCCATCTCCTCCGACGTCGGCGACGTCTCGGCCGACGTCCGCCGCCTCTTCGAGGACCTGCTGACGCAGCGCCCCGAACGCCGCCACCAGATCACCGGCGAGTGCCTGCCGCTGCTCGACGTCTTCGAGACACACGACGCGCTCGACCTGCTGCTCGATCTGCCCGGCGTGTCGGTGGCGAGCATCCGCGTGCTGGTCAAGGCCGGCGTCGTCATCATCGCCGGCGAAAAGGACCGCCCGGAACAGGGCGCGCGCGGCGCGGCCAGTTATCACCTGGTCGAACGCGACTTCGGGCGCTTCGCCCGGGCCGTCCGCGTGCACGTCGCCATCGACGCGGCGCGGGCCACCGCCACGCTCACGAACGGCGAGCTGCGCGTGCGCCTGCCGAAGATCGAGGAACGGCGCGGCCAGGGGCTGCTCGTGTCCATCACGACGGACGCCGCGCGATGAAGCTCCTCTTCATCGGCGACATCGTCGGCAAGCCCGGGCGCGAGCTCGTGCGCCGCGGTGTCGGGCCGATCGTGGCCGCCCATGACATCGACTTCGTGATTGCCAACGGCGAGAACTCGGCCGCCGGCTTCGGCATCACGCGCGAGATCGGCGATCAGCTGCTGTCCTACGGCTGTGAGGTCCTGACCTCGGGCAACCATATCTGGGACAAGAAAGAAGCGCTCGACTACATCGTGCGCGAGCCGCGCCTGCTCCGCCCGGCCAACTACCCGGCCGGCGCGCCCGGGGCCGGCGCCTACCTGGCCACGGCGAAGAACGGCGTGACAGTCGGCATCGTGAACGTGATGGGCCGCGTGTTCCTCGCGAACATCGACGACCCGTTCACGACGGCGATGCGTGAGGTCAGGGCGCTCCGGGCGGCCGGCGCGCAACTGGTCTTCGTGGACGTGCACGCGGAAGTCACCTCCGAGAAGATCGCCATGGGCTGGTACCTCGACGGCCATGCCACCGCCGTCGTCGGCACGCACACGCACGTGCAGACCGCCGACAACCGCGTGCTGCCGAACGGCACGGCCTACCTCACCGATGCCGGCATGACCGGACCACACGACGGCGTCATCGGCGTCGAGAAGGACGCCGTCATCGGCAAGTTCCTGAACGCCCTGCCGGCGCGCTTCGAAACGGCGAGCGGCGATCCGCGCCTGAACGGCGTCATCGTCACCGCCGACCCGGCCACCGGGCTTGCTACCGCGATCGACCGCCTGAGCCTGTCGGCCGCCGACATCGATCGCCTCGCCGCCGAGATGGCGACGGCCCCGGACGCCCGCGCGTGACCCCGACCCGCCTGCCGTTCGACGACCCGGCCCCGCCCCCGCCGCCACCAGCGCCGCGGCGGCGCGTGCTGAGCGTCGGCGAACTCACGGCGGCACTGCGTGGCCTGGTCGAGTCGGAGTTCCCCGAAGTGTGGGTCGAAGGGGAACTCTCGGGCGCGCGGGTCTGGAATACCGGGCACCTCTACTTCACGCTCAAGGACGCGCACGCCCAGATCAAGGGCGTGATGTTCCGCACGTCGCTGCGCCTCCTCAAGTTCAAGCCGGAAGACGGCGCGCACGTCATCGCCCGCGGCCGCCTGAGCGTCTACGATCCGCGCGGCGAGTATCAGCTCATCTGCGAGCACATGGAGCCGCAGGGCCTTGGCGCCCTGCAGCTCGCCTACGAGCAACTGCGCAAGCGGCTGGCCGCCGAGGGGCTCTTCGAGGCGGCGCGCAAGCGGCCGCTGCCGGCGCTGCCGCGCCGCATCGGCATCGTCACCTCGCGCGACGGCGCGGCGCTGCGCGACATCATCCGCGTGCTGCGGCGCCGCTACCCGAACGCGCACCTCGTCATCGCGCCCACACGCGTGCAGGGGGACGGCTCGGCCGACGAGATTGCGCGCGCGCTGCACCGTATCGGCACGGTCGCCGGCGTGGACGTGGTCATCGCCGGACGCGGCGGCGGCTCGATCGAAGACCTGTGGGCCTTCAACGAGGAAGTCGTGGCCCGCGCCATCGCCGCCTGTCCGGTGCCGGTCATCTCGGCCGTCGGCCACGAGACCGATGTGACCATCGCCGACTTCGTGGCCGACCTGCGCGCGCCCACGCCCTCGGCCGCCGCCGAGATCGTCGTCGGCCGCAAGGACGAATTCGTGCATCAGATCGACGCCATCGGCGGCCGTGCCCGCGCCGCCATCCGCTCGCGCGTGCAGCGACTCGACGCGCGCTTTCACCAGATTGCGGGACGGCCGGCCTTCGCGGGCCTGCCCGGCCGCATCGCGCTCCGCCAGCGCCATGTCTCGGAACTCGCCGCCGCCCTGCGCGGCGCCGCCGCGAGCGGCCTCGTGGGCCGCCAGCGCCGCCTCACGACGCTCGCCCGCACGCTCGACACGTTCCGGCCGCAGGAACGTCTGGCCCGCGTGCGCGCCGCGCTCGTCGGGCATCGCGGCCGCCTCGACGCGGCCATGCGCGCCACGCAGCACCGGGCGCAGAGCCGCAGCCGCGAAGCGGCGGCCCGGCTGCATGCCTTGAGTCCACTTGCCGTGCTCGGCCGCGGCTACGCCGTCTGCTGGACCGGCGACCGCACCACGCTCGTGCGCCGCGCCGGCGAGCTCGCGCCCGGCGACCTGGTGCGCGTCACGCTCGGCGAGGGCGAAGTAGCCTGTGACGTACGAGAAGTGTTCGAGGCACGCCCCGAACGAGGAACCGCGTGATGGACGAGACGATCAAGGACTTCGAGGCCGCGCTGGCGGAACTGGCGGGCATCGTGAAGAAGCTGGAGGAGGGCGACCTCGCCCTCGAGACGTCGCTCGCGCTCTACGAGCGCGGCGTGCAGCTCCAGCGCTACTGCCACGAGCGGCTCGAAGCGGCCGAGCGGCGCATCGACATCCTGAACGACCGCGGCGAGCTCGTGGCCGCACCGCGCGACCTCACCGAGGTCGGCCAGGACGAGGACCGGTAACGTGGCGCCGTTCGAGGTCTTCGCCCAGGAGAGCCGCGCCGCCATCGAGCAGGCGCTCGACCGGGTGCTGCCGCGCGCGCCGCACTGCCCGCCGGTGGTGGCCAAGGCCATGCGCTACAGCGTGATGGCCGGCGGCAAGCGCCTGCGCCCGATCCTGGTGCTCGCCGCCGCCGATGCCGTGGCCACGGCGCGCCGGGAAGACGCCGCGCTCGCACGCGCCCGGGCGCTGCCGGCCGCCTGCGCGCTCGAACTCATCCACACCTACTCGCTCATCCACGACGACCTGCCGGCGATGGACGACGACGACCTGCGGCGCGGCCGGCCCACGCTGCACACCGTCGTCGGCGAGGGTCAGGCGATTCTCGCCGGCGACGGCCTGCAGGCCGAGGCGTTCCACCTCATCGCGCGCGAACCGCACACGGACGACCCGGCGCTCATCGCCCGCAAGCTGCGCGTGCTCGACGTCGTGACGCGTGCCGCCGGGCCGGCCGGCATGGTGGGCGGCCAGGCCATCGATCTGCAGGCGGCCGGCAAGGGCGCCGGCGCGGCCACGACGCTCGATGGCCCATCGCTCGCCGACATGCACGCGCGCAAGACCGGCGCGCTCATCCGCGCCTCGGCCGCGGCCGGCGCGATCATGTCTGGTGCCAGCGACACCCAGCTCGCGCACCTCGACCGCTGGGCCTCGGAAGTGGGCCTCGCCTTCCAGATCGTGGACGATGTGCTCGACGTCGAAGGCGCTTCCGACGCGCTCGGCAAGACCTCCGGCAAGGACGCTGCCGACGGCAAGCCCACCTTCCCCGCGCTCTATGGCCTCGAGGCGTCGAAGCGGATGGCGGCCGACGCCACGGCACGGGCCGATGCCGCGCTCGCCGACGGCGGCCTGCGCCCCTCGCACCTCGACGCCATCGCCCAGTGGATCATCCACCGCCGCTCGTAGCTGCCGGGCCGCCGATGAAGCTCCGTCTCGATCAGCTCCTCGTGCGGCGCGGCCTCGTCGAGTCGCGCGAACGCGCGCAGGCGCTCATCATGGCCGGCCAGGTCGACCTCGACGGAAGGGCGGCGGCCAAGGCCGGCACGATGGTGTCGGAACACGCGGATGTGAAGGTCATCGGCCCGGATCACCCCTGGGTCAGCCGCGGCGGCGTGAAGCTGGCGCACGCGCTCGACACCTTCGGCATCGATGTCACCGGCCGGCTCGGTCTCGACATCGGCGCCTCGACCGGCGGCTTCACCGACGTGCTGCTGACGCGCGGCGCGACGCGCGTCATCGCCGTGGATGTCGGCCACAGCCAGTTGCACTGGCGCCTGCGCACCGACCCGCGCGTCACCGTCATCGAGGGACTCAACGCGCGGCACCTGACCGCCGCCCATCTGCCCGATCTCGGCGACGGCGCCGGCATCGCCACGGTGGACGTCTCGTTCATCTCACTCGCGCTCATCCTGCCGCCGCTCCTCGCCGTGGTCGGCCCGGGCGCCGATCTCATCGCGCTCGTGAAGCCGCAGTTCGAGGCCGGACGGCGCGATGCGCCGAAGGGTGTCGTGCGCGATCCCGACGTGCATGCCCGCGTGCAGGCCGACGTCACCGCGAAGGCGGCTGCGATAGGATGGGCGCGTCTGGCCGTGACGTCCTCGCCGATTGTCGGCGCGAAAGGCAATCGGGAGTTCCTGATGCACTTCACGCCCGGGCCCCGGCCGTAACCATGCGCATCGGCATCGTCGCCAAACCCGATCTCGTGGACGCCCGCGAGACCCTGAGCCAGCTGCGGGCCTGGCTGGCGGCCCGCGGCGCCACGGCGTGCTGGTCGCCCGAGGCGGCGGCCCTGCTGCCCGAGCCCGCCGGCGTCATCGTGTCGCGCGACGACATGCCCGGCGCGACCGACCTCATCGTGGTGCTCGGCGGCGACGGCACGCTCCTCGCCATGGCCGACCGCATCGCCCGCGGCCCGCGCGACGTGCCGCTGCTCGGTGTGAACTTCGGCAGCCTCGGCTTCCTCACCGAGATTACGCGTCCGGAACTGTTCACCGCGCTCGCCGACGTGCTCGATGGCCGCGCCCAGCTCGACGCGCGCATGATGCTGCACGCGCACGTGCAGCGTAGCGACGCGACGACCGACGACACCATCGTGCTGAACGACGTGGTCTTCACGCGCACGGCGCTCTCACGCATCATCGACCTCTCGGTGTCGGTCGGCGGCCAGTTCGTGACCAACGTGAAGGCCGACGGCCTCATCGTGGCGAGCCCGACCGGCTCGACCGCCTACAATCTCGCCGCCGGCGGTCCGATCGTGCATCCGGCGATGGAGGCCTTCATCCTCACGCCGATCGCCCCGCACACGCTCAGCAACCGCCCGATCGTGGTCCCGGCGCATCGCGACGTGACGGTCGCCGTCAGCACCGACAATGGCGGCGACGTGTATGTGACGTTCGACGGCCAGACCGGCAGCCCGCTCCGCACCGGCGACGCCGTGGTCATCCGCCGCGCCGCGCGTCACGTGAAGCTCGTGCGGGCAACCACACGCACCTATTTCGAAGTGTTGCGGCAGAAGCTCAAGTGGGGCGAGCGCTGATCCCCGCTGACCGCCCGTCACCCCGCAACCGCGACCGACAAGGAGACACCCGATGGCCCTGCAGGACGAATTGCTCGAGCTCGCCGCCCACATGGAATGGGCCGACGCGCTCGTGTGGAGCACGACGCTGCAGTCGGGGCCGGCGCGCGCCGACGAGCGCATCCGCGGCTGGCTGCATCACATCCACACCGTGCAGCGGGCCTTCACGGCCATCTGGACCAACGCCGCGCCCGATCTCGTGAACGTCGCCTCGTTCACTGACGCGCCGGCCCTCGCCGCCTGGGGCCGCGGCGCCCATGCCGGCGTGCAGGCCTACCTGGCCGGCGCTGACGCCGAGGCCCTCGGGCGCACGATCGTGCTGCCGTGGGCGGGACGCGCCATTGAACGCCATGCCGCCATCGGCCATCCGACGATGGCCGAAACGGCGCGGCAGGTGGCGATGCACAGCATGCATCACCGCGGTCAGGTCAACGCGCGGCTGCGTGAACTGGGCGCCGAGCCGCCGCTCGTGGACTACATCGCCTGGATCTGGCGCGGCCGTCCTGAGCCGATGTGGCCCCGCAACGTCGCGGCGCCCGTGAAGGGCTGAGCCTCAGGGCTGGCGCGTGTCGGCGCGGGCGCGGGCGCGACGGTCGCGGAAGAACTTCACCTGCCACTCGAAGACGTTGCGGTTGTGTTCGGCGAGCGTCGTCGCGAACACGTGCGTGCCGTCGTTCCGGCTGACGAAGTAGAGGTAGTCGACCTTCGCCGGTGACACCACGGCTTCGAGCGCGCGCCGGCCGGGCGCGGCGATCGGTCCCGGCGGCAGGCCGCCGTAGCGGTAGGTGTTGTAGGGCGAGTCGAACCGCAGGTCGTCGCGCGACAGGTTGCCGTCCCACTGCCCCGCCCGCTGCAACGCGAAGATCACGGTGGGATCGGCCTGCATCCCCATGCCGATCGCGTGGCGGTTGCGATACACGGCGGCCACGACAGGCCGCTCCGCATCCTGCGCGGTTTCCTTCTCGACGAGCGCGGCGAGCGTGACCACCTGCCGCACGCTGAGGCCGTCAGCGGCGGCGCGTGCGATGAGGTCGGGCGTGAGGGCGGCGCGGAAGCCACGCACCATCTGCGCCACGAGCGTGGCCGCCGGCGTCTGTCGCGGCACCGGATACGTATCCGGAAAGAGATAGCCCTCGAGGTCGGTGGCCGCCGGGTCGAGATCGCGGATGAGCGATGCGTCGGCCGCCGCCGCGACGAATGCGTCGCGCGTGCCGAGGTCGCTCGCCGCATACACGTCGGCCATCTCGCCGATCGTCAGGCCCTCGCGGAAGGTCGCCGGGCGCGTGTAGATGGCGCCGTCGGCGAGTGTGGCGACGACATCGACCGCACTTCTCGCGCCCTCGAAACGATACTCGCCGGCCTTCAGATCGCGGGCCCGGCCCGTGAGCCACAGCGCGACGCGGAACGTGAGGTCGTCGCGCACGACACCGGCCGCCACGAGCCGTGCGCCGATCGAGCGCGGCCCCGTGCCCGGCGGCACGTCCACGAATACGGCTTCGCCGTCGAAGGCGCGGAAGGGTGTGGTCGCCTGCGCGCGCCACCACCAGGCGCCGCCGGCCGCGGCCGCGGCGAGCAGCACGGCCAGGAGCGCCAGACGTACGAGCCACTTACCCACGCGGCCTCGCATCGAGATAGTCCTGGAGCACGATGGCAGCGGCCGCGGCATCGAGCTTCAGTTTGCGTTTCTTCCAGTCGCGTTCGCCCGTGGCGAGGCGTGCATCCGCCTCGTGCGAGGTGAGCCGCTCGTCCTGCAGCACGACCGGCACGGTCACCGCGGCGCCAAGCGCCTTCGCGAAGGTTTCGACGATCGGCGTCTGGTCGTTCGGCGACCCGTCGAGCCGGCGCGGCCAGCCGACGACCACCGCCACGAGGCCGTCGTCTTCCGCCGCCAGGCGCGCCACCTCGGCGCGCACGAGCTTCAGCGTCTCGCGTTCGCTCTTCGGGCGCATGAGCACGCCGAGCGGTGAGGCCAGCGTGCCCGAGGCGTCGCTGAGCGCGAGACCGATGCGGCGAAGGCCGTAGTCGATGCCGAGGGCGCGCACGTCGGAAGTATAGCGGCGGGACACCGGCCGGGCGTCAGGCGCCGGCGGCGGGCACAGCCCCGGCCACGAGCGCCAGCAGCGCCTCACGCACGTAGTAGGCGAGCATCGCCGCCGAGGCCACGAACGCCAGCATGCGGACGACGGCCTTCTGCGGGCCGATGGCGCGCTGCGTCAGGCGCTGGATGGGCTGCCACGCCATGAAGAAGAGCACATACGACACGGCAAGCCCGGCGGCCGGGCCGAGCCTGGGCGCCAGCAGCACTGGCAGCAGGGCGAGCAGACACGCTCCGCTCAGCCAGGCGCCGGCCGTGATCCAGAAGAGCTCGGCGGGGGTGACGGCAACGGTCGCCGCTGTGGCGGTCGGCGCGGATTCGGGCATCGGCAAAGTGTATCCTTCGGAGAGATGTCGAGGGAACGCCGAGTCCGCCCGTCCATGCGCGCCCTGCCGCTGGCGGTGTGTGCCGCGCTCGTGGCCGCGGTCACCGTCGGCGCGCGCGCCCAGGTGTCGCCGCCGCTGCCGACCTCGCAGGAACGTCCCGCCGGCCCCGGCGAGACACCCACGCCCACACCGGCGCCCATGACGCGCGACGAAGCCACGGCGCTTGCCGCCCGGGCGGCCGACCGCATCAAGGCGCTGCAGCGCGAGTCGGATGAGCTGGCCGCGCAGCAGCGCACCGTGCTCACTCAACTGCGGCAGCTCGAACTGACTCGCGCGCTGCGTGCCGAGGAACTCGCCGCCGTCACCGCCCGGCTTGAGGCCGTCACCGCGAAGGTCACGGCGTCGGAAGCCCGCGTCGCGGACGTCGAGACACAGCGCGTGGCGCGCACGCCCGCCCTCGAAGGGCGCCTCGAAGCGCTCTACAAGCGTGGCGGCGCCGACGGCTACGTGCGCCTGCTGCTCGCCACGGCCGAAGGCCGCGACCTGGCACGCGCCAGCCGCGGCGTGGTCGCGCTGGCCCGGGTCGAGGAACTGCGGATCGCCGCGCACCGGAGGCTCCTGGCGGAAGAACGCGCGGCCCGCGACCAGCTCGCCTCGGAGCAGCGACAGGTGGTGCGGCTGCGCACCGAGGCCGCCACGCTCGACCAGGCGGCGAAACGCGCTGTCGCCGACCGCACGCGTCTGCTCGACGAACTCGACACGCGGCGCGAACTCGCCGCCGAGTACGTCGGCGAACTCGAACAGGCGCGCACGCGCCTTCAGGCCACCATCGCCGGGCTCGCCACGACGAGCGCCTCCGACCTGCCGCTCAAGCCCTTCCAGGGCGATCTGGGCTGGCCGGTGGCCGGCCCCCTGCTCTCGCGGTTCGGACGGGCGGCGAGCAGCTTTGGCACCGCCATCCAGAAGAACGGCATCGAAATCGGCACGCCGGTCGGCACGCCCGTGCATGCCGTGCACGGCGGTAGCGTGGCCTACGCCGCGCCGTTCACGGGTTTCGGCGTGCTCGTCATCCTCGACCACGGCGACAACACCTTCACCGTGTACGGCCATCTGGCCGGCGCGGCGCTCCGCCCGGGAACCACGGTGGCCCGAGGCCAGGCCGTGGGCGCCTCGGGCGCCAACCCGGCCGGGCAACCCGCCGCCTACTTCGAAGTGCGCGTCGACGGCCGTCCGGTCAATCCCGTACAATGGCTGAAATCCACGCCATGACCAACCGCGTCCGCGCCGCCGTCCTCGCTGTCTCGCTGCCGGTGCTGGCCTTCGCGGTCATCGGCGGGTTCCTCGGTCGTGATGCCGCCGCGCAGGGCGGCAGCTACCAGCACCTCAAGATCTTCGAGGACGTCGTCACCCTCATCCTCAACAACTACGTCGAGGAAGTGGACGTCGACACTGTTATGCACGGCGCGATGCACGGTCTCGCCGACGGCCTCGACCCCGATTCCGCCTACCTCGACATCCGCCAGATGAAGACGGTGGACGCCCCGGTGACGGGCCTCGCCGACCCGGGCGTCGAACTCACCCGCCAGTACTACCTGCGCGTCATCGCCGCGCGCGACGGCTCACCGGCCGCGAAGGCCGGCCTGCGTCCCGGCGACTACGTGCGTTCGATAGACGGCCAGTCCACCCGCGACACCACGGTGTTCGAAGGCATGCGCCTGCTGCGCGGCAAGGCCGGCACGAAGGTGAAGCTCGCCATCCTGCGCGGCAACGCCGCCGAACCGCACGATGTCGAACTCGTGCGCGAGGCGCCACAGCCGCTCGCGGCGAAGGGCCGGATGCTTGGCGCCGGTACCGGCTACCTACGGGTGCCGGAGTTCTCCAAGGCCACGGCCGGCCAGATCCGCGCCGAAGTCGCAACGCTCACGAAGGGCGGCGCGGCGCGCCTTGTCATCGACCTGCGCGGCACGGCCACGGGCGACCTCGACTTCGGGTACGAGGCGGCGAAGCTCTTCGTGCCGAGCGGCGTGCTCGGCTACCGCCAGGCCCGCGGCCAGGAGAAGCAGCCCGTCTCGGCGGCCGCCGGCGACGGCGCCCTCACGCTGCCGGTGGCGGTGCTGACCGACAACGGCAGCTCGGGCCCGGCGGAGGTCTTCGCGGCGGCGCTCGGCGGCAACAAGCGCGCGAGTGTCGTCGGCGAACGCACCATCGGCCGCGCCGGACGCCAGAAGGTCGTGAAGCTGCCCGACGGCGCCGGCCTGCTCCTGACGCACCTGCTCTACCTCACCCCCGGCGGCGCGTCGCTGCACGAGCGCGGCGTCGTGCCCGACGTGGCGGTCGACGTCCCCACGGTCGACTTCGGCGTGGAGCCCACGCCCGGCGATCCGGTGCTCGACAAGGCGGTCGAGACACTCACCGCGGTGAAGAAAGCCGCCTGAAACACCCCGCCACGGCCGTAGCAGTGCTATACTGGGTGTTCCCGTGAGGCCGGGCGAACGCACAATAGGCGCGTAGCTCAGCTGGTTAGAGCGCCTGCTTGACACGCAGGAGGTCGGCAGTTCGAGTCTGCCCGTGCCTACCAATCCCACTCGGTCCCGGTCCGCGGAATCCCACCTCATGATTACGGTCACGCTTCCCGACGGCACGAGCCGGCAGGTGGCGGCCGGCACGCCTGCCGCCGCCATCGCGGCCGATATCTCGCCACGCCTCGCCCAGGCCGCGCTCGCCGCGGTCGTCGACGACCAGCTCGTCGATCTCACCTGCCCGCTCACGCAGGACGCCCGCGTGCGCATCGTGACCGACAAGAGCCCGGAGGCCCTCGCCCTCTGCCGCCACTCCACTGCCCACCTCATGGCGGCGGCGGTGACGGCGCTCTTCCCGGGCGCGCAGTGCGGCATCGGCCCGGCGATTGACGAGGGCTACTTCTACGATTTCGTCGTACCGCAGCCCTTCGTGCCCGAAGACCTCGAGAGAATCGAAGCGAAGATGCGCGAGCTGGCGGCGCAGGACCTCGTCTACGAGCGGCAGATGTGGCCGAGGGATGAAGCGCTGGCGTTCTTCGCCGAGCGCGGCGAGCCCCTCAAGGTGCAGCTCATCGAAGAGAAGACGGCCGGCCAGAGCCACGTCTCCTGCTACACCATCAAGGACCGCGACACCTTCGTCGACTTCTGCGTCGGCCCGCACGTGCCGAGCACGAGCCGCCTCAAGGCCTTCAAGCTGACCTCGACGTCGAACGCCTACTGGAAGGGCGACGCCAAGGGCCAGCCGATGCAGCGGCTCTACGGCACGGCGTTCCTCGCGCAGAAGGAGCTCGACGCCCACCTGGCCCGGATCGAAGAGGCGAAGAAGCGCGACCACCGTAAGGTGGGCAAGGAACTGGGCCTCTTCACGTGGCACCACTGGGCGCCGGGCGCCACCTTCTGGCTGGCGAAGGGCGCCACGCTCTACAACACGCTCGCCGACTACATGCGCTCGCGCCTCTTCCCCGCCGGCTACGTCGAGGTGAAGACGCCGATCGTCTTCAACAAGGGCCTGTGGGAAACCTCGGGCCACTGGTCGCATTACCGCGAGAACATGTTCCTCGTCGACTCGAAGGACGGCGAGGAGATGGGCCTCAAGGCGATGAACTGCCCGGGCCACATGCTCGTCTTCGCGAGCGAGATGCGCAGCTACAAGGACCTGCCGCTGCGCCTGCACGAGCAGACGCCGCTGCACCGCAACGAAGCCTCGGGCGTGCTCTCGGGCCTGACGCGCGTGCGCCAGTTCTCGCAGGACGACGCCCACTGCTTCGTGACCGACGACCAGATCGGTGCGGAAGTGGAAGCCCTGCTGCGTCTCGTGCAGCGGATCTACAGCGACTTCGGCCTCGAGTACACGGCCAAGCTCGCCACCCGCCCCGAGAAGTTCCTGGGCGAGGCCGCCACGTGGGACCACGCCGAGTCGTCGCTGCGCCAGGCCCTCGAACGCGCCGGGCAGCCCTACGTGCTCGAAGCCGGTGAAGGCGCCTTCTACGGCCCGAAGATCGACTTCGACATCACCGACGCCCTCGGGCGGAAGTGGCAGTGCGGCACGATCCAGCTCGACTATCAGATGCCGGCGCGCTTCAACCTGCGCTACACCGGCGCCGACAACGCCGAACACACGCCGGTCGTGATCCACCGTGCAATCTTCGGCAGTTTCGAGCGCTTCATCGGCATCCTCATCGAACACTTCGCCGGCGCCTTTCCGCTGTGGATGTCACCGGTGCAGGCTGTCGTGCTGCCGATCGCCGACCGCCACAGCGCCTACGCCCACGAGGTGCAGGCGAAACTGGCCGCCGCCGGGCTCCGCAGCTACGTCGATGGGCGCCAGGAGAAGGTGAACTACAAGATCCGCGAGGCCCAGCTGCAGAAGGTGCCCTACATGCTGGTCGTGGGCGACAAGGAGGCTGAAGCCGGCCTCGTGGCCGTCCGCCACCGGTCCCGGGGCGACCTGGGTGCCTCGCCATTCGACCGCTTTCTCACCGAAGCCCTTGCCGAGGTCAGTGAGAAGCGGCTATCCTAAACTCTTTCCGTCTGGAGGCTGAGTATCGCATTCGATCGCAACCGCGCTGGTCGTCGTGACGACCGGGTCCGCACCAACGAACGTATCCGGGTCCGCGAGATCCGGGTCATCGACGAAACGGGCCAGCAATTGGGCATCATGCCGCCTCCGCAGGCGCTCACGATCGCCCGGTCCAAGGGACTCGACCTCGTGGAGATCTCCCCCACCGCCGTGCCGCCGGTCTGCCGGATCATGGACTACGGGAAGTATCAGTACCAGGAGGCCAAGCGGGCACGCGAAGCGAAGAAGCACCAGAAGGTGATCGAGGTCAAGGAAATCAAGTTCCGTCCGAAAGTGGACGAACACGATTACCAGTTCAAGAAGAAGCACATCGAGCGCTTCCTCGAAGACGGTGACAAGGTCAAGGCCACGGTGTTCTTCCGCGGACGCGAAATGGCGCACCCGGAAATCGGCCACCGCATCCTGACGCGGCTCATCGAGGACCTGGCCGACGTGGCCCTGCCCGAGACGATGCCCCGGCAGGAAGGCAATCAGATGCACACGATCCTGTCGCAGAAGCGCGGGGGCAAGCCGGCCGCCCGCACGACCCGCCCGGCCGAGGGCGGCGACGAGATGACCGAAAGTTAGAGACGACCCATGCCGAAGATGAAGCTCAAGAGCCACCGGGGCGCCGCCAAGCGCTTCAAGAAGACGGGCACGGGCAAGTTCGTGCGCACCGCCGCCTTCAAGCGGCACCAGCTCACGTGCAAGTCCACCCAGATGAAGCGCCACGCGCGCGGCAACAAGCTGGTCTCGGAATCCGAGCAGGCCAAGCTGCGCCGCATGCTGCCGTACGACTAGGGACTGAGGGTCCAGCGGACCCGAAGAGACGATCTCGCGGCAGGCGATCAGGGCCTTCCCGCCGCGTGGTTCCCCACCGCCACCCCGCACTCTGCAGGTGGCGCCAAGTTCACTGACATGACCCCTGATCGCTGAAGCGGAGACAGAATGCCTCGCGTCAAACGCGGCACGGTCCGGCGTGCCAAGCGGAAGAAGCTCGAAAAACTCACGAAGGGCTACTTCCAGAACAAGTCGAAGCTCTACAAGTTCATGAAGGAAGCGGCCGACAAGGCAGGCGTTTACGCCTATGCCGGCCGCAAGCAGAAGAAGCGCGACTACCGCAGCCTCTGGGTGATGCGCATCAACGCCGCCGCCCGCGAGCACGGAATGTCCTACAGCGTGTTCATGAACGGCATCAAGAAGGCCGGCATCGAACTCGATCGCAAGAGCCTCTCGGAACTCGCGGCGCGTGATGCGGCGGCCTTCGCCACCATCGCCGCCCAGGCCAAGGCTGCCGCCGGGATCGCCTGACACCAGGGGCTGGGAATCGACGAACACCAGGTTCGGAACCTTCCGACCTGGTGTTTTTCCTTGTACCGG
>JBIKUN010000201.1:0-5855 GCA_044347565.1 Vicinamibacterales bacterium | reverse complement strand
TCGAACGCGCCGACGATGAGCCACACGTTCAGCGGCGGCTTCGAGTTGAAGTAGTCGATCGCGCCCTGGAACGTGGTCACGGCCCAGACGCGCGAGTCGTACATCTCGAGCGCGCTCGTCGCGTAGATCGACTCGTCCCAGACGTCCACCATCTCGCGATCGAGCCGCACCGTGAGATGCAGCGTGGCGAGCACGAACGCCAGCACCGGCAGGGCGGTCACGCCCCGTCCCCGCGCCTGCTGCCGCTGCGTCCCAGCCGCCATCGCGAGGGCAGTGTACGGCGTCCGCGGCTGCGGCTGTAGTACTCTCGGCGCCGTGGCGAAACCTCCGATTCGGCTCTCCCTCACCTGGGAGGGCGACCTCCGCTTCTCCGCGATGCCCGACCGCGTGCCGCTCGTCATCGACGGCCGGTCGCAGGCGGGGCCCTCACCCGTCGAAGCGCTCGGCCTGGGCCTGGCCGGCTGCATGGCGGTGGACATCGTCGACATCCTCCTGAAGGGCCGGCATGAGGTGACGAGTCTCGTGACCGACCTCGTCGCCGAACGGGCGCCCGAGCCGCCAAGCCGCTACACGGCGGTCACGATGCACTTCCGCCTCGGCACGAATGCCCCGGCACACGCCATCGACCGCGCCATCGAGCTCTCGCACGACAAGTACTGCTCGGTGTGGCATTCGCTGCGGCAGGACATTGCGTTCACGACGTCGTACGAGGTCGTGCCCTGACGAGCGGCGCGGCGGCGCCGGCGCGCCGTGACTGGCTCGACTGGACGCGCGGCCTCGCTGTCGTGTTCATGGTGCTGGCGCACGTGGTCGACGCGTGGACACGCGACGCCGATCGCGATCGCGCGAGTTACTACTGGGCGACGTTCGCCGGCGGCCTCGCGGCGCCGGCGTTCCTCTTTCTCGCCGGCCTCGGCACGGCGCTGTCGGGCGCTTCGCAACGGCGGCGCGGCCGCACGCTCGCCGAGGTGCGCGGCGCGCTCGTCTGGCGCGGTGTCACGATCTTCGGCCTCGCCTTCGCGTTCCGGCTGCAGGCGTTCATCCTGGGCCTCGGGCGTCCCGTCGACCTGCTGAAGGTGGACGTGCTCAACGTGATGGGGCCCGCCCTCATCCTCGCCGCCCTGCTCTTCTGTCTCGTGGACGAGGACCGCGGCCGCGTCTGGACGGCCGTCATCGTGACGGCCGCGCTCGCCTTCGTGGCGCCGCTCGTGCGCACCGCCGGGTGGATCGACTGGCTGCCGGCGCCGCTGCAGTGGTATCTGCGGCCCACGCCCGGCCACACGAACTTCACGCTGCTGCCGTGGGCGGCCTTCGTGACGGCCGGGCTCGCCGTGGGGGTGCCCGTGGCGGGAACGACGACCGCGGCCGACGAGCGGCGGCTGCAGCTGACGCTGGCGGCGCTCGCCGTCGCCGGCACTGCCGTGGCCTACTGGGCGTCGCTGCAGCCCACGATCTACCCGCCCGGGCGGTCGACGTTCTGGGGCGGGTCGCCCACCTTCTTCGGCATCCGCCTCGGACTCGTCGTGGCGTTCATGCCGCTCTGCTGGAGCCTGCGCCGCGCGATGCCCGCCTCGCTCGGGGCCACGCTCGCCACGCTCGGCGCGGCCTCGCTCTTCGTCTACTGGGTGCACATCGAGCTCGTCTACGGCGGCCCGGCGATCGTGCTCAGGCGCCGCCTGCCCTTCGAGGCCTCGCTCGTGGCCACCCTGTTCGTGGCGTGGGGCATGGCGCGCCTCGTGCCGTGGACACGCCGCTGGGTGGCGGCGCCGGCGGGTCGGCCGGAGCCCCTCCGCCAGCTCGTGGCGAAGCTGCTCTAGCCCGGGCCCCAGCCCGGCAGTTCGGCGGCGGAATCGGCGCGGCCGAGCCAGTGCGATACAGTGAGCGCCTCGCATATCCGGAGGACCGTGGCATGACGTGGATGGGGAAGTGCGCGGCGGCCGTGGCCGTCTGCCTGACGATCGCGAGTGAAGCCGGCGCCCAGGAGGCGCGGCGGCGCTGGGAGATGCAGCGCCAGATCCGCCTCGACAAGTTCGAGCAGATCCTGCCGCTGGCGATGAAGAACAACAACATCGACATGTGGCTCGTCGCGGTGAAGGAGAACCACATCGATCCGTTGTGGGAAGACCTGGGCCGCGGCTACGTCACCGGCATGGGCTACTACATGTTCTTCCTGCGCGGCGACCGCGTGGAGCGCATCGCCCTCGGGCCGAGCGGCTACCTCATCAACGAATCCGGTGCCTACGACGGCATGACGGCGGCCTCGATGCTGCCGGAGTTCGTGCGCCAGCGCGACCCGAAACGGATCGGCGTCAATATGTCGCAGGAGATCGGTCCGGCCGACGGTCTCACCGTGACGATGCGCGATCACCTGGTGAAGACACTCGGCGAACCCTACGCCTCGCGCCTCGTGAGCGCCGAGAAGCTCGTGTCGGAGTTCCGCTCGCGCCGCGTGGCGTCTGAAATCGTCGCCTTCGGCGAAGCCGCCGGCATCGCCATCGGCCTGACCGAACGGGCGCTCTCGAACGAGGTGATCACGCCCGGCAAGACCACGCTCGAAGACGTGGCGTGGTGGCTGCAGGACCGGCTGCTCGAACGGGCCCTCGGCAGCGAGTTCGACATGCCGTCGGTGTACGTGACCGGGCCCGAAGGCATCGTCGCCACCTCCACCGCCCGCATCATCCAGCCGGGCGACGTGATGATGATCGACTGGGGCGTGCAGCTCATGAACTTCGGCACCGACGTGAAGCGCGTGGCGTACGTGCTGAAGCCCGGGGAAGTGCAGCCGCCGAAGAGCATCCGCGACGCCTTCACGAAGGCGATTGCCGCGCGCGACGTCATCAAGCCGGCCATCAAGCCGGGCCGCACGGCGAAAGAGACGATGGCGGCGATGGATGCCGCGCTCAAGGCCGCCGGCTACGGCGTCATCGCCTTCAACACGCCAAACAACGACGACAAGACCGACATCACCTACGGCTTCCATCCGGTGGGGAACACGGGGCACGACATCGGTCCGTCGATGACCACGTGGCAGCCCTTCCAGAGCACCTTCACGCTGCATCTGCAGCACATGTTCTCGTTCGAGTTCTTCGCCTACTCGCCGATTGCCGAGTGGGGCGGGAAGAAGCTGCGCATCCCGATCGAAGACGACGCGATCCTGATGGAACACGGCGTCCAGTTCCTGCATCCCGCGAACTACCGGCTGCTCGTGATCAAGTGACGGGATCCGCCTCGTCGGGGCTGGGGACCGGGGACTGCGGCTCGGGGCTGGGAGCGTGCCGCGTCACGCGGGCGGGAACTCGGCTCGCGGCGTCCGCCGTACGTGGCGAGTCGCGGTCGCTCTGGATGCGGTCCCTCCCCGACGCGCCCGGAGCCTCTGGCAGGCCGGGCCGCGGGCTGCCGAAACGAATCGGGCACTCGCCCGATGACGAATTCGGCTGCACGGTTCTGCGTGGTCTGGCCGTCGTTCGTCCCGACGCTCCGTCCCACAGGCGACACGCCAAGTGACTGATTTTCAACCGGTTGCAGCGATCGTCCCGGCGTGGCACCGGGCGGTCTCGCCGGGCCGTCCGCCAAAAAAATGTTGGTATCCTCGGGGACGCGCCGGTAAAATCCGGCCGTCCAACGGACTCCTATGATCAGCGTCGCCGCAATTCGGATGCAGCAGTTCGGAGTGCAGTTCTACCAGGCCTCACTCACCGCCAGCGACATCGACAAGCTCGTGCGCTTCGAGGTGCTGAGCTACGGCGACCAGGGCGCCGGCGGCGTGCGCGGCGGAAAGAAGGCGCCCACGAAGATCCGGTGGGACCTGCTCGAACGCCGCATCGCCTCGAGCGAGAAAGCCTACCAGCGGCAGATCATCCGCAAGAAGATCGACGAGCTCGTGCAGTACTACGAGCAGTGCCGCCAGGCGCGCGACCTGCCGTCGATTCCGGGTGCCGTCATCATCTCGTGCGACGAGAAGCTGTCGTTCGAGGCGGTCGAATCAGGCAGTTCGCTCGGCCGGCTGAAGGTGCCGGAGCGCGAAGGCATCCTGCGCGCCATCGACGGCCAGCACCGCCTGCTCGCGCTGCACGCCGACATCGAGAACTTCCAGGACGAGTCGTTCACCGTGCCGGCGATCATCTTCGATCGTCTGCCCGAGGACCATGTCGTGCAGATGTTCGTCACGATCAACGCCAAGCACACCCGGTTGAACGCGTCGCACCTCGTGACACTGTCGGGCCGTCAGCTCTACCGCGACGAAGCCCTGGCCGCCGCGCACGACGTCGTGCGGGCGCTCAACGACCGCGAAGACTCGCCGCTCCACAACGAGATCAAGCTGCTCGGCGTCGGCAAGGGCCGGGTGGCGCAGGCGCCGCTCGCGCAGGAATTCAAGCGGATGTTCGCCAACGAAGAGGCGCTCGGCGGGGCGCGGAAGGCGGCGCAGTTTCGCGACGAGTCGAAGACGTTCTTCGTGAACTACCTGAAGCAGGTGGCCACGGTGTTCGAAACCGCGTGGCACGGCCGCAAGTACAGCATCCGCTCGGCCACGGCCCTGCGCGCCTTCGTGCGCGTGGCACCGGATGTCGTGCGCGCGGTGGACGAACAGCACGCCGAACGCACCGACTACCGCGCCATCGGCCGCGCCATTGCGCCCTGGGGCCGCCGCATCGGCGCGCTGCGCTTCGAGACCGACGGCGCGTGGAAGCGCTCGGGGGCGAGCGTGGACGGCCTGGCGAAGGAACTCCGGCTGGCCCTGCAGTATCCCGAAGGCGCCGGCCAGTAGCTCGACCGATCACCTGGTCACCACATGAAGAAGGGCGGCCCCGGTATACCCGGGCCGCCCTTTTCCGTAGAAGGTGTCGCCAGCCTGGCTCCCCCCAGCGTTCACGGCACCAAACCGCAAACAACAGAACTGGCGACGCCCTCCTGTAATGCAGGGGCCGTGCCGGAAGCGTTTCGCGCCGAGATCAGAGGAATTCCGCGAGTCGGCCGTCCCCGCGACGCACGAGTTCGTCCCCGCACTCACGAACTTGTCAGCGGCGCACGAGCGGGGCGATGGTCACGCCGGCGTCTTCGAGGCCGCGGCGGATGGCCGCGGCGAGCGCGGCGGCGCCCGGCGTGTCGCCGTGCAGGCACAGCGTGTCGGCCTCGAACTCGATGGCGGTGCCGTCGGTCGCGACGACCGTCTGCTCGGTCACCATCGTCACGGCGCGCGACACCACCGCGTCGACGTCGTGGATGACGGCGCCGGGCTGCGAGCGCGGCGCGAGCGACCCGTCGGGCTGGTAGGCACGGTCGGCGAAGGCTTCCGCGGCCACCGGGAGTCCGGCATCGAGGCCCGCCTGGAGCAGCGCCGAGCCGGGTAGGCCGAAAAGCACGAGTGTGGGGTCGAAGGCGACGACGGCGCGGGCGATGGCCTCGGCGAGCGCCTCGTCGCGGCACGCCATGTTGTAGAGCGCGCCGTGAGCCTTCACGTGCTGGAGCGGCACGCCCTCGCTTCTGGCGATGGCCGCGAGCGCGCCCACCTGGTAGAGCACCATGTCTTCGACCTCGGCCGGCGCCACCTGCATCTCGCGGCGGCCGAAACCGATGAGGTCCGGCAGGCCGGGGTGCGCGCCGATCGCCACGCCGTGCTTTCGCGCCAGGCGGATGGTCTGGCGGATCGTGCACGGATCGCCGGCATGGAAGCCGCAAGCGACGTTGGCCGACGAGATGACCGGCATCAGCAGCCCGTCCTGGCCCATCGGCCAGGCGCCGAACGCCTCGCCCAGATCGGAGTTCAGATCGATGCGCATGTTTTGCGAATTGTAACGGGGTCTGTCACGGTCACGGGGTGTGAGGGGTCCGTGACCGTGACAGACCCCGTGTCAATT
>JBIKUN010000186.1:0-7622 GCA_044347565.1 Vicinamibacterales bacterium | reverse complement strand
GTGTTCGCGGGGATGTACGTGGACCAGCGTTTCTACTGGTTCACGCTCTTCGTCGGGCTGAACCTGTTCCAGTCGGCGTTCACGAACTGGTGCCCGATGATGGCCATCCTGCGGAAGGCCGGCGTGAAGGGCTGACGGGCGCGGCCGTTCAGGCGCGCAGCAGGAAGTAGATGGCGACGCCGGTGACCGAGACGTAGAGCCAGATCGGCAGGAACACGCGGTTCAGGCGGCGATGCCGCTCGAACTGCTTCGTGAACGCGAAGTAGAACGACGTGAGCGCGCCGGGCACGACGGTGATCGACAGGATCACGTGCGAGGCGAGCACGGTGAGATAGATCACCCGGCCGATGCCGTCGCCCGCGTACTTCGTGTCGCCGTGCACGTAGTGGTACGCGAGGTAACCCACAAGGAAGATGGCGGACATCGCGAGCGCGGTGACCATGCACAGGCGGTGGAACTGCACGGCCTGCCGCCGGATTGCGACCCAGCCGGTGATGAGACAGACCGAGGCGAGGGCGTTACACGTGGCGTTGAGCGCCGGCACGAAGCTGAGATCGATCGAGCCGCCGGGGGCGGCATCGCGCCCGAGGATATAGCCGATGATGGCCACGGCCACCGTTGACACGGCGGCATTCCAGACGAAGAAACTGCGGTCGGCGCGCTCCATACACCTATTCTGACGCATGCATGGTGGGGTCAGACCCCATTTTTTCCCGGCCCAGACTTCGTGTGCGGTTCCTTCCCGAAGTCCAGGTCCGGCTTGAAGAGGGCCAGGCCCCCGGAACCGGCGGCCTGGGCTTACGCGCGGCCGGCGAACTCGCGCGTCTCGGTGTGCACCTTCACGCGCTCGCCTTCCTTGATGAAGAGCGGCACCTGGATCTCGAGGCCGGTGTCGGTCGTGGCCGGCTTGGTCACGCTGCCGCTGGCGGTATTGCCACGGGCACCTTCTTCGGTCTGCGTGATGGTCATCTCGACGATCGACGGGAACTCGATGGCGATCGGATTGCCGTTGTACTTCTGCACCTTCACGACGAGGTTGTCGGTCAGCAGCTCGCGGTCGTCGCCGAGCGTCTCGCCGCTGAGTGACAACGTCTCGAAGGTGACGTCTTCCATGAAGTGGTAGGCGTCGCCGTCGTTGTACTGGTAGGTGGCCGGCACCTGCACGAGGTCGGGTTCCGAGAACTTCTCGGCCGCCTTGAAGGTCTTGTCGAAGACGGCGCGCGTCAGCAGGTTGCGCATCTTGAGACGCACGAGCGTCTGGCCGCCGCGGGCGGTGGGCTTGCTCACTTCGACATCGATGCAGTGGTAGGGCGCACCTTCGAACTCGAAGAACATCTTGCGCTTGATATCGATTGCTTCGATCAGACTGGCCATAAGACAGGACTAGGGACTAGGGAACAGGGACCCGGGGACTCTCAAGGATCAGCGAGGCGGGGGGGCTGGTGCAAGCGCCCGCGCCAGGGCTTCGGCGGCGGCGAGGTCGGCGGCGGCGGCCGGGGCCTTCCCGAACACTTCCACGATCGTCGCCGTGACCTTGCCGGTGTTCGTGAAGGTGTGCATGACGCCGCCCTTGAGGCTCAGAGCTTCCCCGGGGCCGACGTCCACCGGAGCCTGGCCCTCGACCGTGAGGCGGAGCTGGCCGGTGATGAGCACGAACACGTGGTACGTGGCGTCGGGATGGTTGTGCATGCGCCGCGTGGCGCCGGGTTCGGCGTAGTCGCGCAGCACGCGGAACGCGCCTTCGTTCAGCACCTGCAGCGACGAGATGCCGGGATCGCCCTGCACGGGCCGCGCCTTTTCTGGGCCGGCCACGGCCTGGGCCGCGGCGGGCACCGCCGCCAGGGCCACGAGCATCGTCACCGCGCCGCATGCATGTCTCAGGGTCATCGGGCCACTCCTCTGCCGCGATGAGCGGCGGCCCATTCTATGATGACGCGCACATGCCGCCGCTCCCCTGGTACCGCCAGGTCTCCGCCGCCCAGTGGAAGGCCTTCCTGACGACGTTCTTCGCCTGGGTGCTCGACGCCTTCGACTTCACCATCCTCACCTTCGTGCTGGCCGACATCCAGCAGAGCTTTTCGGTGAACAAGGCGCTGGCGGGGCTGCTCGGCACGGTCACCCTGCTCTTCCGGGTGGTAGGTGGCATTGGCGCCGGCACCCTGGCCGACCGCTACGGCCGCAAGGGACCGATCCTCTTCTCGATCGCCTGGTACACGGCGTTCGCCGTGCTGAGTGGCGCCTCCACGTCGTACGTGATGCTCTTCGCCTTCCGCGGCCTGTTCGGCATCGGCATGGGCGGGATGTGGGCGGCCGGGATGCCGCTCGCCCTCGAACACTGGCCGCAGCACCTGCGCGGCATCGCCTCGGGCATCCTGCAGGGCGGCTACTCCGCCGGCTTCCTGCTGTCGTCGCTGGTGTTCCAGCTCGGCTATCCGCTCATCCGCCACGAGCAGGAGTGGGCGTGGCGCGTGATGCTGTGGTCGGGGGCGATTCCCGCGCTGCTCGTCTTCGCGGTGATGTGGACGGTGCCCGAAAGCCCGATCTGGCTCGAGCAGCAGCGCAAGCTCGCCGCCGAGGGGGGACGGAAGCGCCTGTCGCTTGCCCGGCTCTTCGATCGCGATCTGCTGTGGGTCACGCTGCATACGTCGCTGCTCATGGGCGCGTTCGTGTCGGTCTATCAGTCCACGACGTTCTGGTATCCCACGCTGCTCTCGACCATGAAGCTGCAGCCGCTGTCGTTCCTGCTGCTGCTGAACGCCGGCGGGCTCATCGGCTCGGTGGCGCTCGGCGCGATGTCGGAACGCTGGGGCGGGCGTCGTGGCTCGGCCACGCTCGGCATGGTGGTGGGGCTGCTGTCGGTGCCACTCTATCTCTTCGCCGAGAGCCAGTGGGTGCTGCTGCTCGGCGCGTGGATGATGGGCTTCTTCGCCGCCGGGGCGTGGGGCATGGTGCCGGGGTATCTCTCGGAGCGCTTCCCCACCGAAGCGCGCGGGGTGGGCACCGGGTTCGCGTATCACGCGGGCGTGGGCATCGGCTCGTATGCGCCGTATCTCATCGGCCGACTGCAGGACGGCGGCACCGATCTGCGCGTGGCGATGGCCTACTGCATCGTGACGGCCGGCGTGCTGTGCGTGGCGCTGCTCTGGCTGGGCCCGGAAACCCGCGGCCGCACCCTCGACTAGTTGTAACGGGGTCTGTCACCACCACGAAATGTAACGGGGTCTGTCACGGTCACCGACGTGATCGCGCGACGTCGGCCGTAATCGTGACAGACCCCCAAGACAAACGGTGACCGTGACAGACCCCGTTACAAGTGGGCGTATGATGCGCGCATGCGCATCGCCCTGGCCGCCGCATTCGTCGTCGCGATCACCTCTGTTGCCCCTGCCCAGAACCCGGCGCCACCGCCCGTGGCGGGTCCGCGGCCGGTGCCCACGGCGGTGTGGGCGTCGAAGCCCACGGCCACGCCGGGCTATCGCGAAGGCCTCGTGCCGTGGATCAAGCTCGCCGACGTGAAGGCGCGACACGCCGGGCAGTCCACGTGGACGGACGCACTCTTCAACGACGGCCGCCTGATGGCGCACTACATCAGTGGCGCGCCGGGCACGCGGCAGACCGCGCGCTTCCATCCCGACACGCGCGAGTGGTTCGCGGTGGTCGAAGGTGAGGTGCGCGTCGAGATCGAGGGGCAGGCGCCCATCGTCGCCACGCGCGGGTCGCTCGTGAACATCCCGCGGCAGACGATCTACACCGTGGAAACCACCGGCAACGCGCCCAGCCTGCGCTTCGTGCTGAACGTGGCGAACGCGAAGACCTTCTTCGTGGCGGAAACCACGACGCCTCCGGCGCAAGCGGCGCCGGCCGGCACGGCCTGGATGCAGACCACCATCAACCGCACGCCTGGGCGTTACGACGAGTTCAACCAGCCGCACGTGAACATCCACGCCGAAGGCGCGAAGAACCCGAAGTACACCGGCGGCCGCTTCGTGCGTGACGACAAGAGCGAAATGCTCGTCATCTACGGCTACGAGAAGAACATGCCGCCGCTCGACACGGCCGACAAGGGCCACTTCCACGCCGAAAGCGCCGAAGCGTGGCTGGTCTTCACCGGGCAGATCCGCTACGCCTTCGAGGGACAGACGCCCTTCATCGCCAGCGAAGGCGACGTCGTCTACGTGCCGTCGAACACGTGGCACGCCACGCGCTTCATCGGCGAGGCGCCGTCGTGCCGCCTGTCGATTACCGAGTACGTGGGGAACACGCTCGTGCTCGAGCCGCGCCCGGCGCGCGCCCCCGGGCAGCAGTAGCCGCACCCGCGGGCCGCAGTCGTGCCGGGAGGCTCAGCGGCCGCCGCCGCCCTTCCAGCTCTCGCGGTCGATCCGCCAGGCGCCGCCTTCCTTCACGAGCGTGATGACGCCGGCGGCCTTGCCGCGGCCTTCCGCGCTCACGCCTTCGACCTGCAGTTCGGCGCCCGTGGCCGACGGCGTTTCCTTCAGCACCGTGACGTTCGTGCGATCGTCGAACATCTTGATCATCGCGAACGCTTCGCGGCGTTCGGTGTCGGGTGCCTTGGCGATCTGCTCGGCGCGGCCCTTCGCCACCCACGGCAGCAGCTCGTCGATGGTGGTGGCCTTGTCGAAGGCCTGACGATAGGCGAGATAGAACGCGCTGCCGCTCGGATAGCTGGCGGCCGGCTGCGCGACGGCGGTCGAGCCACTCAGCGCGGCAAGGAGGACGGCGGCGACGAGGCGTGTGCGGGACATCACTTGCTCGCCACGTTCATCGTCGAGACGAAGCCGTTCGTGCCCGAGTGTTTCCAGGTATGGGTGGCGCTCGTGTGCTGGTGCAGCACGCTCCTGAACTGCGTGTAGTTCTGCAGCGCCACGCCCGGCAGGTTCAGCACCTTGATGGCCTGGCCGTTCATGCCGCGCACCACTTCCATGTCCACCGACGACTCGGGCGTCGAGAAGCGCACGCGCGCATCCGTCACCTCCATCGTGATCGGCACCTTGCTGAACGAAAGCATGCCCTTGTGGAAGCCGGCAAAGGCCAGCGGCAGCAGCGCCTCCACGGCCTTCTCCTGCTCGGGCGTGACCTTGTCGGTCACGTAGATCTTCGACCACGTGCCCATCTGGAACGTGACGAGGAACTGCACGCCGGCGAGGTTCGTGGCGCCGTAGTGCCCCGAGTCGATCGAAATCATGCGGTTCCCCTCGCACGGCATGCGGTTCGGCGACCCGCCGAAGTTGCAGGGGCACGAGATCGTGCAGCTGCAGCTTTCAGCGACGGTGGCGGAGAGCTGCCAGGACGGGGTTTGTGCCCGCATGGGCACGGTGAGGACGAGCAGGACGATCGTGACGAGGACGCCAGGGACGCGCATGCCGCAGAGGGTGCGCGATCACGGCCGACGTGTCAACGGGCGCCGCCATAGGCGGGTCCCGTCGGCACGCCGTCCGCGCCAGGGGTGGGCTCGATGGCGCACGAGTCCACGCCGGGGCCAACGCTCAGTAGTCGGCGGTCTTCGCCTGGATGCTCTCCAGGTAGGCGACGAGCGCCTTGATGCGCGCCGCCACCACGGCCGGGTCACCACTTTCGACCGAGCGGGCGAAGACATCGCCCCACACCGGCATGTCAGGCCCGCCGTGGCCCTTCACCGGCTGGCGACCGTCGACGATCTTCAGTATTTCCTCGCTCGGGAACACGCCCTTGTTGCGTTTGGCGATCTCCGTGAGATTCGCCGGCCGCTTGCGCATCGAATCCGCCAGCGGACCATCGCCGCGCGCGCTCGTGCCGTGGCAGGCCGCGCAGTAGGTGCGGAACAGGTAATCGCCAGTCGCCGCCGAGGTCGACTGCGCGTCGGCGCGCCCGGCCAGCAGCACGCCGGCGAAGAAGACCCCAGCCACGGCCGTCGCGCGATAGCCCCAGAACGTCCACGTGCTCGTCATAACACCTCCTCGGCCGGCGCGACGCGCGAGGCGTCTTTGTGCGATCCCGGCCCTGACGGCCCTGCTCATCGCACGTCCCGTGCCAAACGGCGGGTCCCGGGATTTGCGCCGCGCGCCGCGGGTGGCGGCGCGGCACGGCAGGCCGCGGACCGGGATTTGGCCCGGGCGGTGCGTGGTTTTTCCGGCGGCTCGCGGTATCGTGTGCCGCAGCATGCAGAGTCGACTCACCCGCCGCGCCTTCCTCACGACCGCCGGGGCGCTGCCCTTCACCTCGTTCGCCACCTCGAGCATGCGGGCGCAGGGCGCCGGCGCCGACGTGGTGGTCATCGGCGGCGACCCGGCGGCGTTCGCCGCCGTCTACCGCCTGACGCGCACGGCCGGACTACGCGTGGTGCTCGTGGACGATGCGCCGGCCTGGCGTCCGCCGTCGGTGCCCACGCCCACCGCCATCGCCGCGCTGCCGCCCTTCGCCCGCGGCCACCAGGTGTGCTTCGACAGCTGGCGCGACCTCGGAAATCCGGGCTGGGGCTACGAGGACGTGCTGCCCTCGTTCAAGCGCCTTGAGAAGTACGAAGGCGGCGCCAGCGAGTATCGCGGCGCCGACGGCCCGCTCTCGGTCGTGCACTGCTGGGACCCGCATGCGCTCCATCGCGCCTTCCTGCTCGCCTCCGTGTCCGGCGGCTTCCAGCAGGACTCGCGGCACGACTTCAACGGCCCACGCTCGCAGAGTTTCGCCGGCTACTACCAGAAGGCGGCGCTCGACGACGGCCCGCACAGCTTCGACGCGGCGTTCCTCGCGCCGGCGAAGGGCGCCGGGCTCACCGTGGTGAGCGGCGCCGTGACGCGCGTGGTCATGGAAAAGGGCCGCGCCGTGGGTGTCGAGGTGGCGCGCGGTGCGACGCGCGAGGTCGTGCGGGCCGCGCGCGGCGTGCTCGTCTGCGCCGAGCCGATGCGGGCCGCGCAGATTCTGCTGCTCTCGGGCATCGGCCCGGCCGACCATCTGAAGGCGATGGGCGTGCCCGTCGTGGCCGATCGGCCCGGGGTGGGCGTCAATCTGCACGACCAGCAGGCCGTCGCGCTGCGCTGGCGGGCGTTGGAGCCGGCGCTCGGCCTGCCCGAGTCCACCGTGACGGCCGGCATGTTCACCGTGTCATTGAACGCATCGCCGCCGGATCTGCAGATGGACTATCTCGACCCGCGCGCCGCCGGCGGGCCGCTGCTCGGCATCGACGTGATTCTCGTGCAGCCGACCTCGCGCGGGGATGTGCGCCTCGCCTCGGCGGATCCGCAGGCCGCGCCGGCCGTGCGTGTGAACGGCCTGGCCACCGAGGCCGACGTCACCGCGCTCGTGCAGGGCGTGCGCCTGGCGCGCTTCATCGCCGGCAGTCCGCAGCTCGACCGCCTGCGCGGCGACGAAACCGCCGAGACGGCGGCGGCCGTGCCGCTCGCCGCCCTGCAGGCGCTCGTGAAGGCGAACGCGCGGCCGCGCGCGCATCTTGCGGGGACCTGCGCGATGGGGCGCGCGACAGACGCCGCGGCGGTCGTGGACGCCACCCTCGCCGTGCACGGCGTGCAGGGCCTGCGCGTGGCGGGCGCCGCCGTGATGCCGGTGGTGGTGAATGCGCCGCCGGCCGCGGCGTCGCTCATGATTGGCGACCGCGCCGCCGACTTCCTGCT
>JBIKUN010000057.1:0-25928 GCA_044347565.1 Vicinamibacterales bacterium | reverse complement strand
CCGAACGGCCGCCCGATGGCATGACGCTCGCGAGCACCAAGATGGGCCTGCACGAGTGGTCCTACAGCAACAACTACAGCGGCGCGCCGCGGCAGAAGATGAAGCACGTCGAGATGCCGAAGCGCTTCGACGGCATGAGCATCGAGGTCGAAGAAGGCTTCACGGAAGAGCAGACGCGCGCCGAAGTGCAGCGCTGCCTCAACTGCGACGTGCAGACGCACTTCACCGACAACCTCTGCATCGAGTGCGACGCCTGCATCGATATCTGCCCGGTCGACTGCCTCACCATCGTGCCGGCGGCGGACGAACCGGTGCTGCGCACGCAGCTGATGGCGCCGGCGCAGAATCTGGACCAGGCGCTCTTCGTCTCCGATCCGCTCAAGCAGACCAAGCGCGTGATGGTGAAGGACGAGAACGTATGCCTGCACTGCGGGTTGTGCGCCGAGCGCTGCCCGACCTACGCGTGGGACATGCGCAAGTTCGTGCTGTCGTGGCCGCACGCCAGCAAGGTCGAGACGCCAGTGGCCGCCGCGCGGTAACGGCAGGAGCGAAGGGGCTCCCCAGTGATGGACCTGGTCAACGATTTCGCGTTCAAGATCGCGACGGCCAACGGCACGGGCTCGGCCAGCGCGAACGGCCTCATCATGCAGGCCATCTTCCGGATGGGCATCCCGGTCACGGGCAAGAACGTCTTCCCATCGAACATCCAGGGGCTGCCTACGTGGTACGAGATCCGGGTCAACAAGCACGGCTACACCGCGCGCACGCCGCACTTCGACCTGATGGTGGCACTGAACGCCGCCACCTACGCGAAGGACGTGGCGGAGGTGCGGGCCGGCGGCTGGCTGCTCTTCGACTCGAGCTGGCCGCTCGACGAGAAGCTGAAGCGCCCCGACGTCACCTATCTGGGCGTGCCGCTCGCCGAGCTCTGCAACGGCGCCTTCAAGGGGGTGCGTGAGCGCATCCTGATGAAGAACATCGCCTACGCCGGCGCCCTCGCCGCGCTCCTCGGCATCGACACCGAGGTCATCCGCCAGCTCACGCAGGAGAAGTTCGCGAAGAAGCCGGCGCTGCTCGCCTCGAACGACACGGCCATCGCCCTCGGCTACAACTACGCGAAGGACCACTTCCAGTGCCCGCTGCCCATTCGCCTTGAGCGGATGGACGAGACGAAGGACAAGATCCTCATCGACGGCAACACCGCGGCCGGCCTCGGCTGCGTGTACGGCGGCGCCACGGTGGGCGCGTGGTACCCGATTACGCCGTCCACGTCGATGATGGAAGGCTTCAAGGGCTTCTGTCAGAAGTACCGCGTCGACAAGGAGACGAAGAAGAACCGCTACGCCATCATCCAGGCCGAAGACGAGCTGGCCGCCGTGGGCATGGTGATCGGCGCCTCGTGGGCCGGCGCGCGTGCCTTCACGCCCACCTCCGGGCCCGGCATTTCGCTGATGAACGAGTTCATCGGCCTCGCCTACTACTCGGAAGTGCCGGCGGTCATCTTCGACGTGCAGCGCACGGGGCCGTCCACCGGCATGCCGACGCGCACGCAGCAGGGCGACCTGATGCTCTGCGCCTACGCCTCGCACGGCGACACGCGCCACATCTGCATCTATCCGGCTGACCCGAAGGAAGCGTTCGAGTTCGCGGCGAAGAGCTTCGACATCGCCGAACGCTTCCAGACGCCGGTGTTCGTGCTGACCGACCTCGACATCGGCATGAACGACTGGATGGTGCCGAAGCTCACGTGGGACGACTCGTACCGGCCCGATCGCGGCAAGGTGCTCTCGGCCGAGGAGCTCGAGTCCGCGAAGAGCTTCTACCGCTACCTCGACATCGACGGCGACGGCGTGCCGCAGCGGTCGCTGCCCGGCGTGCACCCGAAAGGCGCGTTCTTCACGCGCGGGTCGGGCCACAACAAGTTCGGCGCCTACACCGAAGACTCGGACGAATACCAGGAAGTGCTCGACCGCGTGAACCGCAAGATCCAGAACGCGGCCAGGGCCCTGCCGGCGCCCATCATCAGGAAGACCCCGGGCGCGAAGATGGGCCTCGTCACCGTGGGCGGCTGCCACGCCGCCTGCATGGAGGCGCTCGACCTGCTGGCGAAAGACGGCATCCATCTCGATTACATGCGCGTGCGGGGCTTCCCGTTCAGCGACGAGGTGCACCAGTTCCTCGCCGAACACGACACGAACTTCGTGGTCGAGCAGAACCGTGACGCGCAGCTGCGCAGTCTGCTGATGCTCGACACGGGCACGCCCCTCACGAAGCTCGAATCGGTGCGCTACTACGCAGGCTTCCCGATGAGCGCGCACCATGTCATCTCGGGTGTGAAGGCGAAGCTGGAGAAGGCGGCATGAGCTACATCGCAAAACCGAAGGTGCACCACCCGTCGCTGAAGAAGAACGCGCTCGGGCTCACGCGCCGCGACTACGAAGGCGCCATCACCACGCTCTGCGCCGGCTGCGGCCACGACTCCATCACCGCCGCCATCGTGCAGGCGTTCTGGGAGCTCGACATCGCGCCGCACACCGTGGCCAAGCTCTCGGGCATCGGCTGCTCGTCGAAGACGCCGGCCTACTTCCTCAAGGAAGCGCACGGCTTCAACAGCGTGCATGGCCGCATGCCGGCGATTGCGACCGGCGCCGGCTGCGCCAACCAGACGCTGACGATGATCGGCGTCTCGGGCGACGGCGACTCGCTCTCGATCGGCCTCGGCCAGCTCTGCCACGCCATCCGCCGCAACGTGAACATGCTCTACGTGCTCGAGAACAACGGCGTCTACGGGCTCACGAAGGGACAGTTCTCGGCCTCGGCGGACCCGGGCTCGATGAGCAAGAAGGGCGAAGCCAACACGATGGACGCCATCGACAGCGTGCTGCTGGCGCTCACGCTCGGCGCCACGTTCGTGGCCCGCAGTTTCTCGGGCGACAAGGCCCAGCTCGTGCCGCTCATCAAGGCCGGCCTCGCGCACAAGGGGTTCGCCTTCATTGATGTGATCTCGCCGTGTGTCACCTTCAACGATCACGAAGGCTCGACCAAGAGTTACGCCTATACGCGCGAGCACCAGGTGGAAGTCGTGCAGGCGGATTTCGTCCCGATGCGCGACGAGATCACGGCCGAGCAGACGCCCGGCGCCGCCAGGAGCGTGATGATGCACGACGGCAGCTGGGTGACGTTCCGCAGCGTGGCCGAGAACTACGACGCCACCAACCGCGACGCCGCCTACAACTTCATCCGCGAGCGCCAGAAGGAGCACGAGGTGCTCACCGGGCTGCTCTACATCTCGGCTGACTCGCGCGACATGGCCGAGCAGAACGCCATCATCCCGGGGCCGCTCACGAATCTGCCGTTCGAGACGCTGTGCCCGGGCAGCGCCGAGCTCGACAAGCTGATGGCGCGCTTCAGGTAGCGCCGCGACCGCGGGACGCAGGCCTCTGACCGCTGGCCTTCCAGCGGACGCTGTGGAACCATACCCCCGCCCGTCGCCAGGTGGCGCCGCGGCGGAGGTGGTCATGAGTGTGCGCGCCCGTCGTTTCCAGCTCGTCGTTGTCGTCGCGGTCCTGCTGTCGGGCTGGTCGTCGTCGCCGCGGGCGGCCGATGATCCGGCGCCCGGCACGCCGACGCGGCTGCTGCGGCAACCCACGGTGAGCGCGACACACATCGCGTTCGCCTACGCGAGCAACATCTGGATCGTCGAGCGGGCCGGCGGCACCGCTCGGCGCGTCACGAGTTTCCAGGGACAGGCGAGCCATCCGCAGCTCTCGCCGGATGGCCGTCAGCTCGCCTTCAGCGCCGACTACGCCGGCAACGCCGACGTCTACGTCGTCCCGGTCGAAGGCGGCGAGCCGGCCCGTCTCACGTGGCATCCCGGCGCCGACTTCGTACAGGGGTGGACGCCCGACGGCGCGCGTGTGCTCTTCACCTCCACGCGGGCCACGGCGGCGCCGTCGCCGACACCGCGCTTCTGGACGGTTGCGGCCACGGGCGGCCCCGAGACCGCGCTCGCGCTGCCGCGCGGCTACCAGGGCAAGATTGCGCCCGACGGCCGCCGCATCGCCTACCGCATGAACACCTCGTGGGACGAGGAGCGGCGCAACTACAGAGGCGGGCAGAACAAGGCGATCTGGATCGCCGACATGACGACGTGGGACGTCGTGACACCGCCGTGGAGCGGCACGAAGGAAATGGATCCCGTGTGGCTCGGCGACACCGTCTACTTCCTCTCGGATCGCGACGGCGTGTCGAACGTGTGGTCGTATGCGCCTGCCACCAAGCAACTCGTGCAGGTGACGCGCTTCACCGACTTCGACGTGAAGACGCTCGGCGCCGGCGGCGGCGCGCTCGTGTTCGAGCAGGCAGGCGCCGTGCACCTCCTCGATCCGAAGGCCGGGAAGCCGGTGGTCGTGCCGATCCGCGTGAGCGGCGACTTCCCGTGGATGATGCCGCACTGGGAAGACGTCACGGCCAGGATCGCGAATCTCGGCGTGTCGCCCACCGGCCGGCGTATCGTGGTCGAGGCGCGCGGTGAGGTCTTCACCGTGCCGGCCGAGAAGGGCGACGTGCGCAACCTCACGGCCTCGAGCGGCGCCGCGGATCGCGAGCCCGCGTGGTCGCCCGATGGCAAGTACGTGTCGTACTTCAGCGACGCCAGCGGTGAGTACCGCCTGGTGCTCGAAGCGCAGGACGGCCTGACGCCGCCGCGCGAAGTTGCGCTCCAGAAGCCGACGCGGTACTACTCGCCCGTGTGGTCGCCCGACAGCACGAAGCTCCTCTATACCGATACGAATCTCAACGTGTGGGTGCTCGACATCGCGAGCGGCACGGCGAAGATCGTGGGCCGCGATCCGTGGATGGTGCCGCAGCGCACGCTCGCGCCGTCGTGGAGTCCCGACAGCCGCTGGGTGGCGTTTGCGACACGGCTCGATTCGCTCTACCGCGCCATCGTCGTCGCCAACGTACAGACGGGTGAGCAGCGCCAGATTACCGACGGCCTCGCCGACGCGATGTATCCCGTGTGGGATGCGAGCGGCAAGTATCTGTGGTTCCTGGCCTCGACCGACCTCGGCCTGCGCTCGCAGTGGCTCGACATGACGTCGTACGAACGCCTGCAGACCTTCGGCCTCTACGTGGCCGTGCTGCGCAAGGGCGAGCCGAGCCCGGTCCTGCCGCAGAGCGATGAAGATGCCGGCGTGGGCGCGAAGGTGGACCCCACGCCGCTCACGGCGTCGAGCGCGCCCGTCACCATCGACTTCGACGGCCTGCAGCAGCGCGTGGTCGCCGTGCCGAACGTGCCCGAGCGCCAGTACGCGCGTCTTGCGGCCGGCGCGCCGGGCTCGGTGTTCTTCCTCGAAGCGCCGCCGGTGGCCGAACGCGGCGGCGCGCCGCCCACGCTCGGCAGCACGCTGCGCCGCTACCGCGTGAGCGAGCGCACGTCCGTGGGCTTCGCCACCAACGTCGGCGACTACGCGGTGAGCGCGGATGGGAAGAAGCTCGTCTATCGCACGCCCGCGCGCCCCGCGGCCGACGGCGGCGGCGAGGCGGCGCCGCCGGCGCTCTACCTCGTGGACGCCGATGGCCGCGCGCCCGACACCGGCACCGGCCGGCTGAACGTGACGCTCAGGATGGAACTCGATCCCAGGGCCGAGTTCCGGCAGATCTTCACCGAAGGCTGGCGCTACCAGCGCGATTACCTCTACGTGCCGAACCAGCAGGGCAGCGACTGGGCGGCGATGAAGACGATGTACGGCGCGCTCCTGCCGCACGTGCGGCACCGCGCCGATCTGACGTATCTGCTCGACATGATGGGCGGCGAGATCGCCATCGGCCACTCGTACGTGCGCGGCGGCGATCTGCCGGACGTGCCGCCCACGCGTGGCGGGCTCCTCGGCGCCGACACGGCCGTCGAGAACGGCCGTCATCGACTGACACGCATCTACGACGGCGAGAGCTGGAATCCCGACCTGCGCGCGCCGCTGGCCGCGCCTGGCGTGGACGTCGCGCCGGGCGACTACCTGCTCGCCGTGAATGGCGTGGAACTCGGCGCCGCCGATAACCTGCATCGCCTGCTCGACGGCACGGCGAACCGGCAGACGGTGCTCACCGTGAATGCGCAGCCGACGCTCACGGGCGCGCGCCGGGTCACCGTGGTGCCGGTGGCGAACGATCAGGCGCTGCGCACGCGCGCCTGGGTCGAAGACAACCGCCGGCTCGTCGAGAAGCTCTCGGGCGGGAAGCTCGCCTACGTGTACGTGCCGAACACGGGACAACCCGGCTACGTGAGCTTCAACCGCTACTACTTCGCGCAGCAGCATAAGGCCGGCGCGGTCATCGACGAACGCTACAACGGCGGCGGTTCGGCCGCCGACTACATCATCGACGTGCTGCAGCGCGACTTCGACGGCTACTTCAACAACGTGGCCGGCGACCGCGTGCCGTTCACGAGCCCCGGCGCCGGCATCTGGGGGCCGAAGGTCATGATCATCAACGAGATGGCCGGCTCGGGCGGCGACCTGATGCCCTACATGTTCCGGCGGCGGAAGATCGGGCCGCTCGTCGGCACGCGCACCTGGGGCGGCCTCGTGCACACGGCCGACACGCCGCCGTTCATCGACGGCGGCACGATGATCGCCCCGCGCGGCGGCTTCTTCACGCGGGACGGGAAGTGGGCCGTCGAGAACGAAGGCGTGGCCGCCGACATCGAGGTCGAGAACTGGCCGAAGGACGTGATTGTCGGCAAAGATCCTCAACTCGAGCGGGCGGTGGAAGAAGCAATGAAGGCGCTCAAGGCCGCACCGCCGACGCGGCTGCGCACGGAGCCGGCCCCGCCTGCGTGGGGACGCCGTCCGCGGCCGTAGGGACCAGGGTGCCCCGGTAAGGCCGAGGTGGCGCTATCCCGGCAGTTGCGGAAGATGGGCCGAATGGCGGAGCATGGCGTGCCCGTGATGTCTGCCTGATGCGTCGCCTCTCCGGATTCGTCCCCCTCTGCCTGCTGTTCTTCGCCTCGGGCGTGTGCGGCCTCACCTATCAGGTGCTCTGGCTGCGCCTGCTGGCGCTTGTCTTCGGCGTGACGGTGCACGCGGCGAGCACGGTGCTCGCAAGCTTCATGGCGGGTCTCGCGCTTGGCGCCGTGCTGGCGGAACGGGTGGCCCGGCGTGGGCACCCGCTGCGGGTGTTCGCGGCGCTCGAGGCCGGCATCGCCGTGTCGGCGCTTGCGACGCCCGTGCTGCTGACCCTGGCCTCGCAGCTGTACCGGCCGATCTCGGATGCGGCGCCAGACTCGCTGGCCCTGCTGACCGTGGCCCGCTTCGTGTGCTCGTCGGCCGTGCTGCTCGTGCCCACCGTGCTCATGGGGGCGACGCTGCCGGTGCTGAGCCACGCGCCCATCGTGCGCGCGGCGTCGGCCTCGCGGCTGGGCGCACTCTACGCGGTGAACACCGCCGGCGCGCTCACGGGCGCCCTGCTCACGGGCTACGTGCTCATCGGCAGCCTCGGCATCCAGCGGACGTTCTACCTGGCGGCCACGCTGAACCTGCTGGTCGCAGCCGGCGCGTGGTGGCTGAGCGGGCGCACCGTCGCGGCCGGGCCCGTCGCCGACGCACCGGCGGCCACGGCTGCGCCGGCGACGTCCGACGTGGTGCCCGCGACGACGGTGCTCGTCGTCATGGCGGTGTCGGGCTTTGCCGCCCTCGCCCTCGAGATCGTCTGGTTCCGCGTGCTCGTGCAGTTCCTGCCGGCGACCACCTACGCCTTCACCACGATGCTCGCGACCGTGCTCGCCGGCATCGCCGGCGGCAGCGCGCTCGCCGCGCGGCATCTCGCGACGCCGCGCGCCTGGGGCGCCACGCTCGCGTGGGTGCAGGGCGCCACGAGCGTCGTCGTGCTGCTGTCGCTCGCGTTCCTCGGCGCCACCTACGCCGCCGGCTGGCGCACCTCGGGGCTCACGCAGGGCGCCGCGGCGGCGATCCTGCCGGCGTCGCTGCTCATGGGCTACGCCTTCCCGGTGGCCATCGCGCTCTGGACGCGGGCCGGCCGCACGGCCGGCGAGGCCGAGCGGCCCGTGGGCACGCTCTATTCCGCCAACGTGCTCGGCGGCATCGCCGGCGCCGTCGTGGGCGGCTTCGTGCTGCTGCCGCGGCTCGGCAGCCGCAAGGCGCTCATCGCGCTCGCCGCGCTCTACCTGCTCACGAGCCTCGCGATGTTCCTCCCGCGCCGCCGCTGGCTGCCGGCCGTCGTGCTCGTGGCGCTCTTTGCCGGCGCGGCGCGTCTCGTGCCGGATCCCTTCGACGTCACGCTGGCGCGGCGCCACGGCCCGAACGAACGCATCTTCTGGCGCGAGGAAGGCGTGCAGACGTCGGTCAGCATCCACACGGGTGCCTTCCGCGGCTGGCTGATGTACCTGGACGGCCTGCACCAGGCGTCGGATGCGCCGGAGATGGTGCGCCTGCACCGCATCATCGGCCACCTGCCGATGGTGCTGCACCCGAACCCGAAGCGCTCGCTCGTCGTCGGCCTCGGCGGCGGCGCCACGCCCGGGGCGGTCAGCCAGCACGACACGCGCGTGCAGGTGGTGGAGCTCTCGGACAGCGTGCGTAAGGGCGCCGAGTTCTTCCGCCACGTCAGCTACGACGTGCTCCACCGCGACAACGTCACGCTGCGTGTGGACGATGGCCGCAACTTCCTCGCCCGCACGCGCGACCGCTTCGACGTCGTCACCGCCGATCTCATTCAGCCCATCCACGCTGGCGCCGGCAATCTCTACTCGCGCGAGTACTTCACGCTCGTGCGCGACGCACTCGCCGAGGGCGGCCTGGCGCTGCAGTGGATCGGCCACCGCCCGGACTCGCAGTACAAGCTCATCATGCGGACGTTCCTCGACGTCTTTCCGCACACGACGCTCTGGTTCGACGGGCAGTTGATGGTGGGATCGGTGACGCCGCTCACGCTCTCACCAGCGCTCGTGGACGCCAAGCGGCTGCGGCACGAGACGCGGCTCGCGCTCGACGAGGTCGGCCTCGACAGCTTCGAGACGCTGGCGTCGTGGTACGTGGCCGGGCCCGACGAACTGCGCGCCTTCGTCGGCGCCGGGCCGCTGCTCACCGACGACCGGCCGATGGTCGAATACCACCGCTCGCTCCCGGCCGGTGATCCGCCGGTGAATCTCTCGGGTGTGCGCGGCGACGTGCGCGCCATCATCCGTCCATGACCGTCCGCTCCTCACGCGCGATCGAGACCGTGTTCCTGGACGCCGGCGGCGTGCTGGTGCACCCGAACTGGGCGCGTGTCGCCGAGGCGCTGACGCGGCGGGGTGTGGCCACGACCACCGAGGCCCTCACGGCGGCTGAACCGCACGCCAAGCGCGAGATGGATCTCGCCACGCTCATGGCGCGCACCGACGACCGGCAGCGCGGCTGGATCTACTTCGAGTCGGTGCTGCGCCACGCCGGGCTCGACGCGTCGACGCCGGCGGCGAGCGAGGCACTCGCGGAAGTACGCGCCTACCACGACGTGCACAACGTGTGGGAACACGTGCCGGCCGATGTCGTGCCGATGCTGCGCGGCCTGCGCGCGCTCGACGTGGTTCTGGTGGTCGTGTCGAACGCCAACGGCCGTCTGCACGCGATGTTCGACCGCGTACACCTGACGCCGCACGTCGACGTCATCCTCGACTCGCATCACTTCGGCGTCGAGAAGCCTGACCCGCGCCTCTTCCACCTCGCGCTCGCCGAAAGTGGCGCTGCGGCGGCGTCCACGATGCACGTCGGCGACTTCTTCCACATCGACGTCGCCGGCGCCCGGGCCGCCGGGCTGGCCGAGGCCGTGCTCTTCGACATCGCCGCCCTCTACGACCACGCCGACTGCCCGCGCGTGCACCGGCTCGAGGCGCTCGTGGACTTCGTCGCCGCGAAGAACGCCGGCGCCTGAGCGCCACGCGCGCCGGTCTACGGCACGAGCGTGCAGCGATCGCCCACGCACTCGAGCCGCAGCCGCGACCCCCGCACGGGCGCGGCCCTGCCGCTGCCGAGACACCGGTAGCCCTGCAGCGTCGCGAACCGGCTGCTCTTCTGCTGCGGCGGTTCGTGCGAATGCGGGCCGCCCTTTGACCGCACGCACCGATCGAGCGGCGCCGCCTGTGCCACGACGAAGCCGCCGTTGGGGTTATGCCGGCCGTCGTCGCAGGCCAGCATGTCGTCGTGGTCGTCCCACACGTCGGCGATCGGCGTGCGGTGGTAGAAGAGCGCCTGAAAGGCCACCGTGAAGCTGAAGGGGCCGCGGCCGAACGTGCGCAGGCGGGCGCGCGTGCCGCTCGCGGCGGGGGCTGGCCAGATCGCGGCCCGTATCCAGCCACAGCGCGGGCGTGGCCGGCCGCGGGTCGGTAAACGCCGCCAGCAGCGTGGCTGAGGTGGCCGTGACCGCGCCAGACGCCACGCCGCCGAGCCTATGCCAGCGTTTCCGCCGCTCCGGGTGATCGACCGGCGCAACGGCATCAGGACTGATAAGATCGCCGCGGCGGTTCCACGCTTCGTGGAGCTGGCGCGCGCGGTTCGCCCCCCGCCGGCGCGCATCGGAGTGTTGCATGTTCCAGGGACGTCCCCGCAGTAAGCGCGATCGTGAACGCGCTCGACAGGATCGGCAGAAGCAGAAGACGCAGAAGCGGGCGGACGCGCGCGAGCGCCGCGCCAACTCGCCCGATGCGCCTCCGGGCATCGACCCGGACATCGCCGGCATCGTGCCCGGGCCGCAGGCCAATCCGTGGGGGGATGATCTCTCCGACCTCAACGACGACGAGAACGACGGCGACGACGACACGCCGGAACAGTCGTCCTAAGCACGGGGCACCCTCATGAACATCCTCGAAGCCCTCATGGCCGCTCAGGGCGGCGGCGCCGTGAAGCAGCTCGGTCAGCAGTTCGGTCTCGGCGACGACCAGGCCAGCGCGGCGCTCTCGGCGCTCGTGCCGGCGCTCGCGGCCGGTCTGGCGAAGAACGCCACCCGCGACGGCGGCCTCGAAGGCCTGACGAAGGCCCTGTCGGGCGGCCGTCACGGCAGCTATCTCGACGACCTCGGGTCGCTCACGCGGCCGGAGACCGTGGCCGACGGCAACGGCATTCTCGGCCACATCCTCGGCAGCAAGGACGTCAGCCGTCAGGTGGCCGCGCAGGCCGCCGCATCGACCGGCGTCGGACCAGACATCATGAAGAAGATGCTGCCGGTCGTCGCCGCCATGGTCATGGGCGCGATGGCGAAGCGCGCCGGCGGGGCGCCCGCGGGGCTGCCCGGCGGGCTCGGCGCGAACCTCGGCGCCGGTGCTGCGGGCGGTGGGCTGCTCGACATGCTCACGCCGATGCTCGATCGCGACCGCGACGGATCGGTCGTGGACGACGTGGCCGGCATGCTCGGCAAGTTCCTCGGCGGCCGCTGACCGCACGGCTCTCCAATCCTTCGTCGCGGCCTCGTGTTCTGAGGCAGGGCGGCCTCTACAATGGCCGCATGTCCAGACACGCACGTCTCTCCTGGCACACGCGCGCCCGCCTCGTCATCGCGGGCGCGTGCCTCGCCGCCGCGGCCCCCGCGTTCGCGCAGCGCGCCGATGATCTCGCCGCTCTGCGCAGAGGCCTCGCGATGCCCGCGCGCGCGGGTGCGGCCGCGTCCGCCTTGGCCACGCGCGGCGAGGTCGAGGTGCTGCGCGACGAAGTCGACGAGCTGCGCCGCGAACTGCAGGCCCTCGCCGGCGAACTGCGCACGCTGCGCGCGGTTTCGACGGCCCCCGCCGCGCCGCTGCCACCCGAGATGGTGCAGGCGCAGGTCGAGGAACTGGCGCAGGTGAAGGTCGAGGCAGCCTCGAAGTTCCCGGTCACGCTCACCGGCACCATCCTCTCGAACACCGTCTACAACTCGGGCGATGCCAACTGGCTCGAGAGTCCGAACATCGTCGGCACCGCCGCCGGCGGCTCGATGACCTCGACCATGCGCCAGAGCCGCCTCGGCTTCGACGTGCGCGGCATCAGCGTTGGCGCGTGGGAAGGCAAGGGCGCGCTCATCGTCGACTTCTTCGGCGGTACACCAGGCTTCGTCACCGGCCCGGTGATGGGTCTGCCGCGGCTGCTCTACGCCTTCGGCCGCCTCGAACACGGCAGCACGGCCGTGCAGTTCGGACAGGACCATGTGATGCTGGCGCCGCGCGATCCGACGTCGCTCGCCTCGTTCGCCTTCCCGCAGTTCTTTCGCGCCGGCAACCTCTACCTGCGGGCGCCGCAGGTACGCGTCGAGCAGCGTTTCCGCGGCTTCACGCTCACGAGCGGCATCGTGGCGCCGATTGCCGGCGATGCCGGCACGAGCTACGTGTTCGCGCCTGAGGCCGGCGGCGGCGAACGGTCCGAGCGGCCGGCGTTCCAGGGCCATCTGGGCTACGGTCGCGGCACGCCGGAGGGCGCTGCGGAAGCGCAGGTGGGCGTGTCGGGCCACTACGGCTGGATTCGCGAGGCCGGACGGCTCATTCCGGCCTCGGCCGGCGCCCTCGACCTCAATCTGCGGGTGGGCCGCGTCGGGTTCGCGGGCGAGGCCTATCTGGCCGACGAACTCGACGCCTACGGATCGGGCGTCGGACAGCCCGGGCGCTCCGCAGGCGGCTGGATCGAAGCGCGCCTCGCAGCGGCCACGCGCCTGTCGCTCAACGGCGGCGCCGCGCTCGATCGCCGGCCCGACGGATTCGGCAGCGCTGGACGCCTGCGCAACACAAGCGCGTTCGGCAACGTCATTGTGAAGCTGTCGCCGGAGGTCTCGGCGTCGGTCGAGTACAAGTGGCTGCAGACGCGCTACGGATCCGGCAGCAACCGCGTGAATCATCATGTGAACGCGGTCTTCGCGCTGACGTTCTGAAGAGCCGGGGCGGCGACGAGCGTGTCGCGGCTCTTCAGCAGGTCCGCCGACACGCGTTCGGTCACCGCCGGGCTGACCAGCCGGCCCACATAGGTGAGCGTGGCGTCCGTGAGCGCCACGACCCGCGTGCCGATGGAGACGAGGAGCCGGCTGCGCAGGGACCTGAATCGCACGATGTTCGGCGCGCTATGGCGCGGACGCTGGCGGTGTGCGCTTCTTCGTAGCCTGCTCGAAGGCGTAAGCGAGCTCGATGAGCCGCGGTTCGCTGCACGCCATGCCGGTGAAGCTCACGCCGTAGGGAATCGGCTTCGCCTCGAAGCCTTCGGGGAAGGCCGGCGTCGGCGCGTTCGGCACCATCGCGAACGGCACGATCACCGTCGGATAGCCGGGCTTGGCGGCGAGGCCGGCGCCGCTTGCGCCGGGGAACAGGATGGCGTCGAGCTTCTGCGCCTTCATCACCTCGTCGATGCCGTGCGTGCCGCCGAGGCGGATGTCCTTCGCGCGGTCGGCCTCCCAGCGCGGCTTGTCCTTCTCGAGGTCCATCTCGTCCGAGACGTCGAGGTTCGCCTGGCCGTACTTGATCGCACCGCGGCTCTGGTGCGCGAGGTTCCAGGCGCGAAGTTCCGCGAGCGTCGAGACGGGGCCCGAGTCGTCGAGCGTGTCGAGCCACGCGTTGAAGTCGCGCTTCATGCCGTACTTGAGCACGACCGAGCAGTTGGCGTCCTTGCCCCTGGCGCCGTCGGTGCCCGAGCAGGTACCCCAGGCGAGGAAGTTGTTCGCTGCGTCGGTGTCGACGACGCTCGGGATGTCGGCCGGATCCACGATGATCGCGCCTTCCTTCTTCAGCACCTCGATGGCCTCGGCCATCACCTTCGCCTGCGCCTCGTTCAGGCCGCCGCGCGGTTCCTTCTCGCCGGGCACGGTGAGCTTGTCGAAGTAGAACGCGCGCGGAATGCCGATGCGCGCGCCCTTGAGGCCGTCGCGCTTCAGGTGCACGGAGTAGTCGCGGTTGGGCGGCGGCGTGCAGAGGCTCGTGGCGGCGTCGTTCGGATCGGGCGCGGCGCCTTCCATCGCGCCGAGCAGCAGCGCCGCGTCGGCCACGGTCTTCGCCATCGGGCCGGCGGTGTCCTGGTCGGCCGTGATCGGGATGATGCCGTAGCGGCTGATGCGGCCCACGGTGGGCTTGATGCCGGCGAGCATGTTCTGGTTCGACGGGCTCAGGATCGAGCCCGACGTCTCGCTGCCCACGTTGGCTGCCCAGAAGTTGGCGGCCGTGCCCACGCCGGAACTCGACCCGCCAGTGTTCGCCACGGGCCGGCCGTCGCCGGTCGCCTCGCGCGGATCGCGGCGCGGATCGTACGGGTTCATGCCGTAGCCGCCAAGGCCGTTGTAGTTGCCCGGCATGCCCTGGGCGATGAAGTTCGCGAGCTCCGTCATCATCGTCTTGGCGAGGATGATGGCGCCGGCGTCCTTCAGGTGCTTCGTGAGGGTGGCTTCATGGGGCGGGATGAACCCTTCGAAGGCCACCGCGCCGCCGGTCGTGGGCATGTCGGTCGTGTGGATGTTGTCCTTGAGCGCCACGGGGATGCCGTGCAGCGGCCCGCGCAGCGTGCCGGCCTTGCGTTCGGCGTCGAGGCGATCCGCTTCCTCGAGCGCCTTCGGGTTCACGGCGATCGTCGCATTCAGCCATTCTTCGTAGAGGGCGATGCGCTGGAGGTACTGCTCGACGAGCTGCCGCGAGGTCACGCGGCCCTCGGCCATCGCCTTCTGCATGTCGGCCATGCTGGCCTCGACAACCGAGAAGGGCGCCGCGGGCGGCGCCGCCGGGGGCGGCGCGGAGCAGGCGGCGGACATGGCGAGCAGGCAGACGACGGCGAACGGACGCACTCTGGTCATGGAACCTCGCGAAGCCGGGTGGCCGATGGTCGTGCACCGCGGGGGGCGGCGTCAACCCGGGCCGGGCACGGGCAGGTCCATGGTGAACGTCTTCGTGACCGTCTTGCCCTCGGGAACGACCACCTCGGCCACGTCCGCCGTTCTGGCCCAGCCAGCAGCCTCCCGGGCGTCGGAGTTGGCGGCGCCGGTCGGGACGCTACTGGTCGCTCATCGTGCGCCGCGGAAACACGTCCACGGTGGCGCCGATGACGATCGTCATGAGGTCGTAACCCACGGCAAGCGGCCCCGCATAGGTCTTTCGCGCCACCGGCACCAGGTCTTCGGCCGTGGCCGGTGACGGCACGATGTGCGTGAAGACCGCAAGACGCGGCGCCGCTTTCGTGAAGAGCGTCCCGGCCTGATCCGGGCTGATGTGGCGCGCGAGGATGCGCGCGAGTGCCTTCGGATCCTGCACCTGCGCCCGGCGCGCTTCCACCTCGGGGCTGATGACCTCCACCACCATCACATCCACGCCCTTCGCGTGTTCGACGATGCGCTCGTCGAAGCGCATGTCGCCCGAGACGACCGCCGAGCGGCCGCGGTAGTCCACCCGGTAGCCGAGCGCCGGCACGGCGAACGCCCCGTGATCGACCGAGAACGCCGTGACGCGCAACCCGTCACGGTCGTAGACCACGCCGGGTGTCACGTCCTTCGCATCGACGCGGATGCCCTCGGCGGGGAACCCTTCGTCTTTCGTGCGCGTCGCGATGTCCCACTGATAGGCCTGAGTGAGATGCCGCGCCATGTCGGCCGTGCCGGCCGGGCCGATGAGCGTCAGTGCCCGGGCCCGTCCGAAGATCCACGGCGTGAGCCACACGTCGGGCAGCCCCACGGTGTGATCCGAGTGCAGGTGCGTGAGCAGCACGGCGTCGAGTCCGGTGAGCACGTCGCGCTGGCCGATGGCGAAGAGCCGCTGCGCGGCGCCGCGGCCGGCATCGATGAGCAGCCGCTGGCCGCCGGCTTCGACGAGGATCGATGGCCCGAAGCGCTCCATGTTCGGCCGCGGATTCCCCGTGCCGAGCAGCGTGACCTGCAGCGTGGCAGCGGGCTGGGCCTGCGCGGCGAGACTCGTGATGGCCGCCAGCAGGACGGCAGAGAGCGCGTGTCGTAAGGGCACCGTGGACTCCCCGGAATCGGGTCTACAATCGAGAGATGGAGTTTCGCATGGACCGGACGGCAGCGCCGAAGACGATCACCGCTGCCGATCATGGCTCTGCGGCGAGCGCGCTGCGCTTCTGGCTCTCGCGGCCGGCCGTCGAGCGCCTCGCAGCGGTCGAATTCCTCCGGAGGCAGTGGAGTGGACCTGGCGCCAGACTTCAGCGAGTTCTGCGCACTGTTGAACGCCCGGCGCGTTGAGTTCGTGATCGTGGGCGCTCACGCGCTCGCGTTTCACGGGGTGCCTCGCTACACGGGTGATCTCGACATTCTCGTGCGCCCGACGCTCGAGAACGCCCAGGCGCTCCTCGATGCCATCGCTGACTTCGGTTTCCCCGCGGGCGGATTGACGCCGGCTGGCGTGACGAATCCGCGCACGGTCATCGAGATGGGCGTGCCGCCGGTGCAACTGCACGTCATGAGCGCCGTTGACGGCGTGACGTGGGATGAAGTCTGGGCTGGTCGCGAGGCTGGCCCGCTCGGCCCGCACGCCGTCTCATTCATCGGCCGCACCGAGTTCCTGAAGAACAAGCGGGCAGCCGCGAGGCCGAAAGACCTGGCGGACGTCGCGGCGTTGACCGACGACGCACCCTGATCGGCCGTTACCGCCAGCCGCGCATCCGCGCGCGCATGCGGATGAAGTCGTCGGGCGGTGGCGCTTCCACCGACACGCGCACGCCGGTCACGGGATGCGGGAACGACAGCGTCCACGCATGCAGCATCTGCCGCGCGGCGGCCTCGGCCCCTTCCGGCGTGCCGTAAACACGATCGCCGAGCACCGGGTGGCCGATGTGCTGCATATGCAGGCGGATCTGGTGCTGGCGGCCGGTGTCGAGCGTGAGTTCGACGAGCGCGGCGCCGGTGCCGTAGGCCTGCCGCACGACGTAGTGCGTGATGGCGGGAATGCCTTCTTCGCCAGGGCCGGCGAGCCGCCGGCGGCCGGCCGTGTAGCCCTCGGCCACGGCCGCCTCAATGGTGCCGATGGCTGGTGTGGGCACCCCTTCGACGAGCGCCATGTACTGACGATGGAATTCGTGTCGGCCGAACTGCGCGCGGCCTGCGTCGTGCGCTTCGCGCGACAGCGCCAGCGCCAACGCGCCAGACGTATCGCGGTCGAGACGGTGCAGCGTGCCCACGTAGCCGCCGGGGCCGCGGCGGCGATCCATGTATTCGCGCACGCGGCTGAGCACGGTGTCTTCGCTCGCGCCGTCGTCCTTGTCCACCGGGATCGTGAGTAGTCCTGCCGGCTTGTCGATGACGAGGATGTGTTCGTCTTCGTAGAGCCGGCCGAAGCGCGAGCGCGCCGGCCGCACCGCGGGCCGATTCACGTCGAAGACAACCGTGGCCGTCGAGAGCACGTCGGCGCCGGGATCGCGCTCGACAGTGCCGTTCACGGTGACCTGGCCGCGTTCGATGGCGGCACGGACCTTCGCCCAGGAGAGGCCGGGCTGGTCGGCCCGGAGGCGCTTGTCGAGGCGCGATCGCGTGGGTTTCGTCAGAAGGCCACTATAATCCAACACTTTGGGAGGCTGGGCCATGCTCGACGACACCGTGACGTCCATCTGCTACTACAACGGAACCTGGGGCACGGGCGAAGTGCCGCTGATGACGTCGGCGACGAACGCGGCCTGGCTGGCCAATGCCGTCTTCGACGGCGCCCGGGCGTTCGAAGGGGTGGCGCCGGATCTCGACCTGCACTGCGCGCGGTCGATCCGCTCGGCCGAGGGGCTGCTGATGAAGCCGCCGGTCACCGCCGAGCGCGTGCTCGAACTGGCCCGCGAGGGCATCGCGATGTTCCCCGCGGATGCGGCGCTCTACATCCGGCCGATGTTCTGGGCCGAGACCGGCCTCGTGGCCGTCGATCCCGACTCGACGCAGTTTGCGGTCGTCATCCACAAGTCGCCGCTGCCGGACCCGCTGCGCGGGTTCTCGCTGTGCCTGTCGCCGTACCGGCGCTGCAGCCCCGAGCAGGCGCCCACGCACGCCAAGGCGGCGTGTCTCTATCCGATGGCCGGCCTCGCCATCGCCGACGCGAAGCGGCGCGGTTTCGACAACGCGGTCATGTGCGACCCGATCGGAAACGTCGCCGAGCTCACCGCGCAGAACATCATGGTCGTGAAGGACGGCGTAGTGCACACGCCGGTGCCGAACGGCACCTTCCTGAACGGCATCACACGCCAGCGCGTGATCGGGCTGCTGCGCGGCGACGGCATCGACGTGCGGGAGCGCACCATCCGTCCGGCCGAACTGCACGAGGCCGACGAGATGTTCTCGACCGGCAACCACGGCAAGGTCGTGCCGTGCGTGCGCTACGAAGGCCGCACGCTCGAGGCTGGTCCCGTCTACCGCAGGGCGCGCCAGCTCTACTGGGCCTTCGCGCACGCGTCGGCGGCGCAGCCTGCGGCTGCGCGTTAGCCCCGTGTCGCGGCGGCTTTTTCCGGCCTGCCAGGCGATTCCGCGCCCGCGTGACCTCCGCCCTCAGCCCGCGCCTCGCCAGGCGAGCGACTCGCCGTGGCTCGCCCCTTGCAGGGAACAGCGGTGGAGCGCGGCGATGACCTCTCAGACCGCAGCGGTAATGCCCCGGGAGCGGCGTCCCGGGGGGTCCGTGGCCCGTCGGCTGCGGGCGCTCAGACGCGAGGCGGCGGCCGCGGCGCGCGCGCAGCAGGCGCGCTGGCGCTTCCGGATGCGCCGCGGGCGCGCCGAGTTCGACCGCGACGTGCACGAGTTGCACGCGCGGCTCCGTCAGAGCCTGCCCGCGTATCTCATCGGGGCCAACCCGTGGAGTCTGCTCACGGCTCCAATCATCTACTCGCTGCTCGTGCCGTTCGTGCTGCTGGACCTGTGGGTCTCGGTCTATCAGTGGATCTGCTTCCCGATCTACGGGATCGCGCCGGTGCGGCGCCGCTCGTACTTCGTGCTCGACCGTCACACGCTGCGGTATCTGAACGCCATCGAGAAGGTGCACTGCACGTTCTGTGCGTACGTGAACGGCCTTGTCGCCTACGTGCGCGAGGTGGCCGCGCGCACCGAGCAGTACTGGTGTCCCATCAAACACGCGCGCGCCGTGCAATCGCCGCACGCGCGCTACCACCGCTTCTTCGACTTCGGCGATGCCGAGTCGTATCACCGGCGGCTTGCCGAGCAGCGCGCGCGCCTGCGCGGGCCGGCGCCGCCGTAGCGACTAGCGTGGTCGCCGCGGCTCGACGATCGGGAAGCCGGCGTCGAAGCGGTCGAGCACCTCGAAGAGCATCGCCGCGGCGGTGCTGTCGCCGGTGACGGTCACGGTGCCCGCCGCCTGCGCCGCGGGCAGTGTCTGGCGGCCCAGCACGAGTTCATTGAAGGCGGCACGTGTGAGCGACACGGTGGCGGCAGCGTTGGCCGCGCGTTTCCCGGTGACGTGCGTGACCGCGCCGTGGCGCAGCGTCACCGCAATCTGCTCACGCGTGTCGGTGAACGTCCAGTTCACGATCACGTCGCGCGCCCAGGCTTTCGGTGCGTTCACGTGGGTGCCGAGTACGTCGAACACGCTCGCAACCGTCATCGCTTGCACCATTTCACGGTCGAGGCTCGACGGCCGCGCCGTCGGCGGTCCCTGCCGGAGTTCCTGCGCGCCAAGGAGATAGGCGTTGCGCCACGTGGCCGACTCCGCCAGATACCCGAGCTGCTCGAACGCATCGGCGCCAAGGGCGCGGGCCTCGGCGTTGGCCGGGTCGGCGAACACCACGTGCCGCATGACCTCCGCCACCCAGCGGAACTCGCCGCGCGCGAAGTCCTGGCGCGCCTTCGCGACCACCGCGGCCGCGCCGCCCATGTACGCCACGTACTTCTCCGCGCCGTCCGAGACGGGCAGCGGGTTGAGGTTCGCGGGATGGCCGTCGTACCACCCGATGTACTTCTGGTAGATCGCCTTCGCGTTGTGCGAGAGCGTGCCGTAGTAGCCGCGCGCCGCCCAGTCGCGCGCGAGACCCGGCGGCAGCGTGAGCTGCTCGGAGATCTCGGCGGGCGTGTAGCCGTGGTTCATGAGCCGCACGCTCTGGTCGTGCAGGAACTTGTAGAGATCGCGCTGATTGGCGAGCGCCGTGGCCACGCGTTCCCGCCCCCAGACCGGCCAGTGATGCTGCGCGATGAGCACGTCGGTCTCGGCGCCGAAGCGTTCGAGCGCCTCGTTCAGGTAGGCCGACCAGCTCCGCGAATCCCGCACTTCGGTGCCGCGCAGCGGCAGCAGGTTGTGCATCGTGTGCGTGGCGTTCTCGGCGAGGTTCAGCACCTTGTGTGCGGGCAGGAACAGGTGCATCTCGGCCGGGGCTTCCGACTGCGGCGTGAGCTGGAACACCATCGCCACGCCGTCGATCGTGCGGCGGTCGAGCGAACGTGTAATTTCGATCGTCGGCGCCACGAGCGAGCGCCCGGGCGCGCCCACCGAATCGATCTTGCCGAGGCCCGCGTCCACCGACCCGCGCGGACCGCGCGGCAGCGGGGCGCCGAACTGATAGGCGGCGCGACGGCTCATGGCATTGCCGGCCACGACCGACTCGTCGATCACTTCCTCCATGAACCCGGCCGGCGCGATGACGGCCACGCGGCCGGCGGCCAGAGCGGCCGCATCGACCACGCCGCGGGCGCCGCCGTAGTGGTCGCTGTGGCTGTGCGTATAGATGATGGTCGTGATCGGCTTCTTCGGCCGATGTGCGTAGTAGAGATCGAGCGCGGCACGGGCGGCACCCACCGAGCCCAGCGGGTCGACCACGATGAGGCCGGTCGCGCCTTCGATGAACGTGACATTGGCGAGCGCGAAGCCGCGCACCTGATAGACGCCGGGCACCACCTCGAAGAGGCCGTGGATGGCGTTCAGCCGCGCCAGCCGCCACAGACTCGGATGGACCGTGTCCGGCGCCGTCTCGTTCTCGAGGAAGCCGTAGCGCCCGGCGTCACGCGGCGGCAGCGTGGCGATGAAGCCGCGGCGCGCATCGGCGAAGTCCTGCGTGTCGGCGAACGGCAGATCGCGCAGGGCGGCGTCGTAGGCGGCCCGCACGGCGGGTTCCGGCCCGCGCGCGGCCGGCTGGCGCGCCTCAGCCGGCAGAAGCCCCGCGGTGACCGCGAGGACGAGACCACCGACGGCGGCCGGAACGTTCGAGCGACGCATGCTGCCCTCCGGGCGTGGACGATACCACGCCCGGCGGGCCGCCTCGTTCGGCAGTGGCGGCTACTGCGCGACCACGGCGATGACTTCGATCTCGATGAGGAAGTCGGGATTCGCCAGGCGGCGCACTTCGACGAGGGTGCTCGCCGGCAGCTCCTTCGTGAAGTACTTCGAACGGATCTCACGCACGACGCCCACCTGCGCGGCGTCGAGCATGTAGTAGTTCGTCTTGACCACGTCGTTGAAGGTGGCGCCGGCCGCCGTGAGCGCCGTCTCGAGGTTCGCGAAGACCTGGCGTGTCTGCGCGGCGAGGTCGCCCTTGCCCACGAGTTGTCCCTTCGCGTCGAAGGCCACCTGGCCCGAGATGTAGATGGTGCGGCCGCCGGTGGCCGAGACGACGTGCGAGTAGCCGGTGGGCGTCGAGAGCCCCGGGGGATTCGAACGCTGGATCACGGAACGGCCTCCTTGGGCCAGCGGAATGACCACCGTGGCCATGACGATGCCGGCCGTGAGGGCAGCCAGCGAGAGTGCGAGGGTGAAACGGGACACGGGAACCATGCGGGCCTCCGGCCACACGATACGCCGGACTGGGACAGGACGCGACGGGCGCGGATGCGCCGCCGCCTTACGCCGCGGGGTGCGGCTTGCGCGCGTAGAGCAGGATCATGCCGGTGCCGGCCACGGCGGCGAGCACGATGGCGGCGGCGATCCATGGCGTGAGGCGGCTGGCGAGATACAGCACGCCGAGGCTGACGCCGACGCACGACCACATCGACACGAGCGCGCTCGTGGCCGCTTTCCTCGACATGCCGCGGCCTTCGTCGAGCACCTTCATGTACGGCGCGAAGAGCGGAATGCGCAGCAGCCGGTCCTCGAGCCACGGGCAACTGCGCGTGAAGCAGTAGGACGCGATGATGAGGAAGATCGTCGTCGGCAGGCCGGGGATGAAGACGCCCAGCCAGCCGAGGCCCACCGAGGCGACGCCGATGCCGGCAAACGCCCAGCGGCGCGGGTCACGGACCCAGGAGACGGGCTGACGATCGACGGGGCAGGCGCGTTCCATGGAGGGCGTTCCGCTGATTGTCTCGCGCCGGGCCCCCGGGGCGCAACCGTCCCTGTAATCGGCCGGTCGCGGAACGGCGTGAACCGTCAACGCCGCAGGCTCGACCCGGCGGTGGTGCGACCCGCCGCCAGCGCCGCGCCGAACTGCTGCGCCGCATCACGCACGCGCCGCGCGTGCTCCGGTCCCATGCGGATGAGGTGCTTCTGCGCCGCTGGCAGCCGTTCGAACGCCGGGTCGGCATACGCGTAGCCGCCCACGCCGGGCACGAGCGCGGCATCCGCCGGCACGTCGGGCGTCGTGGCCACGACCGCGATCGCCTTTCGGACCGCGTCGTCGAAGCTGCCCTCGGGATGCCCCTGTGCCACCCACGCCTCCACGAGGCGAGGACGCAACGTGCTGAACGCGGTGGCGGCCGCAGCCGGGTTCACCATGGTCACCGCGGCGACGAGGGGGGCGTAGCGTGTGGTCGTGGCCGGATCGAGCCGCGTGACGCCACCCGCGCGTGTCACCGCGAAGCCCTGCGTGGGCCGCAGCACCGCCAAGTCACGTGCCGGCGACTGGCCGGCCGCGAGCCGCTCGATGGCCGTGGCAATGGCGCCCACGAGGTCGTCGGTGGCCAGCCACTTGAGGAGTTCGGGGTGCGTGCCGAGTGTCGCGAAGAGCTCGCGCACGTCGGGATCCATCTCGGCGAGGGGCGGCAGCGGCGGCGTTGCGGGCGCGGCCTCCGCCAGCGCCTGCGAGGCCACGGCGGGCGGTGAGGCCGCGGCGGCCGCCGCCACGGCGTCCGCCGCGCGCTGGCGCGTCACGACGTACCAGAGGCCGGCGCCCGCGATGAGCGCTGCCAGCACGCCGAACCACACGACCCTCGGCCCTGGGGAGGACGGAGCGGAGGGCCCCATCTCTGCCGTGTCCCCGCGCCTGCTATCAAGCGGAAGATCGTCGAGCGCAGCCATGGTCGCCTCCTGCCCTGAGCGTGTCAGAAGGGGTACCGCCGCGCAAGCGCCCCTGCAGGAACGGCGGCGGCGGCCGATTGCTGCCTCGTGAGACCCTCCAGCGCTCCTGCCGCCATCCGCCGTGCGTCGAAAGCTGTCTGGGCCGCCGCCCCTTGCTCGATGCCGCGCATCACCAGCGCGTCGTGACGCCGGCCCCGAACATCCGCCCCTGCATGATGCTGTTCGGCGCCAGGTACGAGGCGCTGAGCGCGTTGGTCGTCACGTAGCTGATGATGGCGTCGCTGTTGTTCAGGTTGAAGACCTCGAGCACCGGCAGCACCTGGAAGCGTCCGACCTGGAAACGTCGCGACAACTTGAAGTCGAGCTGATTGATGCGCTCGACGAAGGTGCCGCGTTCGGCATGATGACCTGACCGGCCGGGCACGGCGCCGGGCAGCCAGCCGGGTAGCGCGTGACGCCGCGGGTGAAGCGCTGCATGCTCGGCCCACTGCACTTGCCGTGCAGCGTCGGCGCGGCGCGCCTAGCGGCGGGCCGCGCGGGCCATTGCGAGGTTGCGGGCGGCGTCCTCGAAGCCGGGACGCGCACCGAGTGCGGCCTCGAACTGCGCGACCGCGCGATCGAGATCGCCGAGCGACCCGTAGGCGATGCCGAGGTTGTTGTACGCCTCGGCGTAGTTTGGCCGCACGCGGAGGGCATTGACGAAGGCGGTCACCGCCTCGGCGTGGCGATTCCGCTCGAGCAGGAAGACGCCGAGGTCGTAGTGCGACTCGGCATCGGCGGCGGCGAGCGCCGCCGCCTGCGAGAGCGCCGCGAACGCGCCAGTGTCATCGCCACGCATCGCCCGCACGTTGCCCAGGTTGCGCCAGGCCTTCGGCGAGGCCGGATCGAGCTGCGCCGCCCGCTCGAAGGCCACGGCCGCCTCGGCGAGCTGGCCCTTCTCGACGAGCGCGAGGCCGAGGTTGTTCTGCACCCCAGCGGAGTCCGGCGTACCGACGGCCGCCTTGCGCAGATGCGCCGCCGCCTCGTCGGGCCGGCCCACGGCGAGCAGCGCGTTGGCGAGGTTGTAGTGCAGGTCGGGGTAGTCGTCGCGCAGTGCCAGGCCGTCGCGGTAGGCGCGGATGGCGTCGTCGGTGCGGCCCGCGGCGCGCAGCGTCACGCCGAGGTTGTTGAAGGCCGGCACGTAGCCGGGCTGCACGTCGATGGCGCGCTGGTAGCGCGCGATCGCCTCGTCGTGGCGGCCGGCTTCGTAGAGTGCCGTGCCGAGATTCGTCTCGGTGATGGCGCGGCTGCGCGTGGGCGAGAGCAGCGGCGCCTGGCACACGGCGGCCACGGCGAGGGTCACAAGGGCGGCGGCGATGAGCCGGGGCCGTGGCGTGGTGGTGAGCACCCTCGGCAGCGCGGCCAGTCCCGCCGCGGCGAAGAGCACGAGCAGCGGCACGAGCGGATAGCGGTAGCGCGCGAACACGTAGAACGCGATCGTCGAGGCGGCAAGAGCGATCGCCATCGCGCCGAACACGGCCAGGCGCCGCCGGTCGGGCCACGTGGCCCACACGCCGAAGACGGCCAGCGGCACGAGCACGCCGAAGTGCGTCGCCACGCCGAGCAGACCGAGCGGCCACGACCACTCGGCGTACGACTCCTGGCTCTCGGTATCGATGGCCTCGCGCGCGTTCACGAGCAGCGCCGCTTTGCGCGCCATGAGCGCGAGCCACGCACCGGGCTGCTCACGGATGAACGCCGTGGCCCGTCCGGTCCAATACGACGACACCTCGGCCGGCGTGAGCGTGCGGCCGGCGGCACGCTCGGCCAGTTCGGTGGCATCGATCCGCTCGAACTCGGGTGAGCCGCGGCCGAAGCGCAGCGACTGGTAGGAGCCGTCGGCCCCGGCGTTGTTGCCGATGTAGAAGTTGGGGCCGAACTGCGACGTCGTCAGGTACACCTCGCCGCTCACGGCGAAGTTGCGCGCGGCGACCGGCGCGAGCGCCACGCCGACGCCGGCGAGAAAGAACGCGAGCGCCCGCGCGCGGCCCGCGCGCGCCACCGGCGCGGCGATCGCGATCCATGCCGCGATGACGGCCACGAGCACGAGCGCGTTCTCGCGCGTGAGGGCCAGCGCCCCCGCGGCGAGTCCGGCGAGCGCCCACGTGCGCCGCCGATCGTCGCCGGTGAGCACGAAGGCGAGCGCCGTGATGATGCCGGCGACGAAGAAGACGTCGAGTACCGACTTCTGCAGCAGGCTGTCGAGGAAGATCGCCGGCGCGTAGAGCGCCAGCGTCAGCCCGGCGATGAGGCCAGCGCGCGGGCCGAAGAGGCGCGCCGCGCCCATGGCCAGCAGCGCTGCCGACGCCGCGCCGATGACGGCCTGCACGAGGCGCGCGGTGCCCGGGTCCGCGCCGAACACGGCGTAGACGACGCCGAGGAAATACGGATAGAGTGGCGCCTGGTAGAAGACGTCGGTGCCGACCCAGTCGCCGGCGGCGAGGCGCCGGGCCCACTGGTCGTAGCCGCGCGCATCGCCCATGAGCACCGAGAAGTAGGGCGTGCCCGCCATCTGCCAGAGGTGCAGGAGGCGCACTGCCAGCGCGGCGGCGAAGACCGCCAGCATCTGGCCGCGGGCCGGTACGGCCGGGGCCGGCAGCTTGGCGGCGTCCGTCCCCTCAGGGGCGCGGCTGGAACGTCGGGGCGGGGAAGGCAAAGGCGGCGCGATGGCGCGGGCTTGATTATGAGCGGGGATGCACACAGCGCTCAACCCGTGCTATCGAGGCCGCGGTCTGCCCCCTCCCAAAGGACACCTATGCTG
>JBIKUN010000229.1:0-4319 GCA_044347565.1 Vicinamibacterales bacterium | reverse complement strand
GCTCCTGATGGACACGGGACTCGGCGCCAAGGCCTACTCGATCATCGAGCAGGGCAAGATCGGCATGATCCTGAGCTCGCGGCCCACCGACCGCCGTCAACTCATCGAGGAGGCCGCCGGCGTCACCAAGTACAAGGCCCGCCGCCGCGCCGCCGAACTGAAGCTCGACGCGGCCCAGCAGAACCTCACGCGCCTCGACGATATCGTCTTCGAAGTCGAGAAGCAGTGCGGCTCGCTCAAGCGTCAAGCCGGCAAGGCCCGCCGCTACCAGCGGCTGCGCGACGAGATGCGGCGCTGGGAAAAAGTCCTGTTCGCGCGGCGCTACCGCCACCTCGCCGAACACATCGAATCGGCGCGCACGCGCCTGACCGACGCCCGGCAGGACGAAGTGAGCTCGTCGGCCCGCCTGGCCGAAGTGGAAGCGGAATTGGCGCGTGTGCGCATCGAACTGGCGAAGGCCGAGCAGGACGCCGCCGGTGTCCGCGAAGCCGCCCACGCCGGCGAACTCGACGTCAACCGTCGCCAGCAGCAGCTCGCGCTCGACGCCCAGCAGGCGGCGATGCTGCAGACGCGCATCGGCGAACTCGACGCCGAGCGCCAGGCGCTCGAAGACCGCCGCGAGCCCGAGCGCCTGCGGCTCGAAGAGCGGCGGGCTGCCATCGCCGACGCCGAACGCGCGCGCGACGATGCCGCCGATGGCGCCACCGCCGCGGCCGAGGCCTACGCCGAGGCGCAGCAGACGATTGCCACGGTGGAAGGCGCCGTCGAGAAGGCGCGCGCCGAGGTCTACGCCGTGATGAACACCGTCACGGCACTTACGACTGCCATCCATCATGCGACCTCCGAGCGCGAACGTGCCGCGGCCGTTGTGGGCCGCCTCGACGTCGAGGCCCGCGACCTCGATGGCGAACTGGCCCGTGCCGTCGAGGCCCGCGACCGCGCGGCACGCGCCCTGCGCCAGGCGCAGAGCGAACTCGCGTCCACCGAAATCGCCCGCAGCGAACGCGAGCGCGAGCTGGCGACCGCCCGTATCGAACACGAGTGGCGCGAGCGCGAGAAGCGTCAGCGCGAACACGATCTCGCCGGCGCCCGCGCCCGCCTGCTCTCGCTCGAGGAGATCGAAGGCGCGCGGGCGGCCTTCAGCGACGGCGCGCGGATGCTGCTCGCGAGCGCCGATGCGTCCATCGGCCAGCGCGGCGCCCTCGCCGACTATCTGGACGTGCAGCCGAAGTACGAACGCGCCGTCGAAGCGACGCTCGGCGATCTGCTCGAACACGTCGTCGTCGACAGCCACTCGCAGGCGCACGCTGGCTTCCAGATCGTGCGCGCGGAAGGGGCCGGTCGCTGCGGCTTCATCGTCATCAGCGACCGCACGGCGGTGCCGCCGCCGGTCGTGGCCTCGGTGCCCGAGGGCTGCGTGACGCTCTCGAGCGTCGTACGAGTCACGGGTCCCTTCGCCGCGGCGCTCGCCGCGGTCGTGGGTGAAGCGCTCATCACCGATTCGCTCGATCGCGCCGCCATCGTCGCCGCGCATGCCGGCGTGCCGGTCGTCACGCTCGACGGCGACGTCTACCGCGGACCGCACGTCGTGAGCGGCGGCAGCCGCACGGAATCCACCGGCATCCTCGCCACCAAGCGCGAGATTCGCGACCTGCGCGAGAAGGTCGAGCAGGACCAGCTGGCGATTGCGGCCCTTGCCGGCGAACTCTCGGGCTTCTCGCACGCGATTGCCGTGGCGGGCGCGGCCGTGACCGGCCTCGTGGCCGACGGCCATCGCCACGAGAAGGCGATTGTTGCCGCCCAGGCCGACGTGGCCCGCGCCACCGCCGACGAGTCGCGCGTCCGCCAGCGGGTGGACCTCGTGGCCGCCGAAGGCCGCAGCGCCCGCGAGACCATCGACGCCATCGACGTGCGGCAGGCCGAGGCGCAGGCCACCATCGAGCGCCTGACCGACGACCGCGGCATGTTCGAGGAAGCGCTCTCGGAACGCCAGCGTCAGCTCGCCGATGCGCGCGAGAACCTGCACGCGCTCAGCCACAAGGCCGCCGAAGCGCGGGCATTGCAGGCAGCGCTCAGCGAACGCGCGGTGGCCGTGGTGGCCGAAGTGCGACGGCTCGAAGATGCGGCACGCGAAGTGGACGAACGCGCCGCCGCCTGCCGCCGCGACATGAACATCATGAGCGAGCAGCGCGAGCGTCTGCTCGCGGCCGGTGTCGAAGGGCAGCGGCTGCTCGACGAAAGCATCCGCGCGCTCGAAGACCTGCGTGAGGAGATGCTCAAGGCCGACGACGAGACGCTGGTGCTGAAGTCCGCCACCGAGCGTCAGGAGCAGTCGATCCGCGACGCCCGCCGCGCGCTCGACGCGGTGCGGGCGCTCGCCGCCGAGCTCGACATCTCGCGGGCCACGGCCGAAGCCGAACTCTCGCACCTCGCGCAGCAGAGCCTCGACGCGGTGCAGGCCGATCTCGACACGGTGGCCGAGGACGTGGCGGAGATGGAGCGGCAGGGCATTCACGCGCCCGACGCCCGCGTCATCCGCCGCGCGGTCGCCGAAGCCGCCGAGTCGCCCGACGGCGATGACAGCGCCGACGTGGCCGCGGCTGAAACCGGCGCCGAGGCCGTGGCCGGCGATGCTGCCGTGGCCGAAGCCGCCCAGGCGGCGATGACGGCGGAAGAAGCCATCGCCGAACTGCGCGCGCAGATCGAACGGCTTGGCCCGGTCAACATGATGGCCATCCAGCAGTTCACCGAACTCGACGAGCGCCGCACGTTCCTGACCACGCAGCGCCAGGACCTCATCGACTCGATCGCGCAGACCAACGAGGCGATCAAGAAGATCGACGAAACCACGCACGTGCGCTTCCGCGAGGCGTTCACGGCCATCAACACCAACTTCCAGGGCACCTTCCAGACGCTCTTCGGCGGTGGCAAGGCCGGCATCACGCTGCTCGACGATTCCGATCCGCTCGAGAGCGGCATCGACATCGTGGCCTCGCCGCCCGGCAAGCGCCTGCAGAGCGTGATGCTGCTCTCGGGTGGCGAGAAGGCGCTCACGGCGATCGCCCTGATGTTCGCGATCTTCGAGTACAAGCCGAGCCCGTTCTGCCTGCTCGACGAAATCGACGCGCCGCTCGACGACGCCAACATCGGCCGTTTCGTCGAACTGCTGCGCGGCATGACCGACCGCACCCAGTTCATCATCATCACGCACAGCCGCAAGACGATGGAGATCGCCAATCGTCTGTATGGCGTGACGATGGAAGAGCCGGGCGTCTCGAAGCTCATCTCGCTGCAGATGAACTAGGCCTGGCGGCCGGCGCGCCCTTCTGTGCCGCCGGCCGAACAAATCGCGCCGCAGGCGCGTAGTCTCCTCTGTGGGGGACACGACCATGACCGGACACGGGTGGCGCGGATGGACGGCGGCGGCCCTGGTGGCCGTGGCAACGCTCACGGCGGGCTGTGAAATCAAGGCCGGCGAAGGCGATTTCTCGTTCGACCTCGCCTCTGGCAAGGCCTCCGATACCTGGACGCGTTCCTACGCCGTCGATTCCGGCGGCCGCATCGAGATCCTGAACGTCAACGGCGAGGTCCGGGCGGAAGCCTGGACCGGCTCGCAAGTCGAAGTCACGGCCGAGCGCACCGCGTCCGGCGCCTCGGACGAGGCCGCCCGTGAACTGCTCGGCAAGCTCGAAATGCGCGAGGAAGTCTCGCCCGCGCGCGTGCGCGTCGAGGTTCGCGGGCCGTCGAGCTGGCGCGGCGGCTACGGGGCGAAGTTCATCGTCCGCGTGCCCGCCGGCGTCCACGTGGACCTTCGCACGGTCAACGGCGGCGTGCGCCTCGAGAACATCGGCGGGGAAGTGCGCGCCACCACGACCAACGGCGGCGTGAAGGGCACCATCAGCGGCGCGTCGCTCGTCGAAGCCCGCACGACGAACGGCGGCGTCGAGCTGTCGATTGCCGGCGCCATTGCCCCGGATGCGGACGTCCGCCTGTCGAGCGTGAACGGCGGCGTCCGGCTGGACGTGCCGGGCGACACGAAGGCCAGCCTCTCGGCCCGCTGCACGAACGGTCGCGTGGACGTGAGCGCGCTGCCGCTGGCGGTGGAGGGCGAGCAGACCCGCCGCCGCGTGCAGGGCACGCTCAACGGCGGCGGCGCCCGCATCGACCTGCAGACCACGAACGGCGGCGTGACCGTGGGCCGCTCGTAGGGACAGGCCGCGGCGGGCCCGTTGTGGCCCGCCCACGGACTGTCGTACTCTGGCGGGGCGCCAGAGCGCGACCCGTGACCGAAGACAAGGCCACCCGGTACCACCGTCGCC
>JBIKUN010000076.1:0-21623 GCA_044347565.1 Vicinamibacterales bacterium | reverse complement strand
CGTCGCCGTCGCCGTGCCGACTTCGCCGGCACGGTGCTGGTCGGACTCTTCCTGCTGCTGCTGTCGGCCACGGGTGCGGCCGGGCTCATCCGCTGGGCGCTCGAATGGACCACGGGCTGGCTGCCCGCGCCGTTTGGCCCGCTCCTCGCCGCCGGTCTCTTCTTCGCCGGACTCGTCGCCACCGTCAACGCGCTGGAACTGCCGTTTGCCTGGTATCAGGGCTACTGGCTCGAGCGACGCTACGGCCTGACCACGCAGATCCTCGCGCACTGGCTCGCCGACCACGTAAAGGCGGTCACAGCAAGCGGTGTGGTCATGTGGAGCGGCCTCGTGGCCGTGTACGCGGCCATTCTGCTCTGGCCCGACTGGTGGTGGCTGGCCGCCGCCGGGGCCTTCACCGTGGCGATGGTGCTGCTGGCGCGCCTCGCGCCGGTGCTGCTGCTGCCGATCTTCTATCGCGTGCGCCCGCTGCGCCGGCCTGAGCTTTCGGAGCGGCTCCTGCGCATCGCCGAACGTGCCGGGGCGCCGGTGCTCGGCGTCTACGAATGGGCGATCAGCGGCCACACCCGCAAGGCGAACGCGGCACTCGCCGGCGTTGGCCGCTCACGGCGCATCCTGCTCTCGGACACGATGCTCGAGGCCTACTCCGACGACGAGATCGAAGTGGTGCTCGCGCATGAGCTCGCGCATCACGTGCACGGCGACCTCTGGCTCGGGATGGCGCTGCGCACGGCCACGCTCTTTGCCGGCGCGTGGCTGGCCGCCCTGGCGCTGGCGGCGGCGGTGCCGTGGCTGGGCCTTCGTGGTCTCGCCGATCCGGCTGGCGCGCCGCTGCTGCTCTTCGTTGCCGGCGCCTCGTCGTTTCTCTTCCTGCCGGTTGCCAACGCGTTGTCGCGCGCCCAGGAACGGCGCGCCGACCACTTCGCCCTGAAGCTCACGCGCAACCCCGAGGCCTTCGTGACGGCGATGCGCCGTCTGGCGCAGCAGAATCTGGCGGAGGAACGGCCCTCCGCACTGGCGCGGTGGCTCTTCTACTCGCATCCGCCGCTCGGCGAGCGGATTGCCGCGGCGCAGGCCTGGGCCGGCGTCACCGCCTCGTTACCCGCCCATGGAATCATGGCGGCCAAGGAGTAATTCGCCATGCGTGGACTGATTGCGGCTGCCCTCGGACTGATGCTCGCGGGAACGATGGGGGCGCCGGTGACGGCCCAGACGGCGAAGAAGGTCAACGTCGCGCACCGTGGCGCCTCCGGCTACGCGCCCGAGCACACGCTGGCGGCGTATCGCCTGGCGATCGAACAGGGCGCCGACTTCGTCGAGCAGGATCTCGCGGTGACGAAAGACGGCGTGCTCGTGTGCCTGCACGACGCCTCGCTCGAGCGCACGACCGACGTCGAGACCAAGTTCCCCACGCGGTTCAGCGAAGTCAAGATCGAGGGGCGGACGCGGAAGGCGTGGCTCGCCAACGACTTCACGCTCGCCGAGATCAAGACGCTCGACGCCGGCAGCTGGTTCGACCCGAAGTTCGCCGGCGAGCGCGTGCCCACGTTCGATGAAGCGGTGGCGCTCATCCGCGGCAAGGCCGGTCTCTACCCTGAGCTCAAGACGCCGGAAATCTACGAAGGCCGCAACGTGGACTTCGTGGCGCTCGTCGAAGCCGCACTCGATCGCCTGAAGCTGCGCGGTCCGTCGGCCGACCCGAAGACGCCCGTCATCCTGCAGACGTTCGGTGAGTCCACCGCACGCGCGCTCGCCGCGCGCAAGATCGGCGTGCCGGTGGTGTTCCTGTTCGACGTCCGTGGCACATTCGATGCGGCGGCGATGGTGGCGAGCTGGAAGGGCGTGATTGCCGGCTTCGGCCCGGCCAAGCAGGTGCTGACGCGCGCGCCAGAGTTCGTCAAGCTGGCCCACGCCGCCGGCATGACCGTGACGCCGTACACGTTCCGCGCCGCCGCCACGCCTGGCTACGCGAACGTCACCGCGGAGATGGAGCACTTCCTCTACACGCTCGGCGTGGACGCGCTCTTCACCGACAACCCCGACAAGTTCCCGCGCAAGTAGCGTCGCCGGGGTTAGGCCCTTCGCCGTCTGGCGATAGGCCGACCGTGCCTCACGAAAAGAGAGCTACTCCGCCACCCCGTATGGTCTGGCCGCCACGCCTCGAACGAGCGTAGGATCGGATCATGAGAATCGAAGAGCTTGAGGCCGAAGCGCTTCGGCTTGATCCGAAGGGACGGGCGCGGCTCGCGGGGCGACTGCTCGAGAGCCTTGACGAACTCACGCCCGAAGAGAACACGCAGATCTGGGCCGAAGAAGCCGAGCGACGGGCGGCGGCTCTCGACACCGGGGCGCTATCGGCGCGAGCCGCCGAAGACGTGTTTCGCGACGCGCGGGCGCGGGTTTAGGCCGTGCGCGTCACGTTCAACGAGCTGGCCGAGCGCGAGCTCAACGACGCGGCGCAGTACTACGAACTAGAGCGGCCCGGCCTTGGGGCTGTGTTCATCGCAGAGGTGCAGCGGTGCACCGAAGCAATCGTCGATCACCCGGACGCGGCACCAGTCGTTCGCGGCCAGCTTCGCCGACGGCTGTGCCATCGGTTTCCGTACGGTCTGCTGTACTCCATGGTCGGCGATGAACTCCGCGTTCTCGCAGTGATGCACCTTCGGCGGCGTCCCGGCTACTGGGTTGGCCGTCAGTGAACAAGCGGCCCGACCAGCGATGCACGGATCACCGTCGCGCAGCACCGCCCGGGGCCCCGCGCTTCCGGCCGACACTCGCCCCCGCTGGCGCTTGACGGCCTGCCCCGGGGTCCCCGCGACGCGGACTGTGCGTCGTGGGCTGGGCCGGACGCGGGAGGCGGGCCAGCCCTTCGCCGTCTGGCGACAGGCCGACCTGTCCACATCGTAGGCGGACAGGAGCGGAGATCTCTTACGAAGGCGCTGTGAAGCGTTCCGTCGGCGAGTACGATCGGTTGGCCGGCCGTACGCCGGCCAACAAGGCGTCGCAGCCGGAGCCGTGCGCCCGCAAATGGGAAACCAAAGCGGGAGCGCGCATCAAGCCTGACGGACCTGACGGTTACTTCCGCGTCGCCAGTGCGTCGTTGAGCCGTTGTTCGAGCGCCTCGATGCGCTGCTGCTGCGCCTGCAGGATCTGCCTGAGCTGTGTTTCACGGGCGTGGTGTTCGGCCGTGCGTGCCTCCAATGCCTGCACCGCCAGCATCAGGATGCCCGCCTCGTCGCCCGAGTTGATCGTGGTCGCCGTCCCCACGCTTCCCACGCCGTCGTGGCCGAACGCCGCATAGAAATCCTGCGCCATCGGGCCGTAGTGCCGGAAGGTGGTGGCGTCCTGGCCGATGTAGTTCCAGCTCGTGACGCCGACCTGCCGCAGCTTCTGCAGCACGCCTTCGGCGTCTACCGGCTGGAAGTTCTCCTTCTTGAGTCGATCGGACGTGAACGTATAGGCCACCTGGCCCTCGATCACCGTCACGGCGGTATTGCCCAGCCGAATCTTGTTGCTGGCGTTCACCTGGGCGCCGGCCCCGATCGCGGTGGCGTTCTGCAGGCCCGCGCTGGACACGTCTGCCCCGGCCCCGAGGCCCGTGTTGTTGCTCCCCGCGGTGTTGAAGGAGAGCGCGTTGTTGCCGACGGCCGTGTTGTTGCTCCCCGTGTCGTTGCTGATGAGCGAGCGAGCACCGTTGGCCGTGTTGTTGTTCCCCGCTAAGTTAAATAAAAGCGCCTGGTAGCCGGTGGCCGTGTTGCTATCCCCCGTGCTGCTCTGGAGCGCTGATGTACCGATGGCTGTGTTGAAGGACGTGACCCCGGTGGCGGCATTTCCGGCATTCAGGCCCACGAAGACGCTGGCGTTCCCGGTGGTATGCAGAATCCGGCCGCCCGCATTCCAGAGGCTCCCGGCAATGGTCACATTGCCATCCGGCCGCACGAGGAACCGCGACTGGCTGCCCAGCATGAAGTTGATGGAGGCGCCGGGCGCGATGTTGTTGATGCGGTACTCGCCGGTGCTGTTGTTGTAGCCCTGGAACTGGCGCAGCGCGCCCGTATGGTCGTAGAAGAGCATCCCGGAATACGCGCTGGCGCTGCTGCTCATGTTCTGCACGGCCAGGCCCGTCAGGCTCCCAGACGCGTCGGTGAATCTCGAGTGCACGATGTCGAGCGGCGTCACGGCGCCGGTGCCGACGCCGATGCGCCCGTTGGCCTCATAGATGACTGAACTGGTGAGATCGATGCTGTTGACGAACTTGCCGATGTAGCCGGTCGTGCCGGTGTTCACTTGCGGCGTCGGGTTGCGATCGACGTCCGTGGTGGCGTTCGTGCCGCTGGCGGCGTCGCGCTCGAGGGCCGCGGCGGTGAGCGCGAAGTCGGCGGCCGGCCGGCCGCCCAGTCTGACGGCATCGGTGGCCGTGGCAGCCGCGACGGCGTAGGGCACGGCCGTCAGCAGGGTGCGCGGACCCGCCGGCCCGCCGGCCCGGCCAATGCTCAGCCAGCGCGCGGCGCCGCCGGCGAAGAGGTCGACGGGCAGGCCATCGGTGCTGGTGGCGCCGAGCAGCACCGAGTACTGCCCGGAGGCATCGAGCGCCACCGCCTGGATCTCCTCCCAGAGCAGCGTGCCGCCGGTTTCGGCATCGTAGATGGCGAAGCGGACGTTTTCGGGCGCGCCGGCGATGGCGCCGGCGGCCGGCGGTAGCGTGCCGTTCATCCGGATGACTCGTTCGGCAGCGGGACCATGCTGAGCGAATGCCGGCCCGGCAATGAGCACTGCCAGGACGGCGGCGGCGAACTGGTAATGCGGACGCACGTTCATGTGGGCTCCTTCGAGCAAAGCCCTGAGACCGACTCCGGCCCGGGACTTCGCTTCCTCTGGAGATCACTAGCGTGAACTGGCGGAAGGTTCGTTCATGAGTGCTGTCTGACTCAGCCGAAGGGCGTCAGGTGAGGCAGCCCAGCCATTCGCCGTCACGCCGTCGGTATCGGCTCAGCGGTCAGCGACGACGAGCGTGCCCTTCATCGTGGCGCACTGCTCATCATTCGAGAGCGAGCAGTAGTAGGCGAAGCGCCCGGCCTGATCGGCGCGGAACGCGAAGGTCACCGTTTCACCGGCGCCGGCGCGCTTCATCAGGCGGTAGGCGTCGATGGCGAAGCTGAACGGGCCGCCTTCGCTCTTGAGCGTGATGGTGACGAGGTCGTTCTTCGAGACATCGAGCCGGTCCGGCTCGAAGCGGCCGTCGCGCGCCACCACCGTGAAGGCGCGCTTGTTCGGCGCGGCGTCCTGCGGCGCGGCACCGGCAGCGAGCACCGCGGCGAGCATCAGGGCGAACACGGCGAACCACAGACGACGCATGACGTGATTGTAGCGGGACTGGGGACGACGGGGCGTGGCGTGCCGGCACCAAAAGCAAAGGGCCGGGAGACATCGTCTCCCGGCCCTTCGTGTGTTCAGTGACGGAGTCGAGCCCCTCGTCGCTTAGTCCCTGCGCGGACCGCGGTCGCGGCGCGGGCCGCGCGGACGGTCGCCGCCGCCGGCATCACCACCGCCGCTCGGGGCGTCCTGCTCGCTGCCGGGTTCGGCCGCGGGCGGACCACCCTCGGAGGGCAGCAGCGCCTTGCGGCTCAGGCGGATCTTGCCGGTCGGGTCGATGTTGATGACCTTCACGAGGATCTGCTGGCCTTCCTTCAGCTCGTCGCGCACGTCCTTCACGCGGTGGTTCGCGATCTCGGAAACGTGCAGCAGGCCGTCGGTGCCGGCCATGATTTCGACGAACGCGCCGAAGTCGGTGATGCGCTGGACCTTGCCGAGGTAGGTCTTGTTGAGCTCGGGCGTGGCCGTGAGCTCCTGGATCATGCCGATGGCCTTGGCCGCGGCGGCCTCGTCGGCCGACGCCACGTTGACCTGACCGTTGTCCTCGACGTCGATCTTCACGCCGGTCTTCTCGATGATGCTGCGGATCATCTTGCCGCCCGGCCCGATGACGTCGCGGATCTTGTCGACCGGGATCCGGATCGTGACGATGCGCGGCGCGTAGGCCGACATGTTCGAGCGCGTCGCCGGCAGATGTTCCTGCATGATGCCGAGGATGTGCATGCGGCCGGCCTTCGCCTGCGTGAGCGCCGCGCGCATCACGTCGGCCGAGATGCCGGTGACCTTGATGTCCATCTGCAGCGCGGTGATACCGGCGGCGGTGCCGGCCACCTTGAAGTCCATGTCGCCGTAGTGGTCTTCGGCGCCGGCGATGTCGCTCAGCACCGCGTACTTGCCGGTCGCTTCGTCCATGATGAGGCCCATGGCCACACCGGCCACCGGCGCCTTGATCGGCACACCGGCGTCCATCATCGCGAGCGAGCCGCCGCACACCGAGGCCATCGACGAGCTGCCGTTCGACTCGAGGATGTCCGACACGATGCGCACGGTGTAGGCGAAGTCGGCTTCGGCGGGCATCATCGGCGCGAGCGCGCGCTCGGCGAGGGCGCCGTGGCCGATTTCACGACGGCCGGGGCCGCGCATCGGCTTCACTTCACCGACCGAGAAGGGCGGGAAGTTGTAGTGGAGCATGAAGCGCTTCCACGTCTCGCCGTCGACCATCTCGATCTTCTGCTGGTCGTCAGCGGTGCCCAGGGTGGCGGTGACGAGCGCCTGCGTCTCGCCGCGCGTGAACACCGTCGAGCCGTGCACGCGGGGCAGCACCTTGGTCTCGATGCTGATGGGGCGGATCTCGTCGAACTTGCGGCCGTCGAGGCGCACGCCGCGGTCGAGGATCTCGGTGCGCAGTACCTTCTCCTGCAGCGCGTGCAGCAGGCCCTTGGCCTCGCCCTTGCGGCTTGCCTGATCCTCGGGGAGGCCGGCGATGACTTCCTTCTCGACCTTCGCCACGGTGGCGTAGTTCTCGATCTTGCCCTTGATGCGCATGGCCGCGGAGAGCGGTGCGAGCGCCTTGGCTTCGAGCATCTGCTGGAAGGCCTCGTCGACCTTCACCACGGGCTTCGCCAGCTTCTTGCGGCCGGCGTCGGCCGCCAGCGCGTCGATGCCGGCGCAGATGTTCTTGATGGCCGCGTGTGCCGTCTCGAGCGCCTGGATGACTTCGTCTTCCGTCACCTCCTGCGCGCCGGCTTCGACCATCACGATGCCGTCCTTGCTGCCGGCGACCGTCAGGTCGAGGCGGCTCAGCTTGCGCTCGGGGTACGTCGGGTTGACGATGAACTTACCATCGACCAGGCCCACGCGCACACCGGCGATCGTCTTCTCGAGCGGCATCTCCGAGAGGGCGAGTGCCGCCGAGGCGCCGGTGATCGCGAGCACGTCCGAGTCGTGGTCGGTGTCGGCCGAGAGCACGAACGCGATGACCTGCGTCTCGAAGCTCCAGCCGGCGGGGAAGAGCGGGCGGATCGGGCGGTCGATGAGGCGGCTCGTGAGCGTTTCCTTCTCCGTCGCCTTGCCTTCGCGCTTGAAGAAGCCGCCGGGGATGCGGCCCGAGGCATAGGTGTACTCACGGTAATCCACCGTGAGCGGCAGAAAATCGATGCCCTCGCGGGCGCTTGAAGCGTGGCAGGCCGAGACGAGCACCATCGTGTCGCCCATGCGCACGACAACGGCGCCGTCGGCCTGCTTGGCCAGTCTGCCCGTCTCGATGGAGAGGGTGTGCTGGCCGATCTGAATCTCGCGTTTGACCATTGGAAACCTCGATGCCGGGGTCACGTTCCCCGGGCTTGTCGGCGCGACGGCCCCGGGCCTCCGCATGGTGCGGAGCGCGGTGGCCGTCGCCGATAGTGCTGGGTCGTCCACGTCCGGAGGACCCGGACGCGCTGGACGCGGCTACTTGCGGATGCCGAGCCTCTTGATGAGCTCCGCGTAGCGGTCGGTGTCCTTGCTCTTCAGGTAGTCGAGCAGGCGCCGGCGCTGGCCGACGAGCTTCAGGAGGCCGCGGCGCGAGTGGTGATCCTTCGCGTGGCCCTTGAAGTGCTCGGTCAGATAGGTGATGCGTTCGCTGAGGATCGCCACCTGGACTTCGGGCGATCCGGTATCCGTGCCGTGCGTGCGGTACGAATCGATGAGAGCGGTCTTCTTGTCTTTCGTCAGTGCCACGTCTACTACCTCCACGAACGGCCCAGAACCCGGGCTGCCGGGGCTCCACGCCGCCGTATGTCTGCGTTTTTTCAGCGCAGGATGACCTGCCATCTTAGCCCAGGACGACGATGGGCTGCAAAAACCTTGGCGCCTCCGGACCGGCTGCACCGACGGGCTCCGCCATGGCGATGAGGTGGCCGGCGTCGTCGAGCAGGCGCACCGGGCCCGTCCGGGCGTCGCCCGAGATCGTCGCCTGCACACTTTGGCCATGACGGACCTTCGCGACGGCCTCGGCCGGGAGGTGCGCCGCGGGAAGGTTGGGCAGCATCCGGTCGATCGGCAGGAGCGCGGTGGTCAGCGTGCCGCGCGGCGCTGACGCGAGCGTCTCCCAGCGCACTGCCTCGTCGAGGCCGAAAGCGCCGGCGCGTGTGCGGCGGAGCGCCGACAGGTGCGCGCCCGTGCCGAGCGCCTCGCCGAGCTCGTGCGCGAGCGCGCGGACGTAGAAGCCGGCCGACACGGTCATCGTCAGCGTGGCGATGCCGTGCTCGTAGGCGTCGAGCGTCAGCGCGTGTACGGTCACCGGCACTGGCGCGAGCACGAGCGGCGCATCCCGGCGCGCGGCCTTGTGCGCCACTTCGCCGCCCACCTTCTTGGCGGAGTAGGCCGGCGGCGTCTGCAGCTGCAGGCCTGCCTTCGTGGCGACGAGCGCGGCCAGCGCCTCACGATCCGGCACCTGCCCGGTGTCGCGCGTGGTCTCGCCTTCAGCGTCGCAGGTCGTCGTCGCCCTGCCGAAGGTGACGTGCGCCACGTACGACTTCACGTCGTGCGTCATGAAGCGGGCGAGGCGGGTGGCGCGTCCGGCCACGAGCACGAGCACACCGGTGGCCATCGGATCGAGCGTGCCGGTGTGGCCGACGCGGGAGGTGCCGAGGGCACGGCGCGCCACGGCCACGACATCGTGCGAGGTCGGGCCCTGCCCCTTGTCGACGACCAGCACGCCGTCGGGCGGTGCGCTCACGGCTCGACGCCGGCGTCGGCGACGGCCTGCTCGAGGGCGCGCATGACGCGCGCCTGCACGTCGGCCAGCGGGCCAGTGAGCGCGCAGGCCGCGGCGTTCCGGTGTCCGCCGCCGCCGTGGGCCGCGGCGATCCGGCCGATGTCGACCGCGCCCTTCGAGCGCATGCTGACGCGCCACTGTTCAGGCGTGTTCGCCTGCTTGAAGAACGCCACCGCCCGCACGGCCTTCACCGAGAGCGGGAAGTTGATGAGGCCTTCGGTGTCGTCGTAGCTGCCGTCAGCCGCCGCCGTCATCTCGGGGGTGATGGTGAGGAGCGCGATCTGCCCGGTGGCGTCGACCACCATACCTGAGAGCACGCTGCCGAAGAGCCGCACCCGCGCCATCCGGTTGCTGTCGTAGTGCGTGCGCGCGATCCACGCCGGCTGCGCGCCGGCGTCCACGCAGCGGGCCGCGATCTCGAACGTGCGCGGCGAGATGTGCGAGAAGTGGAAGGAGCCCGTGTCGGTCAGGATGGCGAGGTAGATGTGCGTGGCGATGTCGGCCGTGAGCGGTGCGCCGAGCGCGGTCACGAGCGGATACACCAGCTCGCTGCACGCCGCCGCCGACTCGTCCACCCAGTTCACGGCGCCGTAGCGCGTGTTGCCGGGATGGTGATCGATGTTGATGACCGGCGAGCGATCGAGGCCGGTGACGCCCGGGCGGGTGAGGTCGCCGCATTCCATGATGACGGCAGCGTCGAACGTCTCGTCCACGTGGCGCGTGATCCACAGGCCATCCACGGCGGGGAAGGGCTGCAGGTGGGCCGGGGGCACGTCGCACATCACCATGCGCGCGTCCTTGCCGAGCGCGCGCAGCGAGAGCACGAGCGCCATGCCCGAGCCGATGGCGTCGCCATCCGGCCGCTCGTGCGACGAGACGACGATGCGCGAGGCGCGCGTGAGGCGCGCGACGATGTCCGCGAACGCCGGATCAGGCGGTGGTGTCGGGGTCATGGGCCTCGGGCGCGTCCGCCGCGGCTGGCGCAGCGGGTTCGGCCGCCGGCGCCACGGCGGTGTCCGGCACGCGGGCGGCGTCGGCCTCGTGGATCTCGTGCAGCAGTTCCTCGACGCGCTGATGGGCAGCGAGGCCCTCGTCGTACTGGAAGTGCACCTCGGGCACCCGGCGCAGGGTGACGCGCGTGGCGAGCACGTGCCGCACGAAGGCGGCGGCGCGCTGCAGCGCCTTGGTGGTGCGCTTGCGCTCGGCGGCATCACCGAGCAGCGTCCAGTAGACCCGCGCGAGCGACAGGTCGGGCGTCACCTTGACGCGCGTCACTGTCACCAGGCCCACTCCGGGATCGGCGACTTCGGTGGCGAGGATCTGGCTGACCTCTTCGCGCAGTTGTTCGGCGATCCGCTCGGTGCGATGGCTGAGGGGCATGGCTCTATTCTAGGCGGGGCTCGGGGTCCGGGGACCGGGGCTCGATCGCGTTCACCACGGCCCGGAGTTCGCGTTTCGGCGCGTGCGCCGTCGGTGGCGACGGCGCGCACGCGGTGTGTGCGCCATCGTCTCCTCCGCCAGTTGTGGCTAGACCTTGCCGGCGACGCGCTCCATCTGGAACACTTCGATGACGTCGCCGACCTTGATGTCGTTGTAGCCCGCGAGCGCGATACCGCACTCGAAGCCCGTCTTGACCTCGCTGACGTCGTCCTTGAAACGGCGCAGCGAGGCGAGCTTGCCTTCCCACACCATCTGGCCGTCGCGGATGAGGCGCACCTGCACGTCGCCCTTGCGGGTGATGACGCCTTCGCTGACCATGCAGCCGGCGATGACGCCGGCCTTCGGCACCTTGAAGGTATCGCGCACCTGCGCGGCACCGATACGCACTTCCTTGAAGGTCGGGTCGAGCAGGCCGGCCATGGCCTTCTCGATTTCCTCGGTCACGTTGTAGATGACCGTGTGGTGGCGGATGTCGACCTTCTCGCGCTCGGCGATGTCGGCCGCGTTGCGGTCGGGCCGCACGTTGAAGCCGATGATGATGGCGCCGCCGGCGGTGGCGAGCAGCACGTCCGACTCGTTGATGGCGCCGACGCCCGAGTGGATGATCTTGACCTTGACCTTCTCGGTCGAGAGCTTGTCGAGCGAGCTGGCCAGCACTTCGGCTGAACCCTGCACGTCGGCCTTGACGATGATCGGCAGTTCCTTCATGCCACCGTCGGCCATCTGCGCCTGCAGCGACTCGAGCGTCAGGCGGCTGCCCTTGGAGACGAGTGACTTCTCCTTGGCCTTGGCCTGACGGAACATCGCGATCTGCCGCGCCTTGGCCGGATCCGACACCGTCTGGAACGAGTCGCCGGGGGAGGGCAGCGTTTCGAGACCCAGCACTTCGACCGGCGTCGACGGCCCGGCCGACTTGATGGGCCGGCCGCGGTCGTCGATGAGGGCGCGCACGCGGCCCACGACCGGACCGGCGATGATGTTGTCGCCGACGTTGAGCGTGCCGTCCTGCACGAGCACCGTGGCCACCGGGCCGCGACCGCGATCCAGCTTGGTTTCGAGCACCGTGCCAGCCGCCGCACGCTTCGGATTCGCCTTGAGCTCGCTGATTTCCGTGACGAGCAGAATCATCTCGAGCAGCGACTCGAGGTTGGTCTTCTGCTTCGCCGACACTTCCACGAACACCGTGGTGCCGCCCCAGGCTTCCGGCATCAGGCCGATGTCGGCGAGCTGACGCTTCACCACTTCGGGATTGGCGCCGGGCTTGTCGATCTTGTTGACGGCCACGATGATCGGCACATTCGCCAGCTTGGCGTGATCGACCGCTTCGCGCGTCTGCGGCATGACACCGTCGTCGGCCGCCACCACGAGGATGACGACGTCGGTCACCTTGGCGCCGCGGGCGCGCATCAGGGTGAAGGCGGCATGGCCTGGCGTGTCGAGGAAGACGATGCTCTTGTCTTTCTTCTCGCCGACGCCGCCCACGAGGTAGGCGCCGATGTGCTGGGTGATGCCGCCGGCTTCGCGCTCGGCCACCCGCGTCGTGCGGATCGAGTCAAGCAGCGTGGTCTTGCCGTGGTCCACGTGGCCCATGACGGTGACCACCGGCGCGCGGGCGATGGTGTCCTTGTCGTCGGCCGCTTCCGACGCCACCTCGAGCAGTTCTTCCTCGAAGCTGCGCGTCTCGACTTCGGCGCCGAAGTGGCGCGAGACGTCGCGCGCGGTGTCGATGTCGACGGCCGAGTTGATGGTCATCATCATCCGGCGATCGAGCAGCACCTTCAGCACGTCCTTGACGCGCACGTCGAGCTTGTCCGAGAGGTCCTTGACGGTCATGCCCTCAGCCAGCGTGATCGTGCGGCTGATGGGCGGCAGGGCCACCGGCGGCGGCGCCGGCATCTGGCGCGAACCGCCGTCACGCCGGGGGCCGCCCGTGGGACGGCCGCCCATCGGGCGGAACGGCATGCCCGGACGGCCACCCATCGGGGGACGACCCGGCATCCCGGGACGCTGCGGATACTGACCGGGACGCGGCGGCACGCCGGGCTGACCCGGGCGCACCGGCTGCGAGGGCAGCGGACGCGGACCACCGAGCGCCGAGGGCGTCGTCGGGTAGGGACGACCACCCGGGTAGGGCGGACGGGCGCCCATCGGCGGACGCATGCCCGGCACCGGGGCCGAACCCGGCGGGCGGGGCGGCGGCGGCGCCACGATGCGGGCCGGGGGCTGGCTCGGCGGACGCCGCGCGGGCGTCAGCGGCCGCGCCTGGGGCACCGCCTGACCGGGCTCTTCGATGCGCAGCCGCAGGCTGGGCGGCAGGATCCGGCCGGTGGGCGCGGGCGGTGCCTTCGGGGTAGCCGGCGCGGCGGCGACTGGCGGCGCCGGGGCCGGGACCGGCTCGGGCGCGGCGACGGGTTCGGGCTGCGGCTCGGCCACCGGCGCCGGGGCTTCGGCCATCGCGGGCGTTTCGATCGGCGCCGGAGGCGGCGCGGCGACTTCAGGTTCTGGCGGCGCCGCAGGCTCGTGGTGCTCGTGGTGCTCGTGGTGCTCGTGGTGCTCGTGGTGCACGTCCGCGGGCGCCTCGCCCATCACCGGCGGGGCCGGGGGCGGTGCCTCGACTGCGGGCGCGTGCTCGTGCGGCTCGGCGTGCGCCATCGGCGCGTGCGCGTCGTGGCCGGGCGCATCCTGCCCGGGTGCCGACGGCGGACGCATGGTGCGGATGAGACGCGGCGGCGGCAGGGGCGGGCCGGCGGGCTTCGGCGGCTCGGGCGCCTGACCCTTCTTCGTGGACGCCGTCTTGGCCTTGGCGGACTTGACCGCCGTCTCCGAGAAGATGTCGCCCTTCGGCAGCTCGATGCCGCGCTGCCGCGCCAGGCGCTCGACGAACTGGCGCGCCACGATCTCCTCCACCGTGCTCGAGGCGCTCTTCAGCTCGATGCCGTGGTTCTGCTTGAGCAGCTGGAGGACTTCCTGGCTGGTCGTGCCCAGCAGCTCTGCGACTTTGAAGATCCGGACAGTGGCCAACAGTCACCCCTGAAAAGACGTACCGACTTACTGATCGTTGCCGCCGGACGAGCCCGCGTCGGGCGCGGTCTCCGGCTCGGCGGCCGGCGTCTCGGCCTCAGCCTCGTCGCCCGCAGCCGCCTCGTCACCCGTGCCCGCTTCAAGGGCGCCGAGCTCCGCTTCGACTTCCTTGCGCTTCTCTTCTTCGCTCTTGATGTCGATCTTCCAGCCGGTCAGCTTGGCTGCGAGGCGGACGTTCTGCCCCTTCTTGCCGATCGCGAGCGAGAGCTGGCTGTCTTCCACCAGCACTTCCATCACCTTGTTCTCGTCGTCGGTGATCGAGACACGCTGCACCTTGGCGGGGCTGAGCGCGTTCATCACGAACTGGACCGGGTCGTCGGACCACTCGACGATGTCGATCTTCTCGCCGCGCAGCTCGCGGATGATCGCCTGCACGCGCGTGCCCTTCATGCCCACGCAGGCGCCCACCGGATCGATGTCGCGTTCGCGCGAGTAGACGGCCACCTTGGCGCGGTCGCCGGCTTCGCGAACGGCGCCGCGGATCATCACCGTGCCGTCGTAGATCTCCGGCACTTCCTGCTCGAACAGCTTGATGAGCAGGGCGGCGTCGGTGCGCGACAGCACCACCTGCGGGCCCTTGGCGCCCTTGTTCACGCCGCGGATGACGGCGCGCACGCGATCGCCCTGGTTGTAGCTTTCGGCGCGCGACTGCTCCTTGCGGGGCAGGATGGCTTCGATGCGGCCGATCTCGACGATCATGTCGCCCTGCTCGAAGCGCTTCACGAGGCCGGTCAGGACCTCGCCGACGCGCTGGTCGAACTCGAGGAACACGTTCTCGCGCTCGGCTTCGCGCACCTTCTGGAAGATCACCTGCTTGGCGGTCTGCGCGGCGATGCGGCCGAGCACCTCGGTGCTCTTGGGGAACTCGATCTGGTAGCCCACCTCGACGCCGGCGTCGGCGCCGTACATCTCGAGCGCCTCGGTCAGCGAGATCTCGGTGGCGGGGTTGGTGACCTCGTCGACGATCGTCCTGACCGCGAAGAGTTCCACCTGGCCGGTGTCGGTGTTGAGCTTGGCTTTCAGTTCCTCGCCGGCCTTGTAGTACTTGCGCGAAGCCGTCAGCACGGCTTCTTCCATCGCCGCGATGACCACGCCGGGCTCGATGCCCTTTTCCTTGGCCAGCGCCTCAATGGTCTGCATCAACGGGTTCGTCGCCATGTTCCTCAAAACTCCACTTCGAGACGGGCGCGCCGGATGAGCCCCAGCGGCAGCCGGATCAGCTTGCCGCCCTGGTTCTCGAACAGCACGTCGTCGCCATCCACACCCCGCAGGTGGCCCGCGAAGGCCGTCTGCCGGGCGATGGGTTCGGCGGTGACGATTTTCGCCAGCCGTCCCGCAAACCGCTGGTAGTCGTCGCGCGACCGGAGCGGTCTGTCGAGCCCCGGTGACGACACCTCCAACGTGTACTCGTCGGGCACGACGTCATCCACGTCGAGCACCGCGCTCAATTCTTCACTGACCCTGTAGCAATGCTCCAGACTCACGCTGTCCTCGGCGGTGGCCGAGGGGCCAGGCCTGTCGAGCACGACCCGCAGTACGTTCCGGCCGGCTTCACGCCCGTACGTCACATCGAACAGCTCGAGGCCATACGCCCCGGCGATTCCCGCCGCGAGCTCCCGAATCCGTTCAAGTGGCAGCACGACTTACCCAGAAACAAAAAAGAGTGGGCTACAGCCCACTCTGGTTTTGCCAGATCAGCACCGGACCGTTAAGTCTAGCATCCGGGAGACTCAGAGGTCCAGAGGCCTCGCCACGAGGTCGTAGCCCTCGGCGCCGACGATCTCGACCTCCAGGAACTGGCCGGGCGAAAGTGTGGCCGGATCGGCCTCGGTCAGGTAGACCTGCGGGTCGATCTCCGGCGCCTGCCCCGGAAGCCGGCCCGTGAACACCCAGTCGTGCTCGGGCGACGGCCCGTCTACGACCATCCGCACGCGCGTGCCCACCCTGGCCTTCTGCCGTTTCGCGACCAGCCGCTTCTGGAGGGCCATGACACGTTTCTGGCGGCGGGTCTTCTCGGCGGCCGGCACGTCGTCCACGAGGTCGAAGGCGGAGGTGTCTTCCTCGTGGCTGTAGGTGAAGACGCCGACGTGGTCGAAGCCGACGGCCGTGATGAAGGCCAGCAGCTCTTCGACGTCGGCCTCGGTCTCGCCCGGGAAGCCGACGATGAAGGTCGTGCGCAGGGCCACGTCGGGCATCTTCGCGCGGATGTTGCCGAGCAGCCGCTCGTAGGAGGCGCGGGTGCCGGGGCGCTTCATGCGCTTCAGCACCGCGTCGGACGCGTGCTGCAGAGGCAGGTCGATGTAGCGGACGACCTTACGGCTGGCGGCGATGGCGTCGATGGTGGCGTCGGTGATGGTGGTCGGGTAGAGGTAGAGCAGGCGCACCCACTCGATGCCGTCCACCTGGTCGAGCGCCTCGATGAGCCGCGGCAGCGCGTCGCGTTCCTTGCGGTCGATGCCGTAGAAGGTCGTGTCCTGCGAGACGAGCAGCAGCTCCTTCACGCCGCGGGCCGCGAGCTGGTGTGCTTCGGCCACGACCGACTCGATGCTGCGGCTGCGGTAGTGCCCGCGCATCTTCGGAATCACGCAGAACGCGCACTTGTAGTCGCAGCCCTCGGCGATCTTCACGTAGGCGTAGTGGCCCGGGGTGGCGAGGCGGCGCGGGGTCGTGGCGTCGTAGAGATACGTGGGCAGATCCACGCCGAAGACCGGGGCTGTAGGCGCGGTCGCTTCGCTCGGCACTTTGGGATCACGCTTGTAGAACGTCATCGGCGAGGCGCCGATGGCTCGCGCGGCGGTCGACCCCGGCTGGATCGCGTCGAGGATGTTCGGGACGTCGCCGGTGCCGAGGATGGCGTCGATCTCGGGGATTTCCTTCTGCAGGCTGTCGCGGTAGCGCTCGGCCAGGCAGCCGGTGACCACGAGGCGGCCGCCCGTGGCCTTCTTCTTTGCCGCCATCTCGAGAATCGTGTCGACCGATTCCTGCTTGGCGCGGTCGATGAAGGCGCAGGTGTTCACGATGACCACGTCGGCGCCGTCGGCGTCGGTGGTGATTTCGTGGCCGGCCTGTTCAGCCGTGCCGAGCATGACCTCGGAGTCGACGAGGTTCTTGGGGCAGCCGAGGGAAACAAAGCCGATCTTCACAGCAGGGACCACGGACCGGGGAACAGGGACCAGGGGGACTGCCGGCGGGCGGCGTCTCGGGACATCCCACCACTGTACACCGGCGAGGGCCCCCGCCCGAACGCCCGGCACTCCACGGCGCGCGGGCGGGCCGGCACCCCTGGTTACGGGTAGATGCGGTAGAGCATGCGCGGATACGGAATCGTCTCGCGCAGATGGTCGAGGCCGCAGATCCACGTGACCACGCGTTCGATGCCCATGCCGAAGCCGCCGTGCGGCACCGTGCCGAAGCGGCGCAGGTCGAGATACCACTCGAACGCTTCCTGCGGCAGCTCGTGGTCCTTGATGCGCTGGATGAGCACGTCCAGATCGTCGAGGCGCTGGCCGCCGCCGATGATCTCGCCGTAGCCTTCGGGCGCCAGCACGTCCACGCAGAGCGCCTTGTCGGGTTGCTGCGGATCCGACTTCATGTAGAAGGCCTTCACGGCCGCCGGATAGTGCGTGACGCAGAGCGGCGCGTCGAACTGCTGCGAGAGCACGGTTTCATCCGTGCCGCCGAGGTCCGTGCCATGCTGGAAGGGCAGGCCCTTCTCGACGAGCAGCTTCGCGGCCTCGTCGTAGGTCATGCGCGGGAACGGCGTCTTCACCGCTTCGAGTTTCGTCGTGTCGCGTGCGAGGAACTTCAGTTCCGCGGCGCGTTTGTCGAGCACCCGTGCGACCACGCTCGTCACCAGGCGCTCGGCCAGGTTGATGACATCGTTCAGGTCGGCGTAGGCCATCTCGGGCTCGACCATCCAGAACTCGGTCAGGTGCCGGCGTGTCTTGCTCTTCTCGGCGCGGAACGTCGGGCCGAAGCAGTAGACCTTGCCGAGCGCCATCGCGTTGGCCTCGTTGTAGAGCTGTCCGCTCTGCGTGAGGTAGGCGGTGGTGTCGTCGAAGTACTGCACGGGGAAGAGCGTGGTCGTGCCCTCGCAGGCCGCCGGCGTGAAAATCGGCGTGTCGGCGAGTATGAAGCCTTCGCTGTTGAAGAAGTCGCGGACGGCGTTCACTACCTCGTGGCGCACCTTCAGGATGGCCGTCTGGCGCTCGGCGCGGATCCACAGATGACGGCGGTCCATCAGGTAGTCCACGCCGTGTTCCTTCGGCGTGATGGGGTAGTCGTGCGACAGGCCCACCACGTCGAAGCCCGAGGCCACGAGTTCGTAGCCGCCCTTCGCGCGCGCATCGGCGCGCACGTTGCCGCGCACGACAATCGACGTCTCCTGCGACAGGTGGTCGGCGGCCATGAAGGCCTCTTCGCCCACGTCGTTCTTCCCCATGACGACCTGCAGGAAGCCGGTGCCGTCGCGCAGCACGAGGAAGTGAATCTTGCCGCTCGATCGGCGGTTGTGCAGCCAGCCCTTGATCTGGACGTCCTGGCCGGCGTGTTCGCCGATGCGGTGGATGGAGATGGTCGGGATGCTCATTGGCTCATCAGCTCGTCGTTGATACCGAGCGCCTGCTCGAAGCGCTGGCGGGCCTGGGCCGCCCGCGCCAGCACCGCGACGGGCGAGGCTGCCGGCGCGAGTTCGAACGTCCAGGGCCCGGCGTAGCCCACTTTCAGAAAGGCCAGCAGGGTGCGGGCCCAGTCGATCGAACCGTCGTAGGGCACGAGATGGTCGTCGCGCGATCCGCGGTTGTCGTTCACGTGCGTGGCGATGATGTGGCCGGAGGCCGACTCGATCGCATCCGCCGGATCGCCGAGCAGCCGCGCATGGCCCGTGTCCATGCAGAGGCCAGCCACCGGCCAGTCGGCGGCGTCTTCGATGAGCCCGACGAGGGCGTCGGGTGTGGAGAGGTGGTTGGTCTGCACCTCGAGCGCCATCTGCACGCCGCGTTCGCCGGCATAGGGCATCAGCACGTCGAGGCTGCTCCTGGCAGCCGCGGCGTCGTTGTCGTCGGCCGTGGCGACGTGCTCCGGCAGGCCGAGGTGCACGACGAGCGTATCGGCGCGCAGCGTGCGCGCCATGTCGAGCGCGGCGCGGGTTTCCTCCACCGCCGCCGAGCGGGCCGCGGCATCGCGGGCTGCCAGCGACAAGGTGCCCTGCCAGCGGCCGTCGTAGGCGAGCGCCGTCGGTGCATGCACCGCGGCCAGCGTGAGTCGCGTGTCATCGAGCCACTCGCCGAGCTGCTGGACGGCGGCCGGATCCGAGTAGTCGAAGTGCGATTTCAGTGCGAAAAGTTCGATGGCATCGAAGCCATGCGCCGCGACCTCCACCAGGTGCTCACGGTCGAGGCGGGCCTGGTGGAAAAGGTACGTGGATACGCAGAAGCGGGCGGCGCTCACGATGAGCCGGAATTGTACCGCAGCTCGTCCACCAGCCCGCCGAGCAGGTCGGCCAGGCGGCCGAAGCGCGCATCGCGGCCGAGCGTGCGCCGCACGTGGGTGAGCGTGCGCGGGACGTACTGCATGTACACAGGATTCCCGCGCGTCGTCGTCTGATAGCCGAACGTGCCGAGTGCCTTCAGATTGCGCTGCAGCGCCATCAGGTCGAAGCGCCGCCGGAACTCGGCGCCGGCCGTCGGAGTCGCCGCCGTGCCGCGCGACAGCGCGTAGTAGTAGTCGATGAGATCCTCCACCGCGGCGTCGGGCAGGTCGACGTAGGAATCGCGCAGCAGCGACACGAGGTCGTAGGTGTCGGGGCCCATGCGCGCGTCCTGGAAGTCGATGACGTGCAGGGCGCCGTCGTGCCACATCAGGTTGCGGCTGTGATAGTCGCGGTGACACAGCACGCGTGCCTCACTCGCGAGTTCGTCGACGATCGCCGCCCATTCGGCCCGCAGCGCCTCGCGGATCGGCTCCTCGGGCACGGCGCCCCGATACGCCAGCAGGAAATGCCGCACGAAGAACTCGAGCTCCCACGTGAGCTTCTCGTGGTCGAACGCGATGCCGTAGGGCGGATAGGCCGGCGAGGCGAGCGCCGCGCCGCGCTGCTGGATGCGCACGATGAGGCCGACGGCCTCGCGGTAGCGCTTGGCGCGCTCGGTCGACGAGGCGCCGCCGAGGTGCGCCTGCAATGTGACGTCGCCGAGGTCCTGCTGCGCCAGGATGCCGAGCGCGTCGTCGTGATGCAGCAGCGCCGGGGTCGGCACCGGCATGGCGGCGAAGAGCTCGGCGACGCGTACGAAGGGCGACGTGGCGTAGTCGATGGGCCCGGCATGCACGCTCAGCACGATCGACGGCCGGCCACGCAGCAGCACACGCACGTAGCGGCGGTCGGAGGCATCACCCGTGAGCAGCACCGTGCGCTGCACGTCGGGTGTCAGGCCCTGGAGGTCGAGGTACGCGGCGACACGCTGGTCGAGATCGACGGACATCGCGGCGAATTCTACTTGGGGACGTCGAGCGGCGCGATCCAGAGCTCGCCGTCCGGCTCGCCGCGTGCGCCGCGTGCGCCGCCAGGCACGAGTGCGCGCGGCACAACGGCGACGCGCGAGAGGTGGCGACCGGGCGGCACGGTGACGCCGTCGGTGAGCACCGAGTCGTGCACGACGGCGCCGGCGCCGACGGTGACGTCGTTCCAGAGGACACTGCCGGTGAGATCCGCGTCGGCGGCCACGACGATGTCGTCGCCGCGATCGAGGGCGCGACCTTCGGCGGCGGCCACGGTGCGCACCGTGGCGAGGTAGTCGGCCGGGGTCCCGATGTCGTGGAAGGTGACCGCGCTCGGCCACACCCGTACGCTCGCGGGTTCCTGCGCGATGAGCGCCGGATACAGCGTTTTCAGGGTTTCGGACGGCACATCCGGCGAGGCCGCCGCGAAGGCCGCCCGCTCCGCCACCTGGACGCCGATGAAGTGCACGTGCCGCAGACCCGCCAGCGCGGGTGCGGGCGTGTGGCCGGCCCGGGTGACGCCGGCGAAGCGTCCGTCGGCGTCCACGGCCAGGGCGTTGTAGCCTGGCCGCGCGTCGGGCGTCGAGGCCATCGTCACGAGCGGCCGGTGCGCGGCATGCGCGGCGGCGAGGGCCGCAAGATCGAGGTCCGTGAGCGTGTCGCCGTTGACGATGAACGCGCGGTCGCGGTCGAGCAGGTCGAAGGCGCGCCGCGGCCCGCCGCCCGAGCCGAGCACGACCGGCTCCCACGAGTAGCGGACGTCCACGTCGAGGTCCCGGCCGTGTCCGACGAGGCCCGTGATGCTGGCAGGCAGGTGGTGCAGATTGACGACCACACGCCGCACGCCGGCGGCGGCGAGCCAGCGAATCTGCCGGCGGATGATCGGCTCGCCGGCCACCGGCAGCGCGGCCTTGGCGCGCACCCACGACAGCGGCGCGAGGCGCGTGCCGTAGCCGGCGGCCAGCAGGATGGCGGCGTCGATCACGACAGCCCCGCGCCGAAGATCATGTCGCCGGCGCGGGCCGCGTCGCCGCCGGCCGCGACCCAGAGCGTGCGATACGACGTGGTGATGTAGTCGGCGGGGGAGAAGCCGAGACGCGCCGCCCAGTCGTGGATGGCATCCTCCAGGCCTTCGATTTCGAGGAACGTGCCGATCGGTGTTTCGTCGATGGCGATGAGCGCGCCGGGCACGGCGAGCTCCTCGCGGTACTTCTCGTAGCGGAAGACTGGCTGGTAGCCGAGCGCGGCGAGGATCGCGAGCAGACATTCTGCACTGGCCGCCGAGGTCTCGAGTTCCTCGCGCACCTTGAGCGGGCCGGGCACGACCGCGCCCTTGTAGGTCAGATACGCGTCGCCGTCGTCGTCGCGCACGCGCAGCGCGCAGCCGCGCGACACGAGCGCGCCGTCGGCCGTGTCGACGATGACGTCACGCTGCAGACGCCTCGGCCAGCGCGGCGTGGCGCCCAGCGCGAGGACC
>JBIKUN010000056.1:0-26017 GCA_044347565.1 Vicinamibacterales bacterium | reverse complement strand
GATTGGCCTGAGAGAGCTGTTTCGGGCATCCGCCTGACGGACCACCGCCCGCCGGGCTAGCGCCGATCGTCGATCTGGGCGATCGCCCACTGTGTGGCGCGCCGCACGCTGCGGCGTTCGTGCCGTGTCCGTATCACCAGACGCCCAACACCGGCCGCAGACGACTGGTTCGCGCCGGTCGAACCCGCTATCATCCGCGTGCCGGGAGTGCCCATGAACCTGCGTCGATTTCGTCCCTCGGTCGCCACGAACGGCAGGCGGCCAGCTGCGCTCCTCGCCTTCGTGCTCACGTCAGCCGTGCTGCTGCAGGGACAGGGCGTTGCGCCCTACCAGACCGACTTCCCGGTCGAGGAGTTCACGGCCCGCCGGAACCAGGTCTTCGACGCCATCGGGCCGCAGGCCATCGCCGTCCTTCAGGGCGCGCCGGGTGTCGATGGCTTCAAGGTCTTCCGCCAGTCGAACGAGCTCTACTACCTGACCGGACTCGAGAGCCCGCACGCGTATCTCGTGCTCGACGGCCGCACGCGCCGCACGGTGCTCTATCTGACGCATCGTAACGAGGCCCTGGAGCGCAGCACCGGCACCGTCTGGTCCGCCGAGGACCACGCCGAGGTGAAGCGGCTCACCGGCGTGGACGACGTGGCGCCGGTGGAACTGCTGTCGCGTCAGACCTTCAACACGATGCTGCGCGCGCCGCGCCCGGTGCTCTACGTGCCGTTCAGCCCGGCGGAAGGCGAGGCGCAGAGCCGCGACGAGATCCTCGGCCATCAGGCCGGCGTGGCCGCCGACCCGTGGGATGGGCGGCCGTCGCGCGAGGCACACTTCCTCAGCCTGCTCGACGCCCGCTACCCGTCGCTCGAGCGCCGGAACCTGACGCCGATCCTCGACACGCTGCGGCAGACGAAGAGCCCGCGCGAGATCGCGCTCATCCGCCAGGCGTCGGAACTGGCGGCGCTCGGCATCCTCGAAGCCATGAAGGGCACGCGCCCTGGCATCTTCGAGTATCAGGTGGCGGCTGCGGCACGGTTCGTCTTCCTCGCCAACGGCGCCAGGTTTGAGGGCTACAACCCGATTGCCGGCGGCGGCACGAACGCCTGGATGGGGCACTACTCCAGGAACTCGGACGCCCTGAAGGCCGGCGACATGGTGCTCATGGACTACGCGCCTGATCTTCGCTACTACACGAGCGACGTCACGCGCATGTGGCCGGTGAACGGCACCTACACTGCCGCGCAGCGCACGCTCGCGACCTTCATCCTTGACTACCGCACCGCGTTCTTCCGCCACATCGGACCTGGCGTGACGCCCGAGGAGGTGCTGGTGCGGGCACGTCGCGACATGGAGCCGGTGCTCGCCAGAACCACGTTCGCGACGCCCACGCACCGCAAGGCGGCTGAGGAGATGTTGTCTTTCCGCGGCCACCTGCAGCATCCCGTCGGGATGACGGTGCACGATCCGGGCGTCATCTGGGGCCAGCCGTTCCGCGAGGGCATGGTCTTTACCGTGGACCCGATGATGTGGATTCCCGACGAGAAGCTCTACGTGCGGATGGAAGACACCATCGTCATCACGAAGACCGGCATGGAGAACTTCACGCCCACGCTCGCCAGCACGCCGCAGGAGATCGAAGCGGTCATGAAGCAGGAAGGTCTTCTGGCTCGTGTGCCGCGGCTGCCGTGAGCCACGGCTCGGGTTGACCGCCGCGCGCGGCTCGGGGACGATAGCCGCGTCATGAAGCATCCAGTCGTTACGCTCGCCGCTCTTCTCGCGTCGGCCGTCAGCCTTGGGGCGCAGTCGGCGAAATCTCAGGCGCCGGCGCGTTCGCCGTTCGATCGCGGGCTGAAGGTCGAGATCAGCGTGCCGGCGTCGGTGCGCAGCACGCCGGTCACCGGCCGCGTCTACTTCATCGTGGCCAGGAGCGGCGACCGTGAGCCGCGCCTGCAGATTGGCCGCACCGGCACGCCGTTCTTCGGGCGCGATGTCGAGAAGCTGGCGCCGGGCCAGGTCGCCATCATCGATGCGTCGGATCTCGGCACGCCGGTCGCGAGCCTGAAGGATCTGCCACCCGGCGACTACGTCGTGCAGGCGTTCGTGAACCTCTACTCGGAGTTCAAACGCGCCGACGGCCACACCGTATGGATGCACGACGACCAGTGGGAGGGCCAGCACTGGAACGTCTCGCCGGGCAATCTCTACAGCCGCCCGCAGACGGTGCGCATCGATCAGGCGACCGAGCGCATCCGCCTCTCGACCGACCAGGTGATCGGCCCGGTGACCGTGCCGGCGGAGACCGCGTTCGTGAAACGGCTCAAGATCCAGAGTCCGCTGCTGACGAAGTTCTGGGGCCGCCCCATTTATCTCGGCGCCACGGTGCTTCTGCCACGCGACTACGAGACGTCCACCGTGAAGTATCCGGTGCTGTATCGCCAGGGACACTTCTCACTCGCGGCGCCGCTCGGGTTCGAAGAGGGCAATGACCTGCACAAACAGTGGATGCGTGACGACTTTCCGCGCATGGTCGTGGTCACGCTGCAGCACCCGGCGCCCTACTTCGACGACAGCTACGGCGTGAACTCGGTCAACGTCGGGCCCTACGGCGACGCCATCATGCAGGAGCTGATTCCCGAAGTGGAGCGGCGCTTCCGGATCATCGGCGAGCCGTGGGCGCGCATCACCGACGGCGGCTCGACCGGTGGCTGGATCTCACTCGCGCACCAGATCTTCTATCCGGACTTCTACGGCGGCGTCTGGTCGTACTGCCCCGACTCGGTCACCTTCACCGACGTCGAAGGCATCAACATCTACAGCGACGAGAACGCCTACTCCCGGAAGATCGACTGGCGCACGGTGCCAATCATCAACACCCGCGAGCTCAACGGCCAGGTGCGGCTTACCTCCGAGCAGCGCAACCACATGGAGCTCGTGAACGGCACGAAGGGCCGGTCGGGCGAACAGCTCGACATCTGGTCGGCGGTGTTCGGGCCGCTCGGCAAAGACGGCTACTTCGAGCCGCTGTTCGACAAACGCACAGGTGTGATCGACCGGAAGGTCGCCGAGTACTGGCGCGACCACTACGACCTGCTCGAGTACCTGAAGCGCAACTGGTCCACGGTCGGTCCGAAGCTCGTCGGCAAGGTGCACGTCTACACGGGCACCATGGACAACTTCTTCCTCAACAACTCGACGAAGGAACTCGAGCAGTGGATGAAGACCACCCAGAACCCGCACTACGAGGGCTTCTTCCTCTACGGCGACGGCAAGGGCCACTGCTGGCAGGGGCCTGAAACCATGGCCGAGCGCCTCAAGCAGATGGCCGCGCATATCGCACGGCACAAGCCCGAGGGCATGACCACGCCGTGGTGGCAGTACTGAAGGCCCGCCGGTTGCCCGCGACGTCTCGTTCGCGCTGGCCATCGTGCTCGACCAGCCGTACGGCCCGGTGCTGATCGCGGCGCTGCTGGCGCTGTCACTGTGGCGCGTCGTCGCGCCGGTCAGACAGCAGGCCGATCAGCGCGTCGCAGGCGTCGGCGAGGTTCGCCGCGGCGCCCGGGCTCAGGTCGGCGTTCACCTCGAACTCGTAACCAGGAAGGGCCAGCGCGTAGGCGCGCGGCGCGCGGCCGTAGAGGCGCGTGCAGAGTTCGAGGACGGTGCCCATGCCGAGCGTGTGGGACGAGAACGCATTGACGGCCCGGGGCTCGACGGGCCGCAGGGAGTACGGCGCGGGCGCGTCAGGCGCGACCGTCGCATCCACGAAGATCACGACGTCGTGCTGCGAGAGCGTGAGGGCGTCCTCGGGGGTCAGCTGATAGTTGGCGTCGAGCGTCACGGTGGCGGGCAGTTCACCGGCCCAGAGCCGCTCCACCACGCGAACACCAAGCGCGTCGTCCTGGCGGCCCGGGTTGCCGATGCCGTAGACCAGCAGGCGCTCGCCGGGGGCGAGCGGGATCATGCGCCGTGCCTCGCCACCTCGCGAATCAGCTCGCCCTCGGCCGTCTCGAACCGCACCAGCAGCGGCATCTGACCCAGCGCATGGGTGGCGCAACTGAGGCAGGGGTCATAGGCGCGAATCGCCACCTCCACCTGGTTCAGCATGCCTTCGGTCACGTCCTCGTGGCCGCTGATCACGTGGTCGGCCACCCAGTGGACGGCACGGTTCATGGCCTCGTTGTTGCTCGTTGTCGAGACCATCAGGTTGCACATCGTGACGAGGTCGTTGTCGTCCACCTGGTAGTGGTGGAACAGGGTGCCGCGCGGGGCCTCGATCACGCCCACGCCTTCGCCGCGCCGCGTGCCCGTCGTCACGAGCTCGCCCGAGAGCAGATCCGGGTCCTTCAGCAGATCGCGGACGACCTCGGCGGCGTGCAGCGCCTCGATCAGCCGGGCCCAGTGCATATGCATCGACATCCCGTTCGGCCGCCCGCCGGTGTAGGCCTTGTAGGTCTCGAACTCGGCCTGCGCGAGCGGCGTCGGGATGAAGTCGCAGGTGTTCAGCCGCGCCAGGGGCCCCACGCGATACCAGCCCTTGTCGCGGCCCAGGCTGCGGATGAAGGGGAACTTCATGTAGGTCCAGCTGCGGACCTCCTCCGCGATGTACTCCGCGTACTGCTGGTAGTCCACGTGGTCGAAGATCGTCCGGCCCTCGCTGTCGACGGCGCGCAGTCCGCCATGGTAGAGGTCCATCGCGCCGTCGGCGCGCACGAGGCTCAGGTAGTTTGACGGGAAGGCCGCGAAACCATCGATGAGCGGTGCGTGCGCCTGCTGGTAGTCCCTGAAGAGCGCAACCCCTTCCTGCGCCCATTCCACCATCCGGTCGGCGTTGACGTCCGGCGTGCCTACGAGCAACCCGTCGCGTTCCTCGCGGGTCAGATGCTTGTTGATGCCACCCGGGATCGCGCCGGTGCCATGAATCTTCTTCCCGGCGGTGACGCGGATGACCTCCTGCCCGAACTTGCGCATCAGCACGGCCTTCCGGCCGATCTCCGGGAACGACGCGAGCACGCCGACGACGTTGCGATGCGCCGGGTCCGATTCCATCCCGAACAGCAGGTCCGGCGAGGCCAGGTGGAAGAAGTGCAGTACGTGCGACTGGAAGATCTGACCGTAGTGCATCAGCCGGCGCATCTTGTCGGCCGTGCGTGTGAGCGCGTCTGAGCGCACGCCGCTCACGACGTCCATGGCCTTGGCCGCACACAGGTGATGACTGACCGGGCAGATGCCGCACAGGCGCTGCACCAGCACTGCGACCTCCCACAGCGGGCGTCCCAGCACGAACCGTTCGAACCCCCGGAACTCGACGATGTGCAGGCGCGTGTCGACGACGCGATGGTCGTCGTCCATGCGGATCGTGACCTTGCCGTGGCCCTCGACGCGCGTGAGCGGCTCAATGACGATCTTGCGGGACATGACGCCGGCTCCTCAGTCGAACTTGAAGTATTCGTACGGGATCGGTCCGATAGGCCGCCCCTCGGCGATGGCCGTGAGCGCCTGCCAGATGAGCTCGGGCGGCGGCGGGCACCCGGGCAGGAAGGCGTCCACCTTGACCACCTCGTGGCATGGGTAGATGCGGTCGAGGATCACCGGAATGTCCTCGTCGTGCGGGATGAGCGCGTTGTCGAGGGTGGGCCCGGTCTGGTACGACTCGGCGAACAGTTCCGCCATCGGGATGCCGTTGCGCATGGCCGGCAGCCCGCCGGTGATCGCGCATTGCCCCACCGACACGAGGACGCGGCAGTACTTGCGGAACTCGCGCAGCACGTGCACATTGTGCGTGTTGCAGCAACCGCCTTCGACCAGGCCGACGTCGCACGGCGCGGTGAGGCGCTTGAAGTCGGTGATCGGCGAGGCGCGGAAGTCGTAGAGCTCCACCAGTTCGAGGAGCTTCTCGTCGATGTCGAGGAACGACATATGGCAGCCGAAGCAGCCGGCCAGCGACGTCGTGGCCAGCGTGAGCTTCCGGCGAGGCGCCTCGCTCATGTGCCGTCCCCGGTCTTCTCCATGTCGTCGCCGATCGGCGTCAGGTCGAAGCGCCGCTGCCCGATCGGCGTGAGGTAGTGCGGCCCTTTGCGGATGAGAGCGCCTACCGGGCAGATGGCCTCGGCGCGGCGGGCCGTCTCGTCAGACAGCGCATCGGCCTCGGTGGTATCGACCGTGATGCGGATGTCGCGCCCGCGGTTGGCGAACCCGAAGATGTCGCGGCCGCCGCGGGACTTCACGCCCCGCACGCAGCGCAAGCATTGGATGCAGCGATTGTGCTCGAGGATGAGGTGCGGCAGCGAGGCATCGATGGAGCGGTTCGTGAACGAGAACGGGAAACGCGGCACGTCCATGCGATACCGGTAGGCCAGCGCCTGCAGCTCACAGTCGCCGCTCTTCTCGCAGCTCGGGCACATGTGGTTGCCCTCGACGAAGAGCATCTCGATGAGGCCGCGGCGCAAATCGGCGAGTTCCTCGCTCTCGCTCTCGACGACCATTCCGTTGCTGACCGGCGTCGTGCAGCCCGCCACGATGCGGCCGCCCACCTTCACCATGCAGATGCGGCAGGTGCCCGCGGGCGGCAGGCTCTTGTAGTCGCACAGCGTGGGAATGTAGGTGCCACTCTCGCGCGCGGCCTCGACGATGCTCTGGCCGTCCCTGGCTCGGATGACGGTGCCGTTGAGCGTGATCGCGATGGAGCCTTGTTCCATGTCAGCCCTGCTCCACGGAGGGGGTGCCCGACGCCACCGCGACGGACTCGGCGGTGGCGGCGTCCAGGTCGAACTGCGACAGGTAATCCACGTCAGCCCGCACGCTGCCCAGGTAGACCTCGCGGAAGTGCTCGAGCGTGCTCAGCAGCGGGTTCGGCGACGTCTGGCCGAGGCCGCAGCGCGACGCGGTCTTCACCATGGCGCCCAGGTGCTCGATGGCGGTGAGGTCGGCGGTGGTGCCGTGACCCGCCCTGATCTTCTGGAGGGCCTTCAGCAGCAACGTGTTCCCGGCGCGGCAGGGCACGCAGAAGCCGCACGTTTCGTTGGCGAAGAACTCCATGTGATTCTGCACGCTGGCCAGCAGGTCGCGGTCGGCGCCGAGCACCATGAAGGCCCCGCCCGTGCCGAGGTCCTCGTAGCAGATCCGGCGGTCGAACTGGCGCTCCGGCACACAGGTGCCCGAGGGCCCACCCACCTGCACCGCCAGCGTCGGCCCGGCGCCGCAGAGCGCGAGCACCTCGCGCACGCTGATGCCCCAGGACACCTCATAGATGCCCGGCCGCTCGCAATCGCCCGCCACGCTCAACAGCTTCACGCCCGTCGACGCTGTCGTGCCGTACCGGCGAAACCACTCCCAGCCGTGCTCGACGATTCGCGCCGCACAGCCGAAGGTCTCGCAGTTGTTCACGATCGTCGGGCGATGACGGTAGCCGGACGTCGTCGGGAAGGGCGGCCGGTTGCGCGGCGTGCCCCGCCTGCCCTCCGCCGACTCGATGAGCGCGGATTCCTCACCGCACACGTAAGCGCCGGCGCCGACGCGCAGGCCGATGTCGAAGCTGAAGTGGGTGCCGAGGATGCGCCGTCCGAGCAGGCGGCGCTCGCGCATGGCCTGCAGCACCTTCTCGAGGTGCGGTACCAGGTAGGCGTATTCACCGCGCAGGTAGAGCAGCCCGCGCCTGGCCTCGACGGCGTAGCCGGCAATGACCATGCCCTCGAACATGAGCTCGGCGCACTCGGTGAGGATGACCCGATCCTTGAAGGTGCCGGGCTCGCCCTCGTCGGCGTTGCAGATGACGTAGCGTGACTCGCCGTCGGTGGCGCGACACGAGGCCCACTTCTGTCCGGTGGAGAAGCCGGCGCCGCCGCGCCCGCGCAGGCCCGAACGCTTCACGGCCTCGATCACGTCGTGTGTCGCACCCTCGAGCGCCTTCGTCAGGGCCGCGCCCTGGGTGTAGGGCGCGAAGAATACCGGCCCTGGCTGGCGGATGTGGTTGCAGACCTCGCTGTTGATGCCGGCCGACGCGTTCTGTCCATCGCCGCGCGGGCCCAGCAGGTCGACGAGCGGCTGTCCGGCCCGGATGCCGGCGACCAGCTCGCGCACGCGGGCCGGCGTCAGACGCGTGAAAGGGATGTCGTTGATGAGCGCCGCCGGTTCCTGGTCGCACATGCCGATACAGGACGTCGCGTACAGGCCGATCGCGTGGTCGTCGGTGGTGGTGCCGAACGGCGTGCCCACGGCCTCCTCGAAGGCGGCGGCGACTTCGCGTCCGCCGGCCAGGTCGGCGGTGACGCTCGTGTTCAGGTAGATCGTGACGTTGCCGCGATGCTCGCGCGACAGGAAGTGATAGAACGTCGCGGTCCCCTCGACCTGGACGCGTGCAAGATCCAGGGTCTCGGCGAGCAGCGTGAGGGCCTCGTCGGGCACGCAGCGGTAGAGCCGCTGCACGTCTCGCAGCATGGCCAGCAGTTGCCGGCGTTCGCCCCGGTACTGCCCGGTGATCGCCTGGATGGCGCCGCGCATGCTGTCGATCTTGCCGCCGCACGCGCCGCGGCTGGTCTGCTGGATCACGCCAGGGCTCTCAGGGGCCCTGGTGTCTGCTATTGTCTCGATCATGTCGGCCAATCGATGAGCAAAGTCTCCTGCCGCGCGTTCGCGTTCTTCGCCAATGCGGAGCGGGCCGGCGTGGGCCGCATCGACGCGCGGCTCGCCGGGGCGCTGACGCGGATTGCCGCCATGTTCGCCGCGCCGCGCCTTCTCTACCGGGTGGCGATGCTGCTGGCCGCGGGCGTCGGCGTGAGCGCCGGGTGTGCCGGCGCCACGGGGCCGATGCTCCACGCGGCGGCGACGCCGTCTCGCGCCGTGTGCCGAGCGCCCATCGCGCCGAGCGGCGCCGCGTCCGCACACGCCATGTCCTGGCGGGTGCCGTTCGGCCAGCAGGATCGCGCCACGCTCGACCGCTGGTGCAGCACCACCGGGCCGCCGGTGCTCGCCCCGGATCCGCCCGCGTCCTCCGCGATTCGGGCGGTGGCGGCGCCGGTCGATGAACTCGTCGTCGTGTCGTGGAATCTCCACGTGGGCACGGCCGACCTCCCTGGCATGGTACGCCGGCTCCGTCAGGGCGAGTTCACGAGCGGGGCGCCGGTGTCGCGCTTCGTGATGCTGCTTCAGGAGGCCTACCGCGATGCCCCGGCAGTGCCGCGTCAGGTGCCTGCGGGGATGGCGATGCCGAAGGCCATTGGGAGCGGCGGCAGCCGGCACGCGCGCACCGACGTGGTGCGCCTGGCGCAGTCCCTGGGGCTCGCGCTCTACTATGCCCCGTCGATGCGGAATGGCTCCCCGGCCGAGACCACTGAAGACCGCGGCAACGCCATCCTGTCGACCGAGCCGCTGTCGGACTTCCAGGCCATCGAGCTGCCGTTCGAACGTCAGCGCCGCGTGGCGATTGCCGCCACGGTGTCGGGACACCGGCCGGGCGGAGCGCCGTGGACACTGCGTGTGGCCAGCGTGCATCTCGACAGCACCGCCTCGGCGCGCCGCCTGTGGCTGATGGCCAGTGGCGCGCGCGCCCGGCAGGTACGCGGGCTCCTCGACGCGCTCCGTCCTCTCGACGGACTGGTCATGGGCGGCGACTTCAACACCTGGTTCGGATTCTCCGATTCCACCTACAGGCTCCTCTCCGAGGCGATGCCGGATGTCGCGGCGGGTGATCGCCGGCGCACCTTCATGGGCCTGCTCCGCCTCGATCACGTGTTCTCCGCGCCGCCTCCCGGGTGGACGGTCACCGCACATCGTCTCGACGACCGCATGGGCTCCGATCACTATCCGATGCTGGCGCGCGTGCGCCCCGTGCTCGGTCCGATGGAGCGCGAGGCTCAGTGACAGCCGATCCGCTCGTCCTCGTCCCTGGACTCGATGGTACGGGACTGCTGTTCTATCGCCAGGTTCCGCTGCTGGAGCGCCGCTACGCGGTCACGACCCACCGGCTCCGCGATACGGCGACCCACATCGCCGAGCTCGTCGCCGAACTCGATGAGCGCATCGACAGCATCGCGCCCGGCGGCCGCGTGACGCTGGTCGGCGAGTCATTCGGCGGAGCCCTGTCGCTCAGCTACGCCCTGGCGCATCCCGAGCGCATCGAGCGGCTGGTCATCCTCAACTCGTTTCCGTACTTCGCGCCGCAGGCGCGCCTGCGGCTGGGCTCCTGGCTGCTGCTGGCGACACCGTGGGGCGTGATGCGGGTTGTCCGCGCGCTGACGGCGTGGCGGCTGCACTCGCCGCACACGGGACGCGCCGAGCTCCGGCGGTTCCATCAGCTGATGCGCGCCACCACCCGGCAGGGCTATCTGTCGCGGCTGCGGATGCTGCGGGAGTACGACGTGCGGCGTCGGCTGGCGGAGGTCCAGGCCCCGGTGCTGTACCTGGCGGCCGACGGCGATAAACTCGTCCCGTCGGTCGAGCAGGCCCGCCTGATGGCCTCGCTCACGCCGCACGCAACGATGCGCGTGCTCGAGGGTCACGGGCACATCTGCCTGATCGCACCCGACATCGACCTTGGCGCCATCCTCGACGAGTGGATCGGCGTCTGAGGAGGGCCACGCGGTCGCCGGCCGCAGGCACCTGCCGGCGCGGTTCAGGCGGCGCTGGAGGCCTGAGGCTCGGACAGGGACGGCGAATGGACGATGAGGCCGAGCATGTCGTGCGCCGTGACGATGCCGACCAGTACGCCATGCTCGATGACCGGCAGACAGCCGACGTGGAACGCCCGCATCGTGGCTGCCGCCTGCCGGACAGTGGTTTCGGGTGTCACCGTGTGCGCCGGCGCCTGCATGACCTGCGCCACGGTGATCTGCGCGAGGTGCTGACGGCGTTCGGCCTGTGCGATGTGCGTGTCGACGCTCGAGACCGAGGCGCGCAGCAGATCGCGGTGACTGACGATGCCCACGAGCCGGCCCTGGGCGTCGACGACGGGCACATGGCGAACATGCGCCCAATCCATCAACTCGCCCACAACGAACAACTTCTTGTCCGGATGCGCGGTGAAGACCTTGGTCGACATGACTTGCCTGACGGTCATAACGGCCTCCCGGCGCCTCCCCGTGGTCTGTGCGCCTTCATCTCCGTGTTCTGCCGCCAGTCGGGAGACTTGAATGCCCGGAGACGACCGGTGCGTGCCTATCGGGCTACGGCGCCTTCGTGAACGGGCCGAAGTCGGCGAGTGTCGTCACGCCGGGGTCGAGCACGACCGCGGCCGGCTCGGTGGCGGCGGCAATGCGCATCGTCATCTCGCGGACGTCGATGCTCATCTGGTGCACCGCGGGCAGCGTGCCGCCGTTGGCCACGACGCCCACGCCGAGCGACAGCCGGAAGGGATCGGCGGCCTGCGTCTGGCGCACGGTCACCACGACCTCGCGGGCCGCGGCGTCGTAGCGCCACGTGCCCGAGAGCGCCGGCACGCCGGCGCGGTTCAGCCATTGCCGGAAGAACGCCGTCAGATCCTGGCCGGACGCCCGCTCCATGACCTGCCGGAACTGGTCCGTGGACGTCGTCGTGTTCATGTACTCGCGGTAGTAGTCGCGGATGCCGCGCCAGAAGGTCTCCGTGCCCACCTGCGCGCGCAGCATGTGCAGCATCCATGCGCCCTTCTGGTAAACGAGCTGGTTCGTGGGCTCGCGCGCCGCGTCGTCGTGGTTCACGTGCACGACCGGCGTGTTCGGCAGGCTCGCTTCCAGCTTCAGCACGGTGGCGCGGCTGCGCCTGAGGCCGTCGACGAACGCGTCGCGTCCTTCGGCATGTTCGGTGTAGAGCAGGGTGAAATATGTGGCGAAACCTTCGCTCAGCCAGATGTCGTTCCAGTCGTGTTCGGTCACGGCATTGCCGAACCACTGGTGCGCGACCTCGTGCACCACCGGGCCGTTGCCGGCGGTGATGCCCTTCTCGCCGTAGAAGATGCTGCTCGCGTGTTCGGTGCCGCCGCCCATGCCGGCCGCTTCCACGTGCGCAAGCTTCTGATAGGCGAACGGGCCCACGTAGTCGGCGTAGAACTCGAACGATCGCCGCGCGTCCTTCTCGAAGAGCGCGAAGCCCTTCTCCGCATCCTGCGGAAACACCCAGTATTCGAGCGGCACGCCGCGCACGAGGCCGGCATGCCGCACGGCGAAGCGCGCGATGCCCACGGCATAGAGCCACGACGAGATCGGCACGTCCTGCCGCCAGTGCGTGCGGCGGCGCCCGCCGTCGAGGTCCACCTGCTCCACGAGTGTGCCGTTGGCGATGACCTGATAGTCGGCGCGCGTTGTGACGACGAACTCGCCGGTGGCCTTGTCGGCCACGTGGTCGATCATCGGCAGCCACTGGCGCGCGCGGTTGTACCAGTTCTCGCTGAAGGCGGTGCGTTCGCCGTGGATGTTGTTGATGAGGCGCAGGCCGTTTGCCGGAATGCCGCGATAGGCAATCGTCACGGTCACGTCCTGGCTGGCGGCGAGTCCCGCGGGCAGCGTGAGCCGCAGGCGGTTCTCGCGGTGCGTGAAGGGCACGGCGCCGGCGGCCGAGGTGACGGTGGCCACCGTCATGCCTGTGCCGTCGGCCCGCGGCGTGGCAAGGTCGAGCGCCACCTCGCGCAGGCCCGCCGTCAGTACCCGGAGCGTGACCGCCGCTTCGCCTTCGATCTCGTTCGAATCGCTCGTGAGCAGCGTGAGGCGGAAGACGTAGTGCCGCGCGTCCACGCCCGGCTGACGCGGATAGGTGTCGGCATCGGCGCGGCCTGACGCCCCGGCGAGCAGGGCCACGAGTGACAGGCAGAGACGGAGCAGGCGCGTCATGCGCGAATCATACCCGGGCCCATCGCCGCGCGTTTCCTCTACAATCCGGCGCATGAGGCACGGACTCTTCGCCCTGACCACGGCGCTCGTCCTGACGAGCGCGTTCGCTCTTGCCCAGCCGCCGCGTCGCGAACCCGACCCGCGTTCGATGGGCGGGGGCGACTGCCGCGATAATCCCTACAACTGCAAAGACACGCCGAATCCACTGCCAAAGACCTCGACCGTGTGGCTCGAGGAGATGACGTGGATGGACGTGCGCGACGCGCTCGCGGCGGGCAGGACCACGGCCATCGTGCCGACGGGCGGCATCGAGCCGAACGGCCCGTGGCTCGTGCTCGGCAAACACAACTACGTGCTCAGGACGAACTGCGACGTCATCGCGCGCAAGCTCGGCAATGCCCTGTGCGCGCCGATTCTGCCGCTCGTGCCCGAGGGCCGCATCGAGCCGCCGAGCGGGCACATGCGCAGCCCCGGCACGATCAGCCTGCGCGAAGAGACCTTCCAGGCCGTGCTCGAGGACGTGGTGCGCAGCCTGCGCGCGCACGGCTTCCAGAGTGTCATCCTCATCGGCGACAGCGGCGGCAACCAGGCCGGACAGAAGGCGGTGGCCGAGAAGCTCAACACCGAATGGAACGGCAGCCCGGTCGTGGCGCACATCGGCGAGTACTACACCGCGCCGCCGGGCACACCCAATGTGCTGCGTCAGCTCGGTGTCGTGAAGGACGGCCAGGCCGACGACGGCCTGCACGACAGCCCGGGCATCACGCTGAACATGATGCTGACCGACCCGGCCTCCGTCCGCTGGGCGGAACGGGTCAAGGCGGGGAAGGCCACGATCAACGGCGTGTCGATCGAGAACAAGGAGCAGGCGCTGGCGTGGGCAAAGCAGATCGTCGAGGCCCGCGCCGACCGCGCCGTCGCGCTCATCCGGACGGCCATCGCCAGCAAAGGCAAGGTCACGACCAGCGCTCGCCAGTAGCGGCTACCGGCCGGGCGCGAAGAGCGGCGGGTCGCGCCGCGGACCCACGGCGCGTTCGTAGGTGGCGGCCAGCCCGAGCAGCGCGCCTTCCTGGTAGAGATGCCCGGAGAACATCACCGCCGTCGGCGAACCGGTGGCGGCAAAACCGTTGGGCACCGCGATCGACGGATGGCCGGTGAGGCTCATCACGGGATTCAGGCTGGTCGCCGAATCGAGCGTGAGCGCCGTGAACATCACGGCGTCCACCGAGGACAGGGCGCGTGCGACCTCCTGCATGATCACGGTGCGCCTGCGGTTCGCCTGCAGATAGTCCACCGCGGTCGTGAGCGCGCAGGCCCGCAGGTAGCGGCTCGTGCGCGGGCGCAGCGCGGCATGCTGACCGCGCCGCGTGAAGCTGTCGAACGCGGCGGCGCGCTCCACGTACTCGATGAAGTACGAGAGGTCGCCGCTCGGCAGGTCGATCGGCACGAGCGTGCAGCCGAGCCTGGCCAGGGTGGCGAGTGCGCGCTCGTTGTTGGCGCGGGCCTCCGCGTTGGTCTCGGCCTCGAACATCGCCGGCACATGGCCGATCCGGCGGGGATACTCGCGCCCGGGCGCGTTCCAGGCGAGCGGCAGGCCCTCGGGCACCGCCAGATCCTGGCCGTCCGGGCCGGCGATCACGCTGAGCACGACTCCGCAGTCGTCCACCGTGCGGCAGAGCGGCCCGATCTTGTCGAGGGTCGTGCCCGCGGCCATCACTCCATGGCGGCTCACGCGGCCGAACGTCGGGCGCAGCCCCACCACGCCGCAGCGCGCCGCTGGCGACAGGATCGAACCGCCGGTGTCGGAGCCGATCGCGAAACCGACGAGCCCCGCCGCCGTAGCCGCGCCCGACCCGGCTGACGATCCGCTCGAGCCCTCGGCGGGATTCCACGGGTTGTTCGTGCGTCCCTTCGCCCACTGATCCCCGAACGCCATCTCGCCGGTCGAGAGCTTGGCCACGAGCACGGCGCCGCCGTCGCGCAGACGGGCCACGACCGTGGCGTCGGTCTCGAACATCTGCGCGGACAGATTCGGCGCACCCCACGTCGTTGGCGCACCGCTCGCGGCGATGATGTCCTTCACGCCGTAGGGCACGCCGTGCAGCGGGCCGCGCACGCGGCCGGCTGCCAGATCCGCATCGGCCGCGGCCGCCTCGGCGAGGGCGCGCGACTCGGTGATGGTGACCGCGCAGTTGAGCACGGCGTCGTGACGCCGCAGGCGGTCGAGGTACATCCGCGTGATCTCGGTGGACGTCGCCTGCCGTGTGCGGATGAGCGCCGCGAGATGTGTCGCCGGCCAGAACGCGGTCTCTTCCAGACGGGCCGGCCGGCGCACGCGTGGCGGGGCCGGCAGGCGCGTGTCGCCCGCCGGGCGGGGTGTGACGGTGCCGGGCGGCCGCGGGTCGAAGTGAAAGGGGAGCGGTGAGTGGTTGGCGAGCGAATCCTTGCCGATGCGCTCGACGCTGGCGCTGAGGCTCGACAGCGATTCCGCCACGTCCTGGCATTCCGCCTCGGTCCACGCCAGGCCGGCGAGTCGCGCGGCCTCGCGAATGGTGGTCACGTCGATGGTGGCCGTGCCGGGCCGAATCTGCGCGAGCACGGCGCCCGGAAAAAGCGTGGAAGTCAGGCCGGCATACGCACAGTAGCCAAGAAACGCGCGACGGTCATCCTGGGTCATGAACACCTCTGGCGGTCCGGCGGCGCCGCGACGGCGTGTCGGTGCCGCGTAAGTTTGTCAGAATAGGCGGCGATGAGCGCGGCCAGCCAGCAGTCCACACAACCGCGGGCCCGTGGCCGTGGCGCGCTCGCCCCGGCGCTCGTGGCCCTGGCTCTGCTCGCCGCGGCCGCCGGCGTCGTGTTCTGGTCGATGTCGGCGCGGCAGACGCTCGGGCAGCTCGAACACGAAGAGACGTCGGCCTTCTCGACGATCCGCGTGCGCCGCAACGGCGACATCCGTCTGCTGACGTTCGTGCGCGACGATGGCCGGGAACTCGTGCAGAGCCGCGTGGACCTGACGGCGCCGCAGACCCTGGCCTCGCCCTACGCGCGCAGCATGTTCGCGAGTTATCTCTACCAGCCGGCGCCGCGGCGCGTGCTCGTCGTCGGGCTCGGCGGCGGCGCGATGGTGCGTTTCCTCGCGCATCATGCGCCCGACGTGCAGACGGACGCCGTGGAGATCGATCCGGTGGTCGTGCGGCTCGCGGACCAGTATTTCGGCGTGCGTTCCGGCGGCCACGTGCGCGTGTTTACCGCCGACGCCGTGGCGTTCATCGAGGCCACGCCCGAGCGTTACGACGTCATCTTCATGGACGCCTTCCTGCGTCCATCGAGCGACACCGACGATACGGGCGTGCCGTCGCGCCTCAAGACGGTCGCCTTTCTCGGCCGCGTGAAGCAGGCGCTCGCGCCGGGCGGCGTCGTGGCGTTCAACATCAACCAGCATGCGGGGATGGCCGACGACATCGCGGCCGTGACCGAGGCGTTCGGGCGTGTGGCCGTCTATCGCGCGACGCCCGCCGATAACGAAGTCGTGATCGCCACGGAAGGCGCCATGCCGGCCGACGAGGCACTGCGCGCCCGCATCGGCGCGCTCGATACCCAGTTCCACGGGGCGCTCTCATTCACCGATCTGCTGGGCCTGCGACGGCGGCTCGACCCCTGAGGGGACGGCGCCCCGGAATCCGCATACCCCAGCACGCCCCCGACGGGACCGCAGGGCCCGGTGGGAGGCTTACGCGTTCAGGAGATTCCATTGGACAACAAGACCCTCACCCGCAACTTCTACGAGGCACTCACCGAGGGCCGGCTCGAGGCGATCGACGAACTCGTGGCCGAAGACTTCATCGAGCACGAAGCCACGCCCACCGAGGCCGATGGCCGTGACGGCCTGCGCGAGCTGTTCACCGCGATGCACGCCGCCTTCAGCGACTTCGCGATGAACGTCGAGGACATGGTGGCCGAGGGCGACAAGGTGTTCGTGCGCGCCACCATGCAGGGCATCCAGCGCGCCGAGTTCATGGGGATCCCCTCGCAGGGCAAGCCGATGCTCGTGCCGGTGGCCGACGTCATGCGCTTCGAGCACGGCCGGATCGTGGAGCACTGGGGTGTGATGGACACCGGCCAGCTGATGGAACAGCTCCTGTAGCCGGCCGGCGTCCGCGGCTCTGACGGCCGCCGTCTAGTGGACCACCCGCCGCGGCACGAGTGCCTTCACGGCCTCGTACACCGCGTCTGGTGAGGCGTGAGCCAGGGCCCGCACCGTGTCGGGATGCGCCGCCGGCGCCGTGGCGGCCCGGCACACGGCCTGCCGCAGCAGCTGTTTGTCGCGTTCCGCGGCCATCCATCCGGCCGTGACGAAGCGCCATGCTCGACCGCTCGAAGGGCCCCGACGCGGCCGCTGCCGTGATGCCCGAGTCGGCCGAACTCGCCGCGCGTTTCCGCGATCTTCAGGCGTCGTCCACGCTGACCATCACCCACCAGGTCGTCGGCACGCCCCTGTACCTGTCGCCCGAGGCCCTGGCCGGCGCGCCGCCGCGAGAGACCTTCGATCTCTGGAGCCTGCACATGGTGCTCTACGAGGCCATCGCCGGGCAGCATCCGTTTGCCGGACGCGCCGTGCCTGACGTGGTGGACGCCATCCAGCACACCACCGTGAGCGACATCCGCGATGTGCGCCCCGAGTGCCCGGCCGCCGTGGCCGCGTATCTCAATGACGCGCTCTCGCGGGTGGCCGGACGCAGACCGGCCACCGCCGCCGACGTCCGCACCGCACTCCGCGCCTTGCGCGCCCGCCTTCCCTAGGGCCCGCCTGCGTTTTCGTCCCTGGGCCTGTGTACGAGATCAGGCCCCCCGGCGTTATCTCCTGTAGTGGCCCGACCGCTCACTGAGGAGACGCCATGTCCGCCGACCAGATCGATTTCATCGTCAACGACTGCCTGCTCGCCGCAGGGCAGGGCATCGGCACAAAGAAGTCAGTGGATTTCGCGGCCATCGCCTGGTGGCGCGACCGCTACCGCCGGTTCTTCCTCCACGCCATCACGGTGCTCGGCAACTCCTATGAGGCCGATCGCACCCGCGTGACGGCCGTGGGGCGCTACCTCGGCCAGCGCGCGCTCTTCCACGCTGCGTCATCCCCCTCAATCGACCTGCGCGCTGCCGAACTGGCCTCACACGACGTCGAGACCGGCTGCCGCATGAACGCCGTGCGCGAGGGGCTCAGCCCCGACATGCCCATCGCCACTGCCTGAACCGTCACTTCGCTCATTCAGCCACGGAGGATTCGATGAACACCGACCTGACGCGCCCCGACGTCCGCCCGCAGCCCGCCGCCTTCGACACCACCATCGCCGACGGTCCAGACGAGACGCTGGCGCTCGAGCGTGCCGTCGACGCCATCGTCGACGACTGCTGCCTCGCCGCCGGGCAGGGCGTGGGCCTGCGCGCCGCGCTCGATTTCGACGCCGTGTGCCACATCCGCCACAACTTCCGGCCGAAGTTCCTCGCGGCGATGCGGCACTTCGGCAACCGCTGGCTCGAAGACCGGCAGATCGTCACCGCGGTGGCCATGATGCTCGGTGAGCGGGCGGTGCGGTACGCCAACGGCGCGGCGACGATCGGTCTCGACGACGTGCGCCGGGCCGCGGCCGACGTGGAGCGCTACTGCCAGCTGCACGCCGCACGCCGCACGCGCGGTCGCGGCGACGCCAACACCGAAGGCGCCACTGCCCGGATCGCCGGCTACTGGTGCACCTGGGATCCGAAGGAATAGCCGCGTCACGGCCGTGCGCGGGGCGCTTCCTTTCGGAGGACGCGCTCCGCGCGTAGGCGAGCACGTCTCCCCGACGTGGCGGCTGACCTGCCAAAGGTGACGGAAGAAACGTCGTTGCCGAGGTCCTCGAGCTGATGGGCCGCGTGGATCTCGAACGCGGCCCGCGCAACAACCGAGGGCGCATCCGGCCGACGGCGTAGTGTCGTGCCCGCCCGGCCCCCCGCATTGAGTCGAGCGGGCGTCTGCGCGTATCCTGTCGGCCCCGGTGCGCGCCGCCGGCGTCCGGGCCCCGCGCCGTCCGGATCGCCCGAGGTGGCCCGCCCCGTGACGTCCTTCAGGGAGCGAGCATGAAGAGCACGATCGGCCGACTGGCCCGGGCACGCTGCATCGCCGTGGCGCTGTGCGCCGGGGCCATCATGGCCACGACCGTGGACTCCACCCCGCGTCTGCGCGCGCAGGCCGCCCAGGCGGCGTCGCCCGTGCCGAACCTCGCGGGTGTGTGGGACGGCACCGGCCGCGCCCACCCGATCAATTCCGAGACCATCCCGTGGGCGCGCACCATGGCCGTGGGCCGCACGCTGCCCGATGGCACCAAGGCCGACGCGAACTACGTGTCGAACTTCCCGGTACTCAACGAACGCGGCCTCGCCTTCCAGAAGATCTTCGACGAGCCGCTCTCGCCCAAGTACGACTGCCAGCCGGCCACGCCGCCGGCCATCGAGTTCGATCCGTACTACATGGAAGTGGTGCAGTGGCCCGACCGCGTGCTGCTGCGCTACGAGAAGGACGACCAGCTGCGCACGGTGTGGCTCGATGGCCGCGAGCCCAAGGTGAGCGACTACGGCATCCAGGGACTCTCGGTGGGCCGCTACGAAGGCGACGCGCTCATCGTGACCACGACGCACTTCGTCTTCGACATCACCGGCTTCGACGACTACAACGGCATCCCGTCGTCGCCGCAGAAGAAGGTGACCGAGCGCTACTGGCGCGAGGGCGAGCAGCTCAAGGCCACCGTCACCGTCGAAGACCCGATGTTCCTGCGCCAGCCGGCGTCGTACACGATGCGCTGGCTGCCGGCCGCCGCCGGCTACAAGCTGAAGCCTTTCGAATGTGATCCGGAAACGGCCCGCATGTCGGTGCAGTTCATTCCGGCCAAGTACAAGTAGCGCGAGGTTCCCATGACCGTTCCATCCTGCAGAGGTTTCGTGGCCGCGGCCCTGGCCGCCGCCGTGCTCGTGAGCGCTGGTCCCGTGGCCGCGCATCATTCCGCCGCCGCGGCCTACGACGAATCGAAGAAGGTCGAGGCCCAGGGCACGGTCACGCGCGTGCTGCTCAAGAACCCGCACTCGTGGGTGTTCATGGAGTCCACCGACGAGAAGGGCCAGAAGGTCGAATGGCAGATCGAGATGGCCGCGGCCGCCTCGATCGGCTGGACGCCGGCGACGCTGCCCGTGGGCACGGTCGTGAAGGTCATCGGCAGCCCCTCGCGCGCGCCCGGCTCGCACGGCATGACCGGAGCCCGCTTCACGCTGCTCGACGGCACGCCGGTGGGCCGCCGCGGTTAGGCGGCCGGGGCGCGGCTAGAACGCGTTGCCGATGTAGGGCAGCATCCGCCCCCAGAAGAGCACCATCAGCCAGCAGACGAGTGAGATCGCGCCCGCCCGCCTGAACGCCGCCGGCATCGGCGCGTCAGGCGCGAGCGCCAGCACGCTCCGGCCGTGCCGCGTCTCGAAATACAGCACGTTCAGGCCCGACACGAGCAGAAACAACATCTTCATCGCGAAGGCGACGTTGGTCACGTATTGCTCCGGCGTGCCCACGAAGAAGACCACGCCGGTCACGGCGTTGAGCACGAAGCCGGCGATGCCGTAGGGCAGCAGTGGCCGCAGCGCCGCGAGCGGGATGCGCGGCAGGAATCCCATCAGGCGCAGGTCGAGCAGGCCGATGATGCCGATGACGAGCGAGAGCCCGAGGAAGTGCAGCGTCTCGCAGATCGCCCACGTCCACGGCCACGCGCGCACCCACTGCGACGGCGCCGTCTCGTGCAGCCAGGCGGCGAACTGTTCGAGGCCGGGCACCACGGCTAGAACGGCTCCGGCGTGAGATACGCCATGAAACGGCCGGCGGTGATGGCCGCCGTCCACAGCAGCAGCGACAGCACGGCGAGCAGGCGCGTGCGCCCGGGCGACGCCTCGTGGTCCGCGTTGCTGCCGATTGCGGCGAAGACGCGGGCCAGGCGCCAGGCCACCATCACGCCCCCGGCGATGAACGCCAGCTTCACGAAGAACACGGTCGTGGCGCCCTTCGTGGAGGCGTCGGCGCCGAAAAGCAGCAGCCCCGAGATGAAGCTGATGGCGGCCCCGGTCCACAGCGCGCGGAACACGACCGCGAGCGGCCCGAGTGGCACCCGCGGGGCCACGCCGAGCAGCCGCAGATCGATGACCGCGTTCGCGCCCACGAGCAGGCTCATGCCGACGGTGTGCGCCGTGAGCACCGTCGGGTACGCCCAGAGCGACCCCGACTCACGCACCCAGGTGGAGACCGCCGTCGATTCCAACCAGACGAGCCATTCGTGCACAGCGCGGTGATTCTACCGTGCGTGCCGCGTGCGCGCATGGTCTACCATCAACGCTCGTCGTGCGCCCGTCCTGCCGCGTGGAGTATGTGATGCGAACGTCCGTCCGGAACGTGCTCGTGCTGCTGGCGCTGCCGGCCCTTGCTGCGGCGCAGGCGCCGTCTTCGGCCGCCCGGCCGGGCACCTCGCCGGCTGCCGGCGCGCGTCCGCGGCCCGCGACCGCCTCGCCGCGCTACGTCATCACCGGCACCATCAAGGAACTGATGCACGGAATCATCGATCCGTCGGCCGACGCGATCTGGGACTCGGTGTCGTTCGATGTCACGGCGGCCGGTGTGGTCGAGACCATCCCGCGCACCAACGAGGACTGGTACGCCGTGAGGCGTCACGCGCTCATCCTCGCCGAATCGGCGAATCTGCTGCGCGTGCCCGGCCGCAAGGTCGCACCTGCCACGCCGATTCCGAGCCTCGTCGATGAGCCGCCAGCCCCCGAGGACCTGCCGCCGGACCAGATTCAGATCCTGATCGATCGCGACCGCGCGAAGTTCGCGCAGCTGTCGCAGGGACTCATCGATGCCGCCGTGCTCGCCATCAAGGCGGCTGACGCGAAGAGCGTCGACCGCCTCTCGGAAGCGGGGGACCGACTGGATCGCGCCTGCGAGGCCTGTCACAGCGAGTACTGGTACCCGAAGGGTGGCGCGCCGAAGGTGGCGCCGTCGATGCGCCCGAAGCCGTAGCGATGGCGGCGAGGCAGCGCCTGGCGATCGCGGGCGTCCTGGTGGCGGCGCTGACCGCCGCGGCAGTCACGCTCGCGCCCGGCCCCGTGGTGGAGGCCGCCGCGCAGTCCGCCGGCACCATCACCGGCCACGTGCGCCTGAGTGGTGCGGCGCCGGTGAATCCCGTGGTGCGCATGGGGATGGACCCGGCCTGCAGCCGCGCCTGGGGCGCCGAGCGGCCAACGCACGACTTCGTGGTACGCGCCGCCGATGGTGGTCTGGCGAACGTGTTCGTCGAGGTGCGCGGCCCGCTTGCTGGCGCGCCGGCTCCGGCCACGCGCGTGGTGCTCGATCAGCGGGGCTGCATGTTCCGCCCGCGGGTGCTCGCGCTGCAGCGCGGGCAGGTGCTCGAGGTGCGCAACGGCGATCCCACGCTGCACAACGTCCACGCGCTTTCCACGAGGGGCAACACGTTCAACGTGAGTCAGGTGGTGGGCCGTCCGCCCTTCACCGTCGTGATGGCGCACGAAGAGAAGATGCTGCGCGTGACCTGCGACGTCCACCGCTGGATGAACGTCTACGTGGCGGTCGTGGACCATCCGTACTTCGCCGTGACCGGCCCGGCCGGCGCCTTCGAGATCCGCGACGTGCCCGCCGGCCGCCGCGTGGTGCAGGTGTGGCACGAACGCTACGGCCCGCTCACGGCCACGGTGGACGTGCCGGCCGGGGGATCGGTGGCCGCGGAGTTCGCCTACGCCGGCACCGAAAAGGCCGCGCCGCCGCCGTAGAGGCGCCCGCGGCGGCCTACGCCTCCTCTTCCCACACCCTCGCGAGCTCGACGATCACCTCGACGGCCTTCTCCATGTCCTGCACCGAGACCCACTCGAGGCGGGAATGGAAGTTCTGCTCGCCGGCGAAGATGTTCGGCGTGGGCAGGCCCATGAACGACAGCCGCGAGCCGTCGGTGCCGCCGCGGATCGGCCGCTCGCGCGGCGTCAGGCCCACGCGCGTGATCGCCTGGCGCGCATGCGCGACGACGAGCGGATGCTCATCGAGCACCTCGCGCATGTTGCGGTATTGCGTCTGGATCTCGACGTCCACGGCGGCGCCGGGCACCGCGTCCACGACCTCCTGCGCAAGCGCCTGCAGCCATGCCGCCTTGCGCGCGAGCTCGGCAGTGTCGAAGTCGCGCAGCAGAAGCTTGACCGACGTGCTATCGACCGATGACTGCATCACGTAGGGATGCACGAAGCCCTCGCGGCCGGCGGTGGTCTCTGGCGAGACGCTGTCGGGCGGGAGGCGGTCGATGAAACGCGCCGCCAGCTTGATGGCGTTCACCATCCGGCCGCGCGCGTAGCCCGGGTGCGTGTTGAAGCCGCGGAACGTCAGTGTGATCGCATCGGCCGAAAAACTCTCGTATTCGAGCTCGCCGCGCTGGCCGCCGTCCATCGTGTAGGCGTAGCGGGCGCCAAAACGCGCCACGTCAAAGTGGTCGGTGCCGTGGCCCACCTCCTCGTCGGGCGTGAAGGCGATGCGGATCGCGCCATGCGGGATTTCCGGGTGCGCCATGAGATACGCGGCCGCGGTCACGATCTCCGCCACGCCGCTCTTGTTGTCGGCGCCGAGCAGCGTCGTGCCCGAGGCCGTCACGATGTCGTGGCCCAGGCACTCGCCGAGATACGGCGCGTCAGCCACGCGCAGCACGGCCGTGGGATCATCCGGCAGCACGAGGTCGCGGCCGTCGTAGGCGCGATGCACGATCGGCCGCACGCCGGCGCCGCTCATCTCGGGCGAGGTGTCCACGTGGGCCACGAAGCCAATCACCGGCACCGTGGCCTTCGTCGTGGTGGCCGGGATGGTCGCCATCACGTAACCGTGGGCATCCATCGCCGCATCGGCCACGCCGAGCGCCTGCAGTTCGTCGACGAGCGCGCGCAGCAGCACGAGCTGGCCGGGCGTACTGGGGTAGGTCGTGGACGTCTCGCTCGACTGCGTGTCGGAGGTGACGTAGCGGAGGAAGCGGTCGAGCACCGTGGTGGGCATGCCGCACCATGATGCCTCAGCCACGATGCCCTGGCGGCCTGGCGCGCGGGCATGCCTGGCAGTGCGGACCGTCGCCGCGTACCATGGACCGGCGTTGACGGACCGCTCCACGCTTCGTGCCTCACCCGCGCCCATGTCAGACACGCGGCGCCACACCCTGCGCGGCATCGCGCTCATGCTGAGCGCCATGGCGGTCCTGCCGTTCCTGGACGTCTGCGCGAAGATACTCGGACAGCAGGGCGTGCCCGTCATCGAAGTCGTGTGGGCGCGCATGGTGTTCGGCACGCTGCTCACCGTGCCGTTTGCGTGGCGGGCCGGCGGACGTGCTGCCCTCGTGCCGGCGATGCCGGTCGTGCATGCGTGGCGGGCCGCGTTCCTCATCGGCGCCACCGCCTGCTTCTTCCTGGGCCTCCGGCATCTATCGATTGCCGACACGCTCGCGATCTTCTTCGTGCAGCCGCTGGTCGTGACCGCGCTTTCGCCCGTCGTGCTCGGCGAACGTGTGGACGCCAGGCGCTGGGCCGCGGTGGTAGCCGGGTTCGCCGGCACGCTCATCATCATCCGGCCTGGCCTCCGGGCTCTCAATCCCGGCGTGTTCTTCGCGCTCGCCGCGGGGACGTCGATGGCCATCTACATGCTGATGACACGGCGGATCGCCGGCCGGGCGCCGGCCGCCGTCACGACGTTCCACACGAATCTGGCGGGCGCGGTGCTCGCGAGCCTCGTCGTGGCGCCGGTGTTCGAGCCGCCCTCCACGTCACAATGGGCCCTCTTCGTGCTGCTGGCCGTGATCGCCGGCGTCGGGCACTACCTCATCGTGCGGGCCTACGACCTGTGCGAGGCGTCGCTGCTCGCGCCACTGGCCTACACCGAGATGATCATGGCGACGGTGGCCGGCTGGTGGTTCTTCGGCGACGTGCCCGATCGCTGGACGTTCGTGGGCGTGGGCGTGCTGATGACGAGTGCCGTCGTCATCTCGTACGGCGAACACGGCCGGCTCGCGCTCGCGGAACGCGAGTTCGAGCAGCCGTAGACCGCTATCCTGCAGTGCGGGGGGGAGGACCGGATGAGTGACGAGATCTGGCGCTGGGACGCCACGCGCATGGCAGCCGCCATCGCCCGCCACGAGGTGTCGTCGCGCGAGGTGGTAAACGCGTGTCTCGCACGGATGGCCGCCGTGAATCCGCGGCTCAACGCCGTGACCGTCGATCTCGCGGGCGACGCACGCGCGGCCGCCGACCGCGCCGACGCCGCCGTGGCGCGCGGCGATCGCCTCGGGCCGCTGCACGGCGTGCCGGTGACGATCAAGGAGAACGTCGACCAGGCCGGGTGCGCCACGGCGAACGGCACGGTCGCCTACCGCGACCTCGTCGCCACCACCGACAGCCCGGTCGTGGCGAACTGGAAGGCGGCCGGCGCGATCATCGTGGGCCGCACCAACACGCCGAGCTTCAGCTTCCGCCTCGACACCGAGAACGCTCTGCGTGGCCGCACGCGGAATCCCTGGTCCGAGGCGCACACGCCGGGCGGCTCGAGCGGCGGCGCGTCGTCGTCGGTGGCGGCTGGCATCACGCCACTCGCACACGGCAACGACATCGCCGGGTCGATCCGGTATCCCGCGTATGCCTGCGGGCTGGCCGGGCTGCGTCCGTCGTTCGGCCGCGTGCCGGCCTTCAACGCTACCGCCACTGCGGAGCGCTCGATGTCGTCGCAGATGTTGTCGGTGCAGGGGCCGCTCGCGCGCACCGTGCGCGACCAGCGGCTGGGCCTCGCTACGCTGGCCGCGCGCGACGCGCGCGATCCGTGGTGGGTGCCGGCGCCGCTCGAGGGCCCGCCGGTGGCCACGCCGTTGCGCGTGGCCGTCGTGACGGCGCCCGAGGCGCTCGGCGGGGAGCGGCTGCATCCGGCCGTGGCGCAGGCGCTCACGCAGGCTGCCGCGTGGCTCGCCGATGCCGGCTACGAGATCGTGGACGACACCACGCCCGGCTTCAGCCGCGCCGCGGAGCTCTGGTATGCCATGCAGATGCCCGAGATCCGCGAGTTCCTGTGGCCGGCCATCGCCGACCACGGTGACGACGGCATCCGCCGCGCGATGGGCCTGATGCTCGACGCCTTTCCGGCGGACGCCGGCGTG
>JBIKUN010000185.1:0-7767 GCA_044347565.1 Vicinamibacterales bacterium | reverse complement strand
GAGACGCGTCTTGACCACCGGAAGAAGCCCCACGTACGCTCTCAGGATGCAGCAGTGGCGAGGCGCCGTCATGGCGCCGATGGTGGCGGTGTTCCTCGCGGCGGCCGCCGCGGCGAACGCCCAGCCGCCCGGCGCGCCGCCGCTCCTGCGCGTGTTCCTCACCGACGGCACGTCGCTTACGAGCTTCGGCGAGTGGGTACGGATGGACGATCGCATCGTCTTCTCGCTGCCGCTCAGCGAAGGTCCGACGCCCGATCTGCAGCTCGTCACGCTGGCTGCCGGCCGCGTGGACTGGATGAAGACCGAACGCTACGCCGCGACGGCGCGCACGGTGCACTACGCGTCCACCCGGGCCGAGGACGACTTCGCGCAGTTCTCGAACCAGGTGGCGGCCGTGCTCACCGGGGTGGCGAAGGAACCCGACCCGAAGCGCCGGCTCGCCCTGGCCGAGAGCGCGCGCTCGGCCCTTGCCGAATGGCCGCGCCAGCACTACGGCTACCGCGCCACCGATGTGCAGCAGATGCTCTCGCTGCTCGACGAAGTGGTGTCGGACCTGCGCGCGGCGGCCGGGCAGGACACCTTCGAGCTGAATCTTGTCTCCACGACGCCGCCGGCGCCGGCCGACACGCTGCTGCCGCCGCCGAGCACGGCCCAGCTGGCCGAGGAACTGCTCGCCGCCTCCACGCTGGCCGAGTCGCCGTCCGAACGCACGACGCTGCTCGAGCGCGTGGTCGGGCTCATCGAACGCGCCGCGGACCTGCTGCCCGCGGCGTGGGCGACGACAGTGCGCACGACGACCGTGGGCGCCCTCCGCACCGAACGCGCGACTGACCTCGCGTACACGAAGCTCGCGGCCACGACCCTCGACCGCGCCGCCCAGCGCGCCCGCGCCGCCGACGTGCGCGGCCTCGAACGGCTGCGCGCGGACACGCTGAAGGCGGATGCGAAGCTCGGCGCGAAACGTCCGGCCGAGCTGGGCGTGATGCTCGCCGCCATCGATGCCGGTGCCGAGTCGGCCCGCCGGCTTCGCCTGGCGCGCGACCAGTGGCGTCTGCTCGCGCCGGTCTACCGCAGCTACGAGCGGTCCGTGCGTCCGGCGCTCGTGGCGCTCGCGGGCGCGGAACGGACGCTCGAAGACATCCGCGCGCAGGCCGGACCCAGCCCGGCGGCGCTCAAGCGCACCATCACGCGCTTCTACAAGGCGCGCCCGGCGATGCACGGCACCAACCCGCCGGCGCCGCTCGCTTCCGCGCACGCATTGCTCAAGAGCGCGTGGGAGATGGCCGATAGCGCCCTGGCGCTGCGTATGCGCGCGGTGGAGACAGGCGACCCGGCGCGCGCCTCCGAGGCCTCGGCGGCCGCTGCCGGCGCGCTGATGCTCGCCGTCCGCGCGCGCGACGACATCGCGCAGGCCGTCAAGGCGCCCGCGCTGCCGTGACCACGCCGCGTTCGACCTGCCTGCACCGCGCGGTCGATCCCGAAGGTTTCCGGCGCGCCATCGCCGCCATCGTCGCCGAGGCGCAGCCGCTCGCCGCCAGAGACGTCTTCGTCGTCGTGCCGACGCGCGCCGCGGCCGATGAGCTGCGCCGCACGCTCGAGCAGATCGCCTGGGCGGATGGTGTGCCCGCGTTGTGCCTGCCGCGCATCGGCACGCGCGGCGATCTGCTCGATGAGCTGGCCGGCCGCCTCGCCGAGCCGCCAGCGCGCCTGAACGGCTTCGATCGCGAGGTCATGCTGGCACGCGCCGCCCGCGACGCCCGTCTGGCCGGCGCCGAACCGCCGTTTGCCGTGCGGCCCGGCCTCGTCGCCGAGATGCTGACGCTCTACGACGCGTTACGCCGTCAGCTCCGCACCGTGGCGCGCTTCGAGGAGTTCCTCACCGAAGAGCTCGAAGCGTCCGACGACCGCGGCGCCGTGCGGATGCTGGCGCAGACGCGGTTCCTCGCCGAGTCGTTCCGCGGCTACGAAACCCTCGCCGCGTCGAGCGGCGCGCTCGACGAGCACGTGCTGCGCGATCGGCTGCTGCACGAGCTGCCGGTGCGTCCGCTGCGGCGCGTCGTCATCACGGTGACGGATCGGGTGGCCGATCCGGCTGGTCTCTGGCCTGCGGACCTCGATCTGCTGACGCGTCTGCCCGGGCTCTCGCAGCTCGACATCGTGGCCACGGAGACGCGGCTCGCCGGCGGCTGGCTGGAACGCCTGCACGCCGAGATGCCGGGCATCGACGAACGCGCCGTGCCGGCCGGCAGCGGCGGACGGCCGCTCTGCCTCGTGCCCGACGCCGACGCCTGGGTCTTCACCAGCCGCGATCGCGAGGAGGAACTGGCCGCCTTCGCGCGCCGCCTCAGGGCGGAACGCCGCGCCGGACGCCTTACGGCCGACTCACGCGTGGCGCTCGTGGTGCGCCGGCCGCTGCCGTATCTCTACCTCGCGCGCGACGTGCTCGGCCGGGCCGGGATTCCCTACGAGACCCGCGACACGCTGCCGCTCGCCGCCGAGCCCTTCGCCGCCGCCATCGACGTGCTGTTCGAGTGGGTCACGAGCGGCTTCACGCGCGCGGCCACGCTGGCCGTGCTGCGCTCGCCGCATTTCCGCTTCCTCGACGGCGACCAGCCGCTCGACGGCCGCGCCGTCGTGGCGCTCGACCGCGCGCTCGCCGAGGCACGCTACCTCGGCGACCCCGATCGCCTCGCCGCGCTCGTCGAGACGTGGAGCGCGCTGCCCGAACGTCGCCGCCACGAACACGCGCGGCTGGCGCTCCCGGCCGCGCGCGTGGCAGCCGCGGCGGCGGGTCTGCTCAGGGCGATGGCCACGCCCCGCCCCGTGGGCGAACACGTGGCCACCCTCACCGCGTTCCTCGATCACTACCTGCGTCCGCTGGCGGCTGACGACGCGCTGCATTCGCGCGAAGCGCGCGTCCGCTCGGCCGTGGTGGGTGCGTGTCAGTCGCTGGCCGCTGCCTACGCGGCGTTCGACGCTGATGCGGCGCTCGATGTCACGGTCGTGGCCGCGGCCGTGCGCCGCTGGCTGGGCGCGCAGACCTTCGCGCCACCCACGGGTGCAGGTGGCGTGCAGATCGTGGACGCCGCCACGGCGCCCTACGGCATCTACGACGAGATCCAGATCGTGGGTCTCATCGATGGCGATTGGCCGGAGCGTGAGCGGCGGAGCATCTTCTATCCGGCGTTCCTGCTGCAGTCGCTCGCCTGGCCCGAGGAGCGCAAGCGCCTCGACGGCGCACGCGCGGCGTTCCTCGACCTGCTGGCGCTCGCCCGGCAGCGGTTCGCGCTGTCGACGGTGACGCTCGAAGACGACGCCGTGGTCGAGCCGTCGGCCTTCGTGCACGACGTGCGCGCGCTCGCGCCGCCGCGGCAGGTGGCGCCGCCCGATGTCGCCACGCGGATCTTTCCGTGGGAGGCGCTTGCCATCGACCCGCCGGCGCCCGACGCATTACCCGAGGCGCCGCGCGCGTGGGCTGCCGTGCGGCTGGCACGTCCGCCGCGCGCGAACGTGGAGTTCCACGGCGAGGCCGGTCCGTGGCTCCTGCCGCGCGTGTCGGTGAGCCGCCTCGAGCGGTATCTCGACTGTCCGTTCAAGTTCTACGCCTCGCAGGTGCTCAGTCTCGAAGAACCGCCCGAAGACGAAGACAGCCGCACGCCGCTCGAACGCGGGCTCTTCCTGCACGAGCTCTTCGAGAAGACGTTCGCGGCATGGAAGGCGGCCGGTCATGGCGCCATCACCGCAGACCTGCTGGCCGAGGCGCACAGGATCTTCGATGCCGTCGCCACTGCCGCACTCGCCACCCTGCCGCCCGGCGACGCCGCCATCGAGCGGCTGCGCCTCTTCGGCACGGCCGGTGCCCCGGGCATCGCGCGGCGGGTGCTGGCGATGGAAGCGGAACGCGGCGGCGTGGTCGTGGACCGCCTGCTCGAGTTCGAACTCGAAGGCGCCTTCACCTTCACCGCGCCCGATGGCCGCTCGCGCACGCTCACACTGCGCGGCAAGGTCGATCGCATCGACCTGCTGAACGACGGCACGTTCCACCTCATCGACTACAAGACCCGCGCCGTGCCCGACACCCGGCGCGCGCTGCAGTTGCCCATCTATTCCGTGTGCGTCGAGCAGCGCCTCGCCGGCTACCGCGGCCGCCACTGGACACTGGGTGCCGCAAGCTACCTCTCGTACGAAGGCACCGACGCGCTCGTGTCGCTCACGAAGAAGCCGGCGGATCTCCCGGCGCGCGTGGCCGAGGCCCAGGGGCAGCTCCTCGACGTGCTCGACGGCATCGGCGCCGGGCACTTCCCGCCGAAGCCGGCGGAGCGATCGCTCTGCAACTATTGCGCGTATGCGTCGGTCTGCCGCAAGGACTACGTGAGCGACGAAGCGGTCCTGCCGGATGCCGCTGACGCGCCGGCGCACGGGGAGGTGGCGGGTGACTGACGGCCAGCTCCCGTTCAGCTTCGACGACGGGCCGGCGCCGGCGGCCGCGACGCCGGTGACGGCGGGGCCGCTCGCCGACGCGCTCGCGCGCGATCGTGACGCCCGCGAGTACGCCGTCGATCCGGCGGTGCATGTGGCGCTCGAAGCGTCGGCCGGCACCGGCAAGACGAAGGTGCTGGTCGATCGCTACGTGAACCTGCTGCGGGCCGGCGTCGAGCCGCGCCGCGTGCTCGCCATCACGTTCACCCGCAAGGCCGCCGCCGAGATGCGCGCCCGCATCGTGGCCGAGCTCACGCGTATGGCTGAACTCGGCGCCATCCCCGCGCCGGTCTGGAAGAGCCTGCGCGGACGACTGAGCGAGATCGCCATCAGCACCATCGACGCCTTCTGCCTGGCGCTGCTCGGCGAGTTCCCTCTCGAAGCGGACGTCGATCCGGGCTTCGGCGTGGCGGATGAAACCGAGACGCCGCGCCTCATGGACGACGCGCTCGATCGCACGCTGCGCATGGGCCGCGCGCAGAGTGCCCACGATGCCGACGTGGCGCTGCTCTTCGCGCGGATGGGCGAGGGCCGTCTGCGCGGGGCACTGACGCGCCTGCTCGACCGCCGCCTCGTGGCGGTGGCCGCGCTCGACCGTTTCCTGCAGCGCGCGCCGCAGGGCATGACGGCGGAGGTGGCCGCCACGCGCGCGGCCGAGCGGCTCGCGAACCTCTTCAGTGACGGCCGGTTGTCGCGGCTCATCGCCACGGGGCCCGCCGCCAGCGACTTCCGCCTGCTCGTGTCGGGCCTCGCGCGCGTGGTCGCGCCCGGCGCCGTGGCCGAGCCTGGCGAGATCGCCGATCTGCTGACACGCCTGCGCGACTATGCGTGCACGAAGACTGGCACGCCGCGAAAACGTCCGCGGCATCTCAAGGCGGAGTTCCCGCCGGGCGCGGCCTACCAGACGCACACGGCGCTCCTCGGCGAGATCGGCAGCGACGTGCCCCGCCTCGTGGACGCCCACCGCGCCGACGTGAACGTGGTGCTCGCGCGCAGCCTGCGCTGGCTCACCGCGCGCGCCATCGAGCAGTACCGCAAGACGCTCGACGAACACGCGATGGTGGACTTCACCGACGCGCTCGTGAAGGCGCTCGCCCTCCTCGAGCGGATGGAGGAGTTCTCGCAGAGCCGCTACCGGCTGGAGTCGCGCTACCAGCACGTGCTCGTGGACGAGCTGCAGGACACGAGCCGGCCGCAGTGGGCGCTCGTCGAACTGCTCGTGCGGGCCTGGGGCGAAGGCGTGGGCGTGGCCTACGAGGGACCGGCGCCGCCGTCGATCTTCGTCGTGGGCGACAGGAAGCAGTCGATCTACGGCTTCCGCGACGCCGAAGTGGGCGTGCTCGAAGAAGCGGTGCGGCTCATCGGCCGGCTGCGGCCGGGGCGTCCCGCCCGCCGCGCCATCGTGCAGAGCTTCCGCGCCGTGCCGGCGCTGCAGCAGTTCGTGAACGACATCTGCGACGAGGTCGAGAAGCGCACCGATCGCGCCGATGCCTTCCGCTACGACGATCGCGACCGCTTCCCGGTCACCGTGGACGACTGGCGCGGGCGGCCCGTGGGGGTTGTCGCGGCCCTGCAGACGCGTGAGGTCGCGCGCGCCGTGGCGGGCGAGATTGCCGGCATGATCGCCCGGCGCGAGACCGTGCGCGATCGCGACACCGGCGTGCCGCGCGAGATCGCCCCCGGTGACGTCGCCATCCTCTTCCGTTCGCGCGACAGCCACCGCGACTTCGAGCGCGAGCTCGAAGCCGTGGGCGTGCCGTACTACGTCTACAAGGGCCTCGGCTTCTTCGACGCCGACGAGGTGAAAGACGTCATCGCGCTCATCCACTATCTGGCGGAGCCCGACTCGGACCTGCACGCCGCCGCCTTCCTGCGCTCGCGTTTCGTGCGGCTCTCTGACCCGGCGCTGAAGATCCTGGCGCCGCGGCTGGCACAGGCGCTCGGCGGCACCGCGCTGCCGGCGGCGTTCGACGCGCTGACCGCCGACGATCGCCTCGTGCTCGACGCGGTCCGCGCCTCGGCTGCGCGCTGGGTGGCGCTGGCCGACCGGCTGCCGCCGGCCGAACTCGTGGACGCCGTGCTGCACGAGAGCGCCTACCCGTGCGAACTGCGCGGCGCCGGCCGCGTGCAGGCGCGCGAGAACCTGAAGAAGCTGCGCGGACTCATCCGCCGCCTGCAGAACCGCGGCTACGCCACGCTCGGGCGCGTGGCCGAGCGGGTGTCGCAGCTCATGGCCGGCGACGAATCGAACGCCATCGTGGACGCGCTCGACGCCGTGAACCTCATGACCGTACACGCGTCGAAGGGCCTCGAGTTTCCGGTGGTCTTCGTCGTGAACCTGTCGCGCGGCACCGGCGGACGCGGCGACCCTGTGGAGGTCGTCTCGCGGGTGGATGGCGACGGCGAGCCCGATGACCTCGTGTCGATCGACAGTCTCGTGAACGACGCCCGCGACGAAATCGAGACGCGCGAGCGCGAAGAGAACAAGCGTCTTGTCTACGTGGCCGTGACACGCGCCCGCGATCGGTTGTATCTCGCCACCACACTCACGAAACACGGCGTGTTCGCCCCCGGGCCCACCGCGCTCGGCGCCGTGCTGCCGCCGTCGTTCGCCGGTGTCTTCGCGCAGGCGGCCACCGGCACCGAGGAGACGGCGACGTGGACCGCCGCGTCGGGCACGACGCACGTCTGCCGGCTCGTGCGGGCCGCGCCCGTGGCGGCGCTGCCGCCGGCGCCCGCCGAGGCCGTGCCGGCCGACGACGACTTCGCGCCGCTCGCCTTCACCGCGAGCGCCGCCACGAACGTGAGCGACCTGGCGCGCGCCGGCGAAGCGCCCGTGGCCGTCCGCGACGGCTCACCCGAGCGGGCCGCCGCCCGCGCGATTGGCGCGCTCGTGCATCGGGCCGTGGCCGCGGGTGCGCTCTCGGCCAGGGCGGAGCGCCGCGCCGCCATCGTCGCCTCGCTCGGGGCCAGCGCCACGGATGACATCCGCGCGGCGGCGGATGCCGCCCTGACACGCCTGGCCGCCCGGTCCGACATTCAGGCCCTCATCAGGGAACAAGATGTGCAGCATGAGGTGGCGTTCTCCTGGCGGGCCGACGACGGCTCGACCCTGCGCGCCGTGGTGGATGCGGTAGTGCGCCGGGCCGATGGCTCGGTGACGCTCGTCGAGTTCAAGACCGGCGCGCCGCGTGACGCGGATACGCGGCAATTGCAGGCGTACGTGGACGGCGTGCGCCGTCTGCTGCCCAAAACGGCGCTAGACGGGCGGATTATCCGCCTCGATTC
>JBIKUN010000184.1:0-7803 GCA_044347565.1 Vicinamibacterales bacterium | reverse complement strand
GGTGCGGGTGCAGAATGTGAGCATCACGCCGCCACGATACGGCGGACGTAGCCGGGAATCAATCGCCGCGCGCGAATCCCCGGCCCCGAGTCCGTCTCTCTGAACGGCAGGAGGCCATGGCATGAGCAAGAAGACGACGGCGAAGACGGCGAAGCGCCCGGCAGCGAAGCGCGCCACCATTCAGGCCTGGCAGACGGATCCGATGGGCGGCCTGCCCGTCCTGCAGCGCCCGGCGCCGTCGATGCCCGGCCGCTCCCTGCGCACGAAGATCATCGCCCCCGCCACGGCACCCGAGGCCCGCATCCACAGCGTGGGCAGCGCCGGCTTCCGATACTGGACGGCGGCGGAGGCCCTGCGACGGTCTGCCGCGTTCTGGGCCGCCGCTGGCGCCAAGGCGTGGCATCGCGACGTGGGCGCGTCGTTGCCCGTGCGGCTCGACGACGGCGTGGACCTGAACGCCTACTACGCGCGCACGGATTTCCCGGCCGAAGACATCAAGCAGGGGCTGTCGTTCTTCCACGACACCGTGCGCGACGTCACCACGGGCCGCAACGTCACCGTGTTCTCGGGCGAAAGTCCGGACGTGGTGGCGCACGAGCTGGGCCACGCCGTGCTCGACACGCTGAAGCCGGTGCTGTTCGAGATCGCGTCGATCGAAGCGGCGGCCTTTCACGAGTCGTTCGGCGACATGAGCGCCATCCTCACCGCGCTGCAACTGCCCACGGTGCGCCAGGCGGTGCTCGAGGAGACGGACGGCAACCTGCGACGCAACTCGTCGGTCTCGCGCGTGGCAGAGCAGCTCGGCTTCGCGATTCGCCAGCGGTCACCCTCCGCGGTGGATCGCGACAGCCTCCGCAATGCCGCCAACTCCTTCCTGTATGCGGATCCGCTCACGCTGCCGGCATCGGGCCCGGCCTCGCAGCTCACGCGCGCGCCGCACAACCTGTCGCGCGTGTTCACGGGCGCGTTCCTCGAAGCGCTCGGCGGCATGGTGCTCACGCAGGCGCCGACGCCCTCGAGCGACGACGTGGAGCAGGCCACGGCCGACATGGGCCGTCTGCTCGCGCGTGCCGTCGTGGAGGCGTCGGTCAGCTCGAAGTTCTTTCAGTCCGTGGCGGAGCAGGTCGTGCTGGCCGACAGCGCGCTCTTCGGCGGTAAATACGCGGAGGCGCTGACCTCCGCCTTCGTGCGACGCAACCTGATGCCGGTGGGTTCGTTCGCGGCACCGGGTACACTCGGCGTGGGCAGCGCGCGCGCGGCCGCGGCGGCGGCACGGTTCTCCGCAACGAGTGGCGGCCGGCACGTGACGCGGGCAGCGGGCAGTCGCGAGCGTGCGGTGCGCATTGCCATCGATGGCGGCTCGCTGGGCCTGGGTCTCAAGACGCTCTATGTCTCTGCCGCACCGGTGGACGATGCCGGCACGGCGCCCGCGACGATGATGGCCGGCATGGCGGCGCGCGACACGAGCGGCGCGCAGCGGTCTACCGAGCTGCACGCCTTCTGCGAAGCGCTCATCGTGCGGGGCCGCGTCTCGATGGGCAGCACGACGCAGGCGAGACGTGGGCTCGTCGCCGCGCTCTCGAAGACGCGGAAACACGCCACGCACTACCTGGCGCCGGCGGCGAACGGCGCGGCTGAGCTCAGGCGCATCGCCTTCGAGTGCTGCTGACCGTCGGCTCGGGCGCGGTACTATCGGGAAGGATGGTGCCATGCCCAAGCCGACGAAACACGCCCCGGTGAAGTCGCCGTCGAAGACGGTGAAGACGGCGAAGCCGGCGGTGTCGTCTGCTCCGCCCACGCGAGAGGACGAGGCTGCCTATCTCGAGATGCTCATCAAGACAGGGCAGGCGGTGCCGGCGGGCCGCAGGATGCCGGCGGGCGCCACGCACGCCGTGGTGGCGGACGACAAGGGCGCGCCGAAAGCCGTGCGTCGCCGCTTCTCGATCAGCTGACGCCTCATCGCGCCGTTATTCCATTCTGAGCGCAGGTGTCCATCACGGCCCTGTGACGTGATTTCGATAGACTCCACCGGGTCACACCCCGGGGACTCCATACAGGAGGGCGGAATGCTTCAGGGATTCAAGAACTTCATCGCGCGCGGCAACGTCATCGACCTGGCCGTCGGCGTCATCATCGGCGCCGCCGTGGGCGAGATCGTCAACTCGCTGGTCAAGGACCTGATCACGCCGATGATCGGCATGCTGGGCGGGCAGCCGGACTTCTCGGCCCTGCGCGTGGGCAGCATCGGCCTTGGCAGCTTCCTGAACAACGTCATCAGCTTCCTCATCAAGGCCGCCGCGCTCTATTTCTTCATCGTCGTGCCGTTCAACCGCTTCGCCGCGCGTCTCACGCCGCCGCCGTCACCCACCGAGGCGCTGCTCGCGGAGATTCGCGACACGCTGAAGAAGCAGGCCGCGCAGTAGGGCAGCGCGGCCTCAGCGGTCGCGGTCGTTCCGTGCGAGCAGCGTCGCTTCGAGAATCGGCAGAGCCGCGCGGTCTTTGGGCCGGTTCGTGGCGCGCTTGCTCTCGACAATGCGGTGCAAAGGGAGAACGCGCACGGAGATGCCATCGATCGTGTGCGCGACGGCGCTTGCGTATTCGGCATCGAAGGCCGACAGACCGTGGGCCGTCAACACGACATCGAGTCGTTCGAAGCCATCCCCACCGAAGGCCGGAGGCTGCACGCCGAACCCTGAGACCCAGAAGGCCCCGGCGTCTCGGGCGGCCTCGGGTAGTCGCGGGTCATCTACCCGCTCCAGCCACAGATTGACGTCCAGGGTCGCGACTGGGGCACCCTCGATGAGAGCGGCACCGAGGCCGATCACGAGGAACCGGATGCCTCGAGCATTCAGCGCGGCGAGCAGGCGCCGCTCAGGCTCGGTCAGCGCGAAGTCTGGCACGGCTCAATCCCAGGCGAAGGCGCTCGGACGGCGCGAGTTCGAGGTGTCGGAGGGCGTGGTACAGATCTGACACGTCGTGTCCGGGGTGCGCAGCAGCAAGTTCGTGCGCCCGTGTCCATAGCGCTTCCGAACGCCGGAGCCACGCCAGCTGATCCGGCCCGAGATGCTCTTGCGTCACGTCCACGGTTCCAGTGTAGCCGGTGACGGGCCCGGACCAGAGGCCCCTTGCGTGGGGCTCACGCGCGCGCGGCCGCCTTGCGCGCCACCGCGAGAAACGTCTCCACCACTGGCCGCACGGGTCCGCTCGGGCGCACCATCGACAGGCGCACGCTGGCGCGCGGAATCGGCTTGTAGACCACACCCGTCCACGACATGCGCTGCACCGTCTCGGGGATGATCGTCACCCCCACGCCGGCGCCCACGAGGCCCACGGTGGTGTAGACCTCGCGGCTTTCCTGCGCCACGTTCGGCGTGAAGCCGGCCTGCTGGCAGAGCCGCATGACGTGTTCGTGGAGCTGCGGCGCGATCGCGCGTGGGAAGAGCACCCAGGGATCCTGCGCCAGCGAGGCGAGCGGCACACGCGTGGCCCCGGCTGCCGGGTGGTCGCGGTGCAGCGCGATGAGCAGCGGCTCTTTCGCGAAGAGCTCCACGTGCAGCCGCGGATCGGTGTCGGCGCCGCGCACGAAGCCCACGTCCAGATCGCCGTGCACGAGCGCGGTGAGCTGCTCGCTCGTGGGCAGCTCGCGCAGGTCGATGCGCACGCCAGGATGCCGCTGACGGTAGGTGCGCACCACCTGGCCGAGGGTGGAGAGCATCAGCGTGGGGCCGAAGCCCACGCGCAGCACGCCCACCTGACCGGTCTGCGCCTGACGCGTGGCGTCGAGCGCCGTGTCCACGTCGCGCAGGATGCGGCGGGCCGCCTCGTCGAGGGCGCGGCCGGCGTCGGTCAGCGTCACCTGCCGCGTGTGCCGCTCGAACAGGCGTCCGCCCACGATGGCCTCGAGCTGGCGGATCTGCACGCTGAGCGTGGGCTGCGACACGGCCAGGCGGGCGGCGGCGCGGCCGAAGTGCAGCTCGTCCACGACGCGGCGGAAGTAGCGGAGGTGGCGCAGCTCGAGCGACGGCAGATTCATAGTCACCAATTATCAATCACGGCGGTCATTGGTATTGGACAGATGAAACGGCCGCTGCCACAGTAAGGGGATGCAACGCCCCAGCACGACCGCCCTGCTCGCCGGGGTCGTCGACTACGCGGGCCTCTTCCCGCCGGCCGGCCGCACGATGGCCGCGGCCGTGGCGGAATACGAGGCCGCCCGCGCCGGCGATCACGCGTGGATGCTCGGCCGCTTCGTCGTGCCAGCCGCGCGCCTGCCGGAGCTGGCCGACGCGCTCGCGTCGCTCCCGGCCACGCGCGCCGAGTGGCGCCTGAGCGCCATCGTGCGCGACGGCGTGGATGACGATGCGGCGGCGGTCGCCACCTTGAACGACGCGCTCTCGCGGCATCGCGCGCGGGTCGACACGGTGGAAGCGAGGCCCGCCGCGCTCGATGGCATCGACTGGCTGGCCGCGCAGTTCGGCGCCGGCATCGACCTTTACGTTGAAGTCACGCCGGGCGCCGAAGCGGAACGCTGGCTCGAACGGATCGCCGAACGCGGCCTGCGCGCCAAGGTCCGCACCGGCGGTGTCACGGCCGACGCGTGTCCCGCCCCGGCCGTGCTCGCCGGGTTCCTCGCCGCGACCGTACGTCACAAGGTCACCTTCAAGGCCACGGCGGGCCTGCATCACGCCGTGCGCGGCGCCTATCGCCTCACCTACGAACCGGGTGCGTCCCAGGCGCCGATGTACGGCTACCTGAACGTACTGCTCGCGACCGCGGCGCTCCGGGCCGGCCGGCCCGTGGCCACTGCCGAAGTGTTGCTGCAGCTAACCGATGCCACCACGCTCGAGTTCACGGCGGACGCCGTCCTCTGGGGCAGCGAACGTTTCCCGTTGTCGATGTTGCGCGACACGCGGTCTCACCACCTGGTGAGCTTCGGGTCGTGTTCGTTCCAGGAGCCCGTCGACGAGTTCGACGCGCTCGCGTCCCGCTAGACGGAGAGTTCCGATGGGTCCCTTCCCGCACGACGCACCGCCGCCGGTCATCAGCGACGCCAACCCGATGGGCACCGACGGGTTCGAGTTCGTGGAGTTCTGTCACCCGAATCCCGCCGAGCTCGATCGCCTGTTCACGCAGATGGGCTTCGTGGCCGTGGCGAAACATCGCTCGAAGCAGGTCACGCTCTACCGCCAGGGCGGCATCAATCTGATTCTCAACGCCGAACCTGGTTCGTTCGCGGCGAACTTCGCCGCGCAGCACGGGCCGTCGGCGCCGGCCATGGCCTTTCGCGTGGTGGACGCGCAGTACGCGTTCGACCGCGCGGTGAGGCTCGGCGCCAAGCCCGTGCCGCGCACGGCCGGACCCGGTGAGCTCGACATCCCGACCATCGAAGGCATCGGCGGGCTGCACATCTATCTCGTGGACCGTTATGGTGCCAAGGGGTCGATCTACGACGTGGACTTCGAGTGGCTGGGCCCGAAGGATCCGGCCCCCACGGGCCTCGGCCTCTGGTACATCGACCACCTCACGCACAACGTGCAGAAGGGCCGGCTCGATGAGTGGGCGGCCTTCTACGAGCGCCTCTTCAACTTCCGCCAGATCCGCTACTTCGACATCGCCGGCAAACACACCGGGCTGCACTCGCGGGCGATGACGAGTCCCGACGGCAAGATCCGCATCCCGATCAACGAGGATGCCGGGGAACACGGCCAGATCGCCGAGTATCTGCAGCAGTACAAGGGCGAGGGCATCCAGCATGTCGCGCTCGCCGCGCAGGATCTTTACGAATCGATCGAGACGCTCATCGCGCGCGGCGTGGACTTCATGCCGGCGCCGAACCCGATCTACTACCAGCGCGTGGACGCGCGGCTGCCGAAACACGGCGAAGACCTGGCGCGGCTGCAGAAGAACGGCATCCTCATCGACGGCGAAGGCGTGGTGGAAGGCGGTTTCACCAAGGTGCTGCTGCAGCGCTTCGGGAAGACGTCGATCGGCCCGATCTTCTTCGAGTTCATCCAGCGCAAGGGTGACGACGGCTTCGGCGAGGGCAACTTCAAGGCGCTCTTCGAGTCGATCGAGGAAGATCAGATTCAGCGTGGCGTGCTGAAGGGCGCCTGATGCCCTGGGTGCGTGCCGCGGCCCGCGGCGACCTGGCGGGGAAGGAGATGCTCGGGGTGCGCCTCGACGGCCATCCCGTAGCGCTCTTCGCGCTGGCAGACGGCGTGTATGCCACGAACAACAACTGCCCGCACATGGGGGCGCTCTTGACCCACGGGTGCGTGGTGCAGGGCTACGTCGAGTGCCCGATGCATCATGCGCTCTTCGACATCCGGACCGGCGAGCCCGACGGCAGCGTCACGGACCGCCGCCTCCGCACCTATGCGGTGAAGGTCGAGGACGACACGATCTACGTCGACCTGCCGGCCTCCGAGGAGCACACGTCATGACGCAGACACCGCCACAGGTCACCGCCCGTCCGGACTCGGGTCTGACCCCTGGGTACATGTCGGGGTTCGGAAACGGGTTCGAGACGGAGGCGCTGCCGGGGGCGCTGCCCATCGGCCGCAACTCACCGCAGAAGTGCGCCTACGGGCTTTATGCCGAGCAGTTGAGCGGCTCGCCCTTCACGGCGCCGCGGGCCACGAACGAACGCTCGTGGCTGTATCGCATCCGCCCGACGGTGGCGCACTTCGGCGACTTCCAGAAGGCCGACATCGGGCTCTGGCGCACGGCGCCGTGCCATGAAGTGGACGTGCCGATTGCGCCGATGCGGTGGAGTCCCGTGCCGCTGCCCGAGCAGCCGGTGTCGTTCGTCGAGGGCGTGCGCACGATCGCCACGGCCGGCGACGCCGGTGCGCAGGCCGGCATGGGCGCACACGTGTATCTGGCCACGCGCTCGATGGTGGACGAGTACTTCTACAACGCCGACGGCGAGCTGCTCGTCGTGCCGCAGTCGGGCCGGCTGCGCCTCTGGACCGAGTTCGGCATCATCGACATCGAGCCCGGCGAAGTGGCGGTGATTCCGCGCGGCGTGAAGATCCGCGTGGAGCTGCCCGATGGCCCGGCGCGCGGGTATCTCTGCGAGAACTACGGCGGCGCCTTCACGCTGCCCGATCGCGGTCCGATTGGCGCCAACTGCCTGGCCAATCCGCGCGACTTCCTCACCCCGGTCGCCGCGTACGAAGACCGCGACGCGGCGTCCACGATGTACGTGAAGTTCGGCGGCGCGTTGTGGCAGGCCGCGCTCGATCACTCACCGCTCGACGTGGTGGCGTGGCACGGCAACTACGCGCCCTACAAGTACGACCTGCGGCGCTATTCGCCCGTGGGCCCGGTGCTCTACGACCACGCGGACCCGTCCATCTTCACGGTGCTGACCTCGCCGTCTGAAACACCCGGCACGGCGAACATCGACTTCGTCATCTTCCCGGATCGCTGGCTGGTGGCCGAGAACACGTTCCGTCCGCCGTGGTACCACATGAACGTGATGAGCGAGTTCATGGGCCTCGTCTACGGACAGTACGATGCCAAGCCGCAGGGCTTCGTGCCCGGCGGTTTCTCGCTGCACAACACGATGCTGCCGCACGGGCCGGATGAAGAAGCGTTCGAGACGGCCAGCAACGTCGAACTCAAGCCGAAGAAGCTCGAAGGCACGATGGCGTTCATGTTCGAGACGCGCTTCCCGCAGAAGGTGACGGCGTGGGCGGCCGCGAGCGACGTGAAGCAGCAGACGTACGCCAGGTACGGCCGGCAGTTGAAGAAACACTTCGATCCCAGCAAACCCTGACGGCAGGAACGGACGGCTCC
>JBIKUN010000183.1:0-7819 GCA_044347565.1 Vicinamibacterales bacterium | reverse complement strand
GGATGGCGAGATGACCACGCTCGGCCGCGAGATCGAACTCGTGGAGCACTATCTCGACATCGAACGCGAACGCTTCGAGGAACGCCTGCAGGTGCAGGTGGACGTGCCCGAGCAGCTGCGCACGCTGGCCGTGCCCTGCCTCATCGTGCAGCCGCTCGTCGAGAACGCCGTGAAGCACGGCATCGCGCGGTCGATCCGCGGCGGTGAGGTGGTGGTGCGGGCGCGTCTCGAAGGGAGCGCGCCCGGGCAGCTGCTGCGCCTCACCGTGGACAACACCGGTGCGCCGCTCGCCGACGAACCCGAGGGCCGCCCGACCCGCGTCGGCCTCAACAACGTCGAGCGGCGCCTGGCCGGCCACTACGGCCCGCGTGCCTCGCTGTCGCTCGGCGCGGTCGCCGGCGTGACCCGCGCCGAGGTCCGCGTGCCGCTGTCGACCCCACTCACCCACACGGACACACCAGCCGCTCGCGCGGCGGGATAACCACGCATGGCGGCCCTCAGAGTCCTCATCGCCGACGACGAACGTCCGGCGCGCAAGTTCCTCGCCAACCTGCTGGCCGCGCTGCCGGACGTCGAACTCGTGGGCGAGGCATCGAACGGCAAGGAGGCCGTGGAGCTCATCGAGCAGCTGCGGCCCGACATGGCGCTGCTCGACCTGCAGATGCCGGAGCTCGGCGGCCTCGACGCGGCGCGCCTCGTCTCGGCTGGCGCCACGCCGGCCATCGCCTTCGTGACGGCGTTCGACGAGTTCGCCGTGCAGGCCTTCGAGCTGAACGCGGTGGACTACCTGCTGAAGCCGGTCGAGAAGGACCGGCTGAAGGCCACGATCGACCGTGCCCGTGCCCGCGTGAAGGCAGGAGCCGCGGAACGCGCCCGCAGCGTCTCGGCGGCGGCCGCCGCCTACGACACGGCGACACGCCGCACGTTCCTCGAACGCATTCCGGTCCGCCGACGCGACGAGGTCATCATCCTGCCGGTGCGCCAGATCGCCGCGATCGTCGCGGAAGGCGAACTGCTGCAGATCACGACCGTGAGCGCCGAGCGCTACACGATCTCGTATCGCCTGCACGCCCTCGAAGCCAAACTCGACCCGCGCCGCTTCGTGCGCCTCGGCCGCGGCACGCTGGCCGCGCTCGACCTCATCCAGAAGGTCAGCCCGATGCCCGGCGGCACCTACGAAGTGACGCTGACCAACGGCCAGCAACTGCCGGTGAGCCGGCTGCAGTCGAAGGTCCTGCGAGAGACACTGCTGAAGTTGTAGCGATTGTCATCGCCCTGCCCCGTCTGGCACGAATGCTGCGCAGGAGTCGTGCCATCCGGGGCCGGGGCGTTACAATCCAGGCCATGCGTTCCGCCGTCACCTGTCTTGTCGCGGCCGCCGCGGCTCTCCTGCTCATGACCTCCGACGACCTTTCGGCCCGGCAGAACCTGCTCGCCCGCGCGAAGGCGCTGCACGGGCAGGTGCCGCTCATCGACGGCCACAACGACTATCCCTGGGCGCTTCGCGGCATCGATCCGGGCCGCGACCTCGCGAAGGCCGACATCACGAAGGCCGTGCCGTCGCTCATGACCGACATCCCGCGGCTGCGCGCCGGCGGCCTCGGCGGGCAGTTCTGGTCGGTCTACGTGCCGTCGACGATGCCGGCGCCGGAAGCCGTGACGGCCACGCTCGAGCAGATCGACGTCGTGCACCGGATGCTGCGCCAGTGGCCCGAGACGTTCGAGCTCGCGCTCAGCGCCGACGATGTCGAGCGCATCTTCAAGAAGGGCCGCATCAGTTCGATGATCGGCATGGAGGGCGGGCACTCGGTCGACAGTTCGCTCGCCACCCTGCGGCAGATGCACGCGCTCGGCGCGCGCTACATGACGCTCACGCACAACAACAACACGCCGTGGGCGGATTCCGCCGCTGACACGCCGGAACACGGCGGACTCACCAGGTTCGGCGAAGAGATGGTGCGCGAGATGAACTGGCTCGGGATGCTCGTGGATCTCAGCCACGTCTCGCCCGACACCATGGAGGACGCGCTGCGCGTCTCGGCGGCGCCGGTCATCTTCTCGCACTCGAACGCCCGCGCCATCGGCGACGTGCCGCGCAACGTGCCCGACGCCATCCTGCGCCAGCTGCCGAAGAACGGCGGCGTCGTGATGGTCACGTTCGTGCCCGGCTTCACCTCGCCCGATGTCATCGCGCACGACACGCGCCTCGCCGCCGAACGGACGCGGCTGCAGCAGACGATGCCCGGTGATGAAGCCGGCGTGAACAAGGCGCTCGACGCCTGGCGCACGGCCAACCCGGCGCCACGCGCCACGGTGGCGCAGGTGGCCGATCACATCGATCACATCCGCAAGGTGGCCGGCATCGACCACATCGGCATGGGTGGGGACTTCGACGGCATCACCGAAGTCGTGCAGGGTCTCGAGGACGTCTCGACCTACCCGGCGCTCACCGCAGAACTGCTGAAGCGCGGCTACTCCGACGACGACATCAGGAAGGTGATCGGGCTGAACGTGCTGCGCGCGTGGCGCCAGGCGGATCGCGTGGCCGCGGATCTGAAGAAGCAGCGCGGCCCGTCGAGCGCCACGATCCAGCGCCTCGACGGCGCGAAGTAGCGGCTGCTAACGCGCGCTCACGGCCGGCGCCAGCGCCTGAATCAGCTTCAGCGGATCGACGCGGTCGCCGTGCAGGCGCACCGCCCAGTGCAGGTGCGGCCCGGTCACGCGTCCGGTCGCACCCACCTTCCCGAGCAGCGCGCCCTGCGTCACCGGCGCGCCTTCCTTCACGTCGATGACCGAGAGATGCGCCATGGTCGAGAAGAGGCCATGGCCGTGGTCGAGGATGACCGTGTTGCCCGAGTAGTAGAAGGGCCGCGCGTAGACGACGACAGCGGGCGTCGGCGCATACACGGGGGTGCCCGTCACGGCCGCGAGATCGAGCCCGTTGTGCGGGCCGCGCGGCTGCCCGTTGAGCACGCTGCGCACGCCGAAGCCGCTCACGGCCACGCCCTCCACCGGACGCACCGCGTTCAGCGTCCACAGGCGCTCCGGGCTCGGCGGCTTGCGGAAGAGCGCGTTCAGCAGTTCGGTCTCTTCCTGGATGCGCGGCCACGCGCTTTTCGGCGGATCGACGAACTTCGGATTGACGCGGATGCGGCGCGTGCGCACGGCTTTCGGCGCGACATCGAACGTGTGCGTGCCTTCGACGGCCGGCCCGGTGGGCCGCGTGCCACGCAGCGCGAGCACCTTCGGCCCGGGCGCCATCTCCGCGTCGATGCCGAAGAGGCCGCGCCAGGTGCCGTCGGCCTGGCGCACGAGCGGCACGTCGCGATCGCTCCAGCGCGCGGTGACCATCGTGATGCCGTCGGGTGGCCGGATGTCGAGCTTCAGGACGTCCCCCGGCTGGATGAGTCCGGGGCGCACGCCCACATGCCAGTCGTCGGCCGCGCCGCGCGGCGATGCCGGCAGCAGTAGCGCCACAGCCGTCAGCGCGAGCATCACGCCCCTCAGGTGCGCCATGCGGCGATTATAGGCACGCCTCGTACTCCTCTCAGGACGACCGCGAATCCGCAGGCGTCGTGTCCCGCTCGTGTCGGCGCGCCAGAGTCGGGACGGTGCCTCCCTGTCCCGGCGTTGTCGTGTACGCCGGCGCTACGCCTCCGGCCGCTGGTCGAGCAGCAGCCGCGACGCCACCACCGCCAGATACGTCCGGATGTCGGCCTCGCCGCGGTAGCGGCGCAGCACTTCGTAGTCGTCTTCGGCGAGCCGCGCGCGCACGGCCGACTCCAGGGCCTGCGAGGCATCGGCCGGCAGGCCGCGGCTCTGCGCCACGCGGCGCGCCACATGGGTCACGGCGCGCGTGTGGGCCTCGAGCCACGCCCTGGGGTCGCGGGTCACGTCGCGCGGTGCCGCGGCGGTCACGTCAGACATCTGGCCTCCCTGGCGACGGATACGTCGCCGCCAACTGCCTAGAACGCCAGACGGGTCGATTCCGTACAGAAACCGCGCAGGTCGAGCCGGGTCAGCACCAGCCGGGACGACGCGGCTCGCGTCGACGAGCGCGACGCCCTGGCGCAGCGCAGCCCGCGCGGCGACCACACGGCGCGGGGCACCGGACGACGAGTGCGGCGAAGGGACGGCGAACACGGGCGGCAGCGTCTCGGCGACGCCGCTTCTACGGGACGAGCGCGCGCGCATGACGCGCGGCTTCACCGCGCCAGCCGGTGGCGGTCGCGGCATCCGCGGCGATGTCGCGCCAGGCCGCGAGGGCGGCCTCGCGGCGAGCGAGACGTTCGAGGGCGAGCGCCCGGTTGAAACGTGCCGCCTCGTGCGCGGCATCCATCGCCAGCGCCTCCTCCGCGGCGTTGAGCGCGGCGGTCCACTGGTCGCGCGTGGTGACGCCGGCCAGGGCCGCATGCGCGGCGGCAAGGTCCGCGAGCAGGTCCGCGCGCTCGGGCGCCATGGCGGGCGTATCTGCGAGGACCGCGTCGAGGCGCGTCACGGCCTCGCCTGCGCGGCCGGCGACGAGCGCGGCGACGGCCGCCGCATGGCGTGCGGCGCGGCCGGCGGCGGCATCGGCCGTGGGCAGCGCGGCCCGCTCGGCGAGGCGCGCGGCGACGGCCTGCGCGGCCAAGCCGGCATCCGCCGGGCCCGGGCGCGTGAGCGCCTTGAGGGGCACGTGCGCGGGCAGTCCGCTGAGACGCGCTTTGAGCATCCGTACTGGCCCGACGGCCTGCGCCAGTTCCGTCCAGACGGACGCGTCGGCGGCGGCGACGTCGCCGGCGTCGGGCCCGGGAGACATGACGCGCAGCGCGATGGCGGCCGTGGCCGCGACGGCCAGCGCGGCCACCCAGATGCCGGGCGCGCGCCGCCGGGACGGTGCGGGCGCGACCGGCGGTACGGCTGTGCCGGGTGCGACGGCCGCCGGCCCGGCCACGGGTGCCGAGGGGTCATCGACCTCCTGTGCGGCCACGACCGTGGCGACCACCTCGCGGCAGTCGTCACATTCGGCCAGGTGCATGACCAGGCGGTCCCGGGAGTCGGGGGAAAGCGTGCCTTCGACGAAAAGAGCGAGATCGAGATCGGAGGGGCACGGCGTCGCCGGGGGGCGACCGCCGCGATGGATGTCGAATGACGTCACGGTACTCTCAGGGGCGGACGACGCCTGGGGGCGGGCGCACGTTCCACTCCCTGGGACGATCCCTGGCCGTCGCCTCTGCAGACCTCGTCCAGAACGGCCTTACCCGGGGGCAGATGGGCGGCGCCGATGATCTCCCGCACGTCCTCCGCCGTCACGTCCTGCGCCAGCAGGGCGGCGTGCAGCCGGCTCATCAGATGCAGGAACCGGGGGTAGAGGCGCTGCTGGTCGAGGTGCAGCACACGCGCGATCTGCGCGCGGGTCATGCCGTTCGCGAAGAACAGCTTGAGCACGAGGCGGTCTTCCGCGTCGAGCTCCGAGAGCGCATCGCTCAGTGCGCGTTCGACGCGCGCGGCAAGCGTTTCACGCTCGGCGGCCCGCACGAGCGCGTCGGCGTCGGCGCCGGGCTGCTCGGCCTGCGCAAGCTCACTCACGTCCACGAAATCGCGGCCCGACGCCACCGGCAGCCGCGAGTAGATGTCCCACAGCTCGTCGCGGGTGTTGGTGACGCCGTGGTCGGCGTGCAGGGTCTGCACGGCCTCGTCGAACGTGAGGCGCTTGCGGTGCGTCAGGCGCCACAGGTGCAGCGCCACGTCGCCCAGTCGCCTGGCCAGGGCCGGCGGCTTGGCCTTGCCCCACTCCTGGTTGCGGAAGTCGAGGAAGACACGCGTGATGACGGTGACGAGATAGGTATGGAGGCTGCACTCGCGGCGCCAGGCGCGCAACGCGGCGTAGTCCTTGGTGGCAAGGTGCAGCATCACGCGGCCGCGCAGTTCGTCGGCCATGTCGCGCGTGAGGCGATGCCGCGCGGCGACAAACCGCACGGCGTCCACGACCACGTCGTGCTGCACGGTGAGCAGGTCACGGCAGGCCGCGGCGGCGTCTCGCCGGGAGACGTCGGCCGCCGTGTCGGCAGGAACGGGCACGGCGGCGCTGAGGCGGCGGAGGCGGCGGGCCATGAGCGGCAGAGGCACTGCCGAATTGGGGCTTATCGTTGAGACGTTGGTGATTCGCAAGGCATCGAACATGGCCGCCGCCCTTCATTCCCGACGCATGACGAGCGAGACATTCGCCCGGGGTCGCATCCGTCAGAGGTAGCGGCAGGCCCCGCCGCATCCCCTCGCGGCTCGTCCCGTACGCACGATGGGCCGGACGCCGCCGTGGCGGGCCCGGCCCATCGGAAGTGGCGGCATCGTCCGGGGCGCGCCCCGGACGTCACGTCAGAACGTCAGCTTGAAACCGAGCTGGGCCTGGAACGGGTCGAACGCCTGCCGGGCCTGTCCGAAGCCGGTCGGGCGGCCGATGGCGGTCACGCCGGGAGCGGCCGACTGATTGCCGTTGAAGTTGTTCAGGTTCACGGTGTTGAACACGTTGAACATCTCCCACAGGATTTCACCCGACACGCGGCCGATGGTGACGCGCTTCGAGGTGCGCAGGTCCATCTGGAAGTAGGCATCACCGCGGCCGGCGTTGTAGCCCACACCCGACGGACGGTCGTTGTTGTCGCCGTCGCGGTTGGTGTCGGTGCCGAGGATGATGTTGAAGGGCGGCGCCGAGTTGGCGGTGACGATGGTGCCGAACTGGATATCCCACGGCAGCTGGTAGATCACGTTGCCCACGAAGCGGTGGCGCACGTCGTTGGCCGTCGGGCCCCAGTCGGCCATCAGGTCGTACTTGTCGGACGGCGTGCCGTTGTCGGCGATCGACTTGGCGCTGCCGAGCGTGTAGCCGAGCAGGAAGCCGAGGCGATTGGCGAACCGCTTCTGCAGGCGGAACTGCGCCTGATGAATCCGGATCGGGGCCGAGTCGTCGTACACCAGCAGCCGCAGGCCCGAGGTGAGAATCGGGAACGTGTTATCGGCGCGGCGGGCGTTCACGTTGCGCGTCAGCGGGAAGTGCTCGCCGCGCATGTAGACGTAATCGAACGACGCCGCGTAGTTGGTGCCGAGCTGGCGTGTCACGCCCGACGTCATCTGGTGCGTGTAGGGCGCTTCGGCATCGGCGCTGGCGACACGAAACGCCGTGCCCACCGATTCGGGGAACGTCTGCGTCGGGATGTTCGGGAAGAAGTCGTTCGGAATGCGCGCGCCCGACCGCGAGTCGTTGGCGATCTGCGTGGTGATGAAGCCGGGGTAGCCGGCGACGATGCCGCGCATGGTCGTCGTGTTGATCTGGTCGTAATAGATACCGTAGCCGCCGCGCAGCACCGTGCGGCCGTCGCTCATCGGATCCCACGTGAGGCCGAGGCGCGGCGCGATGTTGTTCAGGTCGTTCGGCGCGCCCTTGAAGTTCTGGCCGCGCAGGTCGCCGGTGATCTGGCGCACCCAGAACTGCTCGATCGGGATGTCGGTCGGGACGTCCTGACCGTTGAGGTCGCCGCGCCAGAACTGCCAGTCGTAGCGCACGCCGATGTTGATCGTCACGTTGCTGCGCGGCTGCCACTGGTTGTTGATGAAGGCCGAGTAGATGTCGACGTCGCGGGTGAGCGCCGCGAGCTCACCGCGCAGCTCCACACCCTGCGTGTAGCGGAAGGGCAGCGAGGTCGGGTCGCCCGGCACCACCGGCCGGTCCTGCAGGAACTCGAACAGGCCGTTGAACGACTGGTTGATGAGACTGGTCGTGGGCACCTTGTTCATCTCGAAGCCGAACTTCAGGTCGTGCGTGCCCTTGGCCACGAAATTGACG
>JBIKUN010000182.1:0-7834 GCA_044347565.1 Vicinamibacterales bacterium | reverse complement strand
GCTAGACGAGTTCGCGCAGCTGCAGGATGTTGCCTTCGGGATCGTGCGCGTTGCGCACGCGGAAGCCCGGGCCTTCCCACTCTTCTTCGAACACGTCGCCGCCAAGGGCACGCGCGCGGGCCCGCGCCGCGGACAGACTCGGCACGGTGAAGAACAGCTTGATCGCGGCATCCTCACGGAGCGCGGGCGGCGTCGTGATCTCGAAGGTGGCGGCGATGGCCGGCGGAATCGCGTGCACGATGAGCTGCGTGTCGGGCGACGCCAGGACGTGATGGTCGGCGTCGGCGTGCCGCACGACCATGCCGAGCAGCTCCTGATAGAACGCCGAGAGGCGCGACAGATCCTTCGCGTAGATGAGGGCGCCGGTGCGGGCGGGTGCAGCCATGGCCTCAGTCTACCGGCGAGGTGTCGCGCGAGGCGCAGTCCTGGCAGATGCAGGCCTGGCCGCGCTGCGCCTCGGGCAGGCGGGCCAGCAGGTCGGGTGAGAACGAGGCCTCGCGGCACCAGCACGGCGTCTCGAACGACCCGCTCCGCGCGGCGGCGCACTGGTTCGGTCCGCCACAGAGCGGGCAGTCGGGCGCGGGAATCGGCGTGGCGGGCGGCGTGAGGTCAGGCATGGCGGACACGCGCGCTGTGCGCGCTGCCGCCGTCAGCTATATCACACGGCCGCGCCGGGTGCGGCAGGCTGTCGCGGACGCGGGGCGCCATTCCGCTACACTCGGAGGGCCATGCCGACGCCCCGTACGCCCGGGACGCCACTGACACGCGCGATCGGCCTCACGCAGGCCACGGCCATCGTCGTGGGCACGGTGATCGGCACGTCGATCTTCGTGCAGCCGTCCGAAATCACGCGCGACGTGCCGACCATCACCGGCATCCTCGTGGCGTGGTCGCTCGCCGGGGGCCTGACCTTCCTCGGCGCGCTCGTGTGCGCGGAACTGGCCTCGGCGTTCCCCGAGACCGGTGGTGTTTACGTGTTCCTGCGCGAAGCGTTCTCGACGCGCGTGGCCTTCCTCTGGGGCTGGGCCAGCTTCTGGAGCATCCACACCGGCGTCATCGCCGCCATCGCCGTCGTCGCCGCGCGCTACCTGGCGGTGTTCCTGCCGCTCGGCCCGGCGGCCGAGCCGGCACTCGCCGTGGCGCTCATCGCCGCCGTATCGGCGGTGAACTACGTGGGCGTGCGCGCCGGCACGCGCGTGCAGACCGCGATCACCGGCGCGAAACTCGTGGCGCTGGCGGCGCTGCTCGTCGCCGGCCTCGCCTACGGCGGGCTCGCGAGCGGCGAGGCCTGGACCCTCAGCGCGGCGGACCTCGCGGCCGTCCCGCTCGAACGCATGCTGCTCGGCGTGAGCGCCGGCCTCTTCGCCTTCGGCGGCTGGCATCTCGTGACCTACACCGCCGGCGAAACCACCGACCCGGCGCGCACGCTGCCCCGCGCCCTCACGTTGGGCACGCTCATCGTCACGGTCTGCTACATCGGGCTGAACGCCGCCTACCTCCATGTGCTGCCGCTCGAGGCCGTGCGCGCCTCGCCGCGCATCGCCGCCGACGTGGCGCAGGTCCTCGTCGGCGCCGGCGCCGCCTCCGCCGTGTCGGCGCTGGTCGTGCTCTCGGCGGTGGGGGCGCTTACGGGCATCGTGCTCGCCGGGCCGCGGCTGTATCTCTCGATGGCCGGCGACAGCACGAAGCTCGCCTGGCTGCACGCCGTGCACCCGGCGTATCGCACGCCGCATCGCGCCATCGTGCTGCAGGGCGCCTGGGCGTCGGTGCTCGTCGTGACCGGCAGCTACGCCACCATCTTCAGCCGCGTCATCTACATGGAGTGGTTCTTCTTCGCGCTGATGACGGCCGGCGTGTTCGTGCTGCGCCGCCGGGCCGCGTATCGTCCGGCCTACCGGATGTGGGGGTATCCGGTGACGCCGCTCGTGTTCATCGTGGCCTCGACCGCCGTCGTCGTGAACCAGCTCGTGGCGCAGCCGGCCGAGGCGCTCATCGGTGCCGCCATCGTCGCCGGCGGGTGGCCCGTGGCCACCTGGGCCACGCGCCGCCGCGCCTAGCCGCGCGCGCACGAGCCGTGTGATAGCCTTCCGCGCGTCAGACGGCCCCGCCGGGCCGTGCGGAGGATTCTTCATGCGGATGTTCGCGCGCCTCGCTCTGTTCCTCGTGCTCATGCTGGCCCTGCCGGCCAGCGCCTTCGCCACGTGGTCGGTCATCGCGCTCGACGCGAAGACCGGACAGGTCATCATCGCCTCGGCGACCTGCGTGCGCCAGGCCGGCTTCCCCGAACGCAAGCCGAACGGCGCGCGCGATCTGATGGACGTGCAGGCCGTGATCGTGCCGGGCCTCGGCGTGGCCGCGTGCCAGGCCGGCGTCGACAACACGCGCCGCAATCAGATGCTCGTCTACAACGAGATCAGGAAGGGCACGCCGCCCGAGAAGATCATCGAGCTGCTGCAGCAGGATCCGGACGTGCAGCGCCGCCAGTTCGGCATCGTGATGATGCCGCAGGGCGAGACCATCACGGCGCGCAACAACCGCGCCGGCTTCAACGGCAGCGGCAACTCGCGCTCGTCGCTCTATTTCGGCGGCCAGGTCGGCGACATCCACTACCAGGTGCAGGGCAACACGCTGCTCGGCGACCAGGTGATGCACATGGCCGCGCTCGCCTTCACGCGCGCCAGCGGCACGATGGCCGACCGCGTGATGGCGGCGATGGAAGCGGCCGACCAGTACGGCGGCGACCACCGCTGCAACTGCGGCAACAACCCGCTCGACTTCGTGCCCTGCGACAACCGCACCGCGCACGTGGCCTACATCACCATCGCCAACAAGGACGACCAGGCGGGCGTGACCCACAACGACGGCAAGTACTACGCCTACATCGTCGCGAGTGACGCCGACACGAAGAAGGGTGAGAGCGGCAATCCCGTGAAGACGCTGCGCCTGCGCTACAACGCCTGGAAAAAGGCCGGCAGCGCCCGCACGGCGCCGCCGGGACCCAGCCACTACAAGCCGTAGCCGAAGGACTCACGCCGTGCCGACGCTGCCCGCTTCCACCATCACGCGCATCCGCGCCTTCCAGATCAATCTGCCGCTTCGGGAGGGTCGCTACGCCTGGTCGGGCGGCAACGCCGTCGAGGTCTTCGACGCCACGGTGGTGGCCATCGACACGGCGGGCGGACTCACCGGCTGGGGCGAAATCTGTCCGCTCGGGCCGGCCTACCTGCCGGCCTATGCCGCGGGTGCGCGCACCGGGATTGCCGAGCTCGCGCCGCAACTCCTCGGCCTCGATGCCTGCGCGCTCGGGCTCGTGAACGCGCGCATGGACAGCGCGATGCGCGGCCACCCGTACGTGAAGTCGGCGCTCGACATGGCCTGCTGGGATCTGCTCGGGCAGACGGCCGGGCTGCCGGTGGCAACACTCATGGGCGGGCACGTCGGCGAGAGCGTGGCGCTCTACCGCGCCATCTCACAGGACACGCCCGCGAAGATGGCCGCCTCGGTGCGGAAGTACCGCCGCGACGGCTACCGCAAGTTCCAGCTGAAGGTGGGCGGCGACCCGGACGTGGACATCGCGCGCATCCACGCCGCGGCCGCCGTGCTGTCACCGGGCGATGTGCTCGTGGCCGACGCCAACACCGGCTGGACACAGCATGCGGCGCTGCGGGTGGCCGCCGCCGTCCGCGACGTGAACGTCTACATCGAGCAGCCCTGTCTCACCTACGAACAGTGCCGCGTCGTGCGCACGCACACCGAACGCCCGTTCGTGCTCGACGAAGTCATCGACGGCCTCGACATGGTGGCCCGCGCCGCCGGTGACGGCGCCGCCGATGTCATCAATCTCAAGATCTCGAAAGTGGGCGGCCTGACCAAAGCACGGCAGATTCGCGACCTGTGTGTGTCGCTCGGCCTCGCGATGACGATCGAGGATACCTGGGGCGGCGACATCGTCACCGCCGCCATCGCCCATCTGGCCCACTCGACGCCCGCGAACTATCTCTTCTCCACCACCGACTTCAATTCGTACGGCACGGTGACGTTCGCCGACGGCGCGCCGCAGCGCGTCGATGGCCGCATGGCGGCGTCGCGCGCGCCAGGCCTCGGCGTGCGGCCGCGCCTGAAGGTGCTCGGGCGCCCGGTGCTCGACATCGGCGCGCGAGGCTGAGGCCCGGCCTCAGAAGCCGAGGCGCTGATTGGTCACGACCACCAGTTCGAAGCCGCCCGTCGGATACGGCTTCGCCACGAGCGCCACGATGTCCGACATCTGGTCGCCGGGCGCGTCGAAGCGGAACGACAGCCCGAGCGGTCCGCAGCCGGCGTCGCCGGTGGCGACTCTGATCGGGGTGGCCCACGCCTGGCGGCGGTCGTGGTCGAGCGAGGCGAACAGATAGTCGTCCCAGTACGCCACCGCACCGACCACGTCATCGCCGACGACGCCGAACGTCGAGCGGCGTTCGATGGTCACGGGCGCCGGGGAGACAGCGCCGGCGCGCGGCTTCGAGAGCACGACGGTCGCCCGTTCGCGACGGCCGTTCCCGCCGCCGTCCCGCGTGTTCGAGAACAGCAGGTCGAACTGCCAGCCGGCCCGGGTGAGTGACGAGACCTCCGCGGCCATGTCGTCGACGTTGCGCCTCGTGGCGATGACGACACGCGATTCGCGCGCCGGCGCGTCGGCCACCTTCACCGCAAGCAGCAGGCCGCGCTCGGAGAGGCCCGGCCAGCTGCGGAAGGCCGGCCGCACGAGCAGCCGCGCGCGATATCCTTCGGCCGCCGCCGCGGCCACGGCCGGTGCCAGGTCTTCGAGCTTTTCGAAGTCCACGAGCCGCCACGCCCCGGCCGGGCGTCCCGGGGTCACCCGTTCGAACGCGATCTCGTGGCGCGTACCGAACGTACGCGTGGAGGCGACCGGCGTGAAGCCCTGCTCCACCAGGCCATCGAGTGCGCCCGCGAGATCACGATCCGTCACGACGCGGTAGGCGACGCTTCCGCCAGGCGTCACCGGCGCCTGCAGCACGCCCACCGCGCAGGGCAGCCCGTCGCTCACCGCCGCCAGCCGCAGCCCGCGCCGCGCGCCCGCGTCCAGTTCGCGCGCGAGCGAGCCGTCGCCGGCGCGGAACCAGCCAAGCGCCCGATCCGCCGCGGCTCCCGATGCGCCCGCGGCGATGAGCGCCAGCATCACCGCCCGCGCGCCCACCGCGCGCCATCTCGTCATGCGCATGGGTGGCATCGTATCGCGGCCGCCGCCCCGCGCCACCGCCTAGCCGATCGGGCGGCGCGCCGGGCGGCCCGTCTCCCGTAGCGTGTGGACATGGCATCGATGCTCCGCACGCTCTCCGATGAACTCGCCGCCGCCGCTGAAGCGGTGGCCCCGTCCGTGGTGCAGGTGCACGGACCACGACGCGCCGAAGCCGGCGCGGTCTTCGACACCGATCTCGTCCTCACGTCGAGCCGCGGCCTCGACGCCGGCGCCGGCGCGGTGCGCACGCACACCGGCGCGGTCCATGAAGGCACGGTGCTCGGCCGTGGCCGCATGACGAGCCTCGCCGGCGGCGGCGCGAAAGAAGGGTACCTGGGCATCGGGGCGATGCCCGTGACCGTGGCCGGCCCGCAGCTGCGCCTCGGCTGGATCGACACCTGACGGCCGCCTCCGGCATACTGCGGCGAGCCGGAGGCCCCGATGACCCGACGCGATGCCCTGACGGCGGCCGCCGCCCTCACGCTGGCACGCCCGCAGACCGCCGCTGCGAACGATGCCGCCATGCTGAAGCTGCTCGACGACTTCGCCGCCGCGTGGAACCGCCACGACGTGGACGGCCTGATGGCCTGTATGGCGCCCGGCTGCGTGTTCGAGGCGGCCGCAGGTCCGGACGTCACCGGCGCCCGCCACGTGGGCCCGGACGCCGTGCGCCGCGCCTACGCGGCGGTGTTCGCCACCTACGCCGACGCCCGGTGGAACCAGCCCCGCCATTTCGTCGCCGGCGACCGCGCGGTCTCGGAATGGACCTTCACGGGAACCACGAAGGATGGCACGCGCGTCGAAGTGAATGGCTGCGATATCTTCACCCTGCGGGGCGGGAAGATCGCGCTCAAGAATTCCTACCGCAAGCAGCGCTCCGTGTGAGGGTGGGCAGGAGATAATGCCGAATAGGCCGCGCGTGCTGCCGCGGCCCCGACCGTCGAGGATTCTCATGACTCGTCTGCTCGTCCGTTGTGCCGCCGTCGTTCTGGGTCTTGCCGCCACCGCGGCCATTGCCGGCGCGCAGACCGCGCCGGCCGCCGCGCTGCGCACCGCGCTCCACGACTTCCGCGTCGTGCCGGTGGCCGACGGGCTCGTGCAGCCCTGGTCGATCGCCTTCCTGCCGGGCGGCGATCTGCTCGTCACCGAACGCCCGGGCCGCCTGCGGATCGTTCGCAACGGCGCGCTGCTGCCCACACCCGTGGCCGGCGTGCCCGAGGTGGCCTACGAGAACCAGGGCGGCCTGCTCGAGGTGGCGCTGCACCCGAACTTCGCGAGCAACCGCTTCGTGTACCTCACCTACGCCAAGCGCCGTCCCGACGGCACCGGCAACACCACGGCCCTCATCCGTGCGAAGTTCGAGAAGGACGCGCTCACCGGCGTGACCCAGCTCTTCGAGTCGGTGTCGACCGGCCGCGGCCACTTCGGCGGCAAGATCGCCTTCGACGGCAAGGGCCATCTCTTCCTCACGCTCGGCGACCGCCAGGTGCCGCCCGAGGGCAACCTCGAAGCGCATCCGGCACAGGACCTGACGAATCACCATGGCAAGGTCGTGCGGCTGAACGAAGACGGCACCGTGCCGGCCGACAATCCGTTCGTGGGCAAGGCGCCGGCGAAGCCCGAAATCTGGAGCTACGGCCACCGGAACGTGCAGGGCATCGCCATCGACCCGGCCACCGGCAACGTGTGGACCAATGAACACGGCCCGCAGGGCGGCGACGAACTGAACCTCGATCGCGCCGGGAAGAACTACGGCTGGCCGGTCATCGGCTTCGGCGTGAACTACACGACCGGCAAGGCCATTCACGCCGGCACGCACCGCGAGGGCATGGAACAGCCGCTGCACATCTGGCTGCCCTCGATCGGTATCTCGGGCGCGATGTTCTACACCGGCGACCGCTTCCCGCAGTGGAAGGGCCAGCTCTTCATCGCCGGCCTGGCCGGTGAACAGCTGGGCCGCGTCACACTCGCCGGCGAGAAGGTGCTCGCGCGCGAGACCATCCTGCCCGGCGTGGGCCGCATCCGCGACATCCGTCAGGGCCCCGACGGCTACATCTACCTCGCCACCGAAGACCGCGACGGCAAGCCCACGCCGGTCGTGCGCCTCGAACCGGTGGACCGCGGCGCCACGCGGTAAGCCGCCGATGATCGCCGCACGGCTCGTGCCGTCCGCACGCTCCGTGCGGCCTCTCCTCGTCCTTGCCGGGCTCGTCCTCGGCGGCGCGCTCCTCGCGGCGCAGACGCTCGACCGGGCCGCGGTCGACGCCCGGCTCGGCCGCATCTTCCGGGACGGCGCCTACGAGCCGCCGGCCTTCGGACCGGCGCGCTGGATGGCCGACGGCGCCGCCTACTCCACCGTCGAGCCGTCCGGGCCGGCCGGCGGCACGGACCTCGTGCGCTACGACGCCGCGACCGGCGCGCGCAGTGTACTCGTGCCATCCGCCCGCCTCGTGCCGGCCGGCCGCACGGCACCGATCGCCATTCGCGACTACGCCTGGTCCGCCGATGGTGCCCGCCTGCTCGTCTTCACGAACACGACGCGCGTCTGGCGGCAGCACACCCGCGGCGACTACTGGGTGCTGGACGTCGCGTCCGGCC
>JBIKUN010000180.1:0-7851 GCA_044347565.1 Vicinamibacterales bacterium | reverse complement strand
CCGTGCGTTCGGAGGACTACATCGGCGGCGGCTGCGGCCTCATCACCGCCGTGCATGCGATCGACCGCGCCGCGCTGAAGCTCACGGACAGCGTGCTCGTGCAGGGCACGGGCGCCGTGGGGCTCAGCATCGTGGCGCTGGCGCGGCTTTCGGGCGCTGGTGTCGTCATCGCGATTGGTGCACCCGGCGATCGTCTGGATCTCGCGCGCCGCATGGGCGCGGACCTTACGCTCGACGTGACCACCACCACACCGGCCGAGCGGCTCGAACGTGTGCGCGCGGTGACGGGCGGCCGCGGCGTGGACGTGGGCGTTGAAGCTTCGGGCGCGCCGGCCGCCATCGAAGAAGCGCCGCGCCTCGTGCGTGACGGCGGCCGCTACGTCATCGCCGGGCACTACACCGACGCCGGGCCCAGCGCCATCAACGCGCATCACGACATCAACCGCAAGCACCTCGAGATCCGCGGCTGCTGGGGCAGCGAGGCCGGTCACTTCCTGCGCGCGCTCCAGGTGCTCGAACGGCACGCCGCCGTGGTGCCGTTCCGCGACATCGGGGCGCGGATCTACGCGCTCGACGAGCTGAATCAGGCCCTGGCCGACGCCGAGTCGTACGCCATTCCGAAGGCCCTCGTGGCCCCGCAGAAGCGCGCCCGGACCTGACCGCCGGGCCGGCAGGAGGCGTGCGGCGGAATTTACGTGGCGGGCACCGGGGCTGCGGAACCGCCCTGTATACTGGGAGGATGTCTGAGTCCCGAACGGCCGCATCGAGCGGACGCACCATCGCCAATCCGCTCCGCCGGAACGTCGCCATCATCGCCCACGTCGACCACGGCAAGACCACCCTCGTCGATGCGATGTTCCGCCAGTCGGGCGTGTTCCGCGCCAATGAGCGCGTCACTGAACGCGCCATGGACAGCAACGAGCTCGAACGCGAGCGCGGCATCACGATTCTCGCCAAGAACTGCGCCGTGCACTACGGCGACGTGCTCATCAACATCGTCGACACCCCGGGCCACGCCGACTTCGGCGGCGAGGTCGAGCGCGTGCTGTCGATGGTGGACGGCGTCGTGCTGCTCGTGGACGCCGCCGAGGGCCCGCTGCCGCAGACGCGCTTCGTGCTCAAGAAGGCCTTCGAGCGCGGCTTGCCCCCGGTCGTCGTCGTCAACAAGATCGACCGCGCCGACGCGCGGACCACGGACGTGCTGAACGAGGTCTACGACCTCTTCATCGATCTCGACGCCACCGAGGAGCAGATCGAGTTCCCCGTGCTCTACACGAGCGGCCGCGCCGGCACGGCGACGACCGACCTCGAGGTGCCCGGCACCGACCTGCGCCCGCTCTTCGAAGCGATCATGACGCACGTGCCGCCGCCATCGGGTGATCCGGCGCAGCCGCTGCAGATGCTCGTCGCCAACCTCGACGCCAGCGACTATCTGGGCCGCATCGCCATCGGCCGCATCTTCCGCGGCCGCGTGAAGGTCGGCGATCCGATCGCTGTGATGAAGATCGGCGGTGGCGTGCAGCAGACGCGTGTCACCAAGCTCTTCGCCTTCGACGGCCTGAAGCGTGTGGAAGTCGAGAGCGCCGGCGCCGGCGACATCGTGTGCCTGGCCGGCATCGAGGACATCAACATCGGCGAGACCATCGCCGATCCGGAACACCCCGAGGTCATTCCGCCGATCGCCATCGACGAACCGACCGTGTCGATGATCTTCGGCGTGAACACCTCGCCGCTTGCCGGCCGCGACGGCAGCTACGTGACCTCGCGCCACCTGCGCGACCGTCTCGAGAAGGAACTGCTCGGCAACGTGTCGCTCAAGGTCGAGCCGACGGCGACGCCCGAACAGATGAAGGTGCTCGGCCGCGGCGAACTGCAGCTGGCCATCCTCATCGAGATGATGCGCCGCGAGGGCTACGAGATCCAGGTCTCGCGGCCCGAGATCGTCACCAAGGAGATCAACGGCGTCCGCATGGAGCCGGTCGAGGATCTGGTCATCGACGTGGCCGAGGAGTTCCAGGGCGCCGTCATCGCCGGGGCCGGCCAGCGCCGCGGCGTGCTCTCGAAGATGGTGAATCACGGCAGCGGCCGCGTGCGCCTCGAGTTCCGCATCCCGGCGCGCGGCCTCATCGGCTTCCGGTCGCAGTTCCTGACCGACACCAAGGGCACCGGCATCATGAACCACGTGTTCGCCGAGTGGGAGCCGTGGCACGGCCCGATCCCGTCGCGCGCCACCGGCGCCATGGTGTCCGACCGCGCCGGCATCGCCACCGCGTTCGCCATGTCGAACCTCCAGGAACGCGCGATCATGATGATCGAGCCGACCACCGAGGTCTACGAAGGCATGGTCGTCGGCGAGAACTCGCGCAACAATGATCTCGACGTCAACATCACGAAAGAGAAGAAGCAGACCAACATGCGCGCCTCGTCGGCGGATGAAGCCATCCGCATCGTGCCGCCGCGCATCATGGGCCTCGAGCAGGCGATCGAGTTCATCAACGACGACGAGCTCGTCGAGATCACGCCGAAGAGCATCCGCCTGCGCAAGAAGGTGCTGGCGAGCAACATGCGGCCGAAGCGGCAGGACGACAACGGCTGATCGCGGCGGCGCCGCGGCGTGGGTCTGCTGCACACGGGCTCCGGCTGCGTCATCGGGCACCGGGTCGATGACGCGATTCGCGATGTGCTCGACATTCGAGCCGCGGGCTGACGGGTGTCAGCGGCGGGTGAGGGCGACGCGGAACCCGATGAACGGGCGGCGCGCCCCGGGTTCGGCGGCGCCGCGCGCGCTCGCGCGGATGAGCCGCGCGGGGTCGGCGAAGCCGCCGCCGCGCATCACCCACAGTGCATCGGCGTCGAGGCCGCTTCGGTCGTCAGACTCGTCGTAGGGATACGGCTGGTAGGGACTCCGCGTCCACTCCCACACGTTGCCGGCCATGTCGGCGAGGCCGTGGGCGCAGTCCGCGCAGGCCCGCGCGCCGGCCGGTGCCGGGCCCTGACTCTCGAACGTCGCAAGGTCGCGGCGCAGCTCGTTGCCCCACGGATACACGCGGCCATCGGTGCCGCGGGCCGCTTTCTCCCACTGCGCTTCGGTCGGCAGCGTCACGCGCCAGCCGTCGCGCAGGAGCTGCGCGAGGCGGGGCGGCGTCGAGGCCGACGCGGCGAGTGAGGATGTCAGCCAGCGCGTGTAGGCCACGGCATCCGTCCAGCCGACGAGGGTCACTGGCATCGTCGGCGGGGCCGTCAGGGCGCGCGGCTCGGCCTTCCAGCCGGTGGCCTGTGCGAAGGCGGCGAACTCCGCCACCGTCACTTCGCGGCGCGCGATGTAGAAGGCCGGCACGTCCACCGTGCCCGTCTCCGCGCCGGCGGACCATCGTTCGTTGTCGAAGGCGCCCGGCGACGTGCCCGTGCCGGCGCCCATCGTGAACGGACCAGCGGGGATCTCGACGAAGCCGCCGAGGTCCGGCGCGGTCGCCGCCTGGCGGGCGCCCAGCGCCGCGCTCAGGCCGGCCACGACGGCCAGCGCCACGACCGTGTGGCGGCGCCGGGCCGGCGCCGTCATCGTGCGGCCGCCGCCTTGTCGCACGCGAACGGCCAGCCGTGGCGGCAGGCGCGGGCGTAAAGCTCCGGTTCGGGCATGCCGGTCAGGTTCAGGCCACCCTCGCGCAGGAGCAGCCGCAGGTCGAAGGCGCGCGGATTGGCGGCGGCCGGCGTGGCGCTGTCGAGCAGGTTCACGCAGCCGGCCTGGAAGCGGCCCTCGCAGGCGCGCGCGAAGTAGGCGTTCGCGCGCACGGGATCGGCTGGCACGAGCCGGCCTTCGAGGTAATGACGGCCCAGCTCGTTGCAGGCCCAGCCGGCGTTGTCGGTGCAGTAGCTGCCTTCGATGCGCAGCAGCCGCGCGCAGGCCTGCGGGCGGTTGGCCGCGCACGCCTCCACCCAGAAGGGCAGCGCGTCGCCGCGGTGCATGCCGTCGGTGCGCCCGGTCAGCGTCATCACGCCGAAGAACACGATCCACGCGGCCACGTGCGCCAGGTTGCGGCGGCCGAGCGGCGGCTCGAGCCCCAGCCACGTGACGAGCGGACGCGCGCCGATCCGGGCCACCACCCGGTCGATGGTCGGCACGAGCAGGTTGAGCAGCGGCACGCAGAGCAGCTTGTCGTAGAAGGTCGGCACGCCGAGCGCGCCAAGCAGCGTATAGAGTCCGAAGACGCCGCCGCCGTAGAACACCCCGAAGATGACGCGGCCGAGTGGCGTGCGCGGCGAGGTGGACGGATCGGTCACGAGCAGGTGCAGCCCGAGGAACACGGCCGACGGGATCTCGGTGTCGATGAAGTAGGGCACGCCCGTGGCGGCACCGTAGAGCGCGCTCAGGCCAAAGAGCGTTGCCGCCGCCGAGGCGGTGACGTAGGTGGTCGAGAAGTTGTACATCACGACCAGGCCGATGAGGAACAGCACCAGGTAGATCCGCGGCCCGAGCGCGAAGGTGGTGTTGATCTCCTGGGCCCAGGTGATCGAGGTCGAGCCCGTCACGATGAGGACGAGCGAGAACAGCGCCAGCGCGAATGCCGACGGATTGAAGATGTGACTGCGGCGGCCGTCGCGCTCCCACTGGATGAACGCCTTGCCGAGGAAGCCCACGGCGATGAGCAGGAACTGGAAGGCGAACCAGTCGTCCTTGAACCAGAGAAACAGGTTCGTGCTGAAGACGATCGGAATCGGACCGAAGCCCACGCCGAAGGGCCGCTTGCGCGTCCAGCAGAGGAGCGTGTCGAGGGTGTAGGCGAAGAGCACCTGCGCGAAGAGCAGAGGCAGGTACGGGTAGACCGGCGCCCAGTAGTAGCCCCAGTAGCTGTACACCCCGAGATGGCAGCACATCTGGATGTAGTGCTGGGGCCGCGGCACGGTGCGCACGAAGCCGGGCACCGCCCCCTTCGTGGTCAGGAAGAGCAGGCCCTGCCAGAGCAGCAGCACGGCGCCGGCGGCCCAGAAGGCGCGCGTCAGGGCGCGGTTGTCGTGCACCCGGCCGAGGAGCGTCATCGCCAGCAGGCCGGCGGTCAGGCCCAGTGGCACGGCAAACGCCCCGCGGCCTGCGGCGTGCGGCGCGGCGGGCGGCTGGGCGGGAGCGGCAGTGTTCGGGTGACGCGCGGAGCGTTGTGATGCGGCAGTGGAGGACACGGCAATTAAGGCTTGTATCACCCGGCCTTGGCTCCATGCAACCTGGCAGTTGGCGCGGTTGACAAGCGCGGGACCGCCGGGCGATCCTGACCGTCCTGAAGTCTCACGCTCTGGAGCACCTCAACACATGACGAAGAGATTGACGCGCAGCTGGGCGACCCGCGCCCTCGTTGGAGCACTGGCGCTGATGGTGACGGTCGCCATCGCCGGACTGCCGGGCGACGCCCAGCAGAAGGGTGAGTGGCCCGGCATCACCGGCGGCGATACCGGCACGCGCTATTCGGCCCTCGATCAGATCAACGCCCAGAACTTCAACTCACTGAAGGTGGCCTGGGAGTGGAACGGCAGCGACGCGGGCGTGGAGATCGGCGAAATCAACGCGCGTGGCCTGCCCATCTACGTCGACGGCATGCTGTTCACGGTGTCGGGGCCGCGCCGCACCGTGCTGTCGCTCGACCCGGCCACCGGCAAGACGTTGTGGGCGTTCCAGGAGCCCACCACACCGCGTCACGACTACTCGATGCGCTCGAACCACGGCAAGGGCGTGGTCTACACGAAGATCAACGGCAAGGGTGTCGTGCTCGTCACCACGCCGGGCTTCTTCCTGCACGCGCTGGATGCCAGGACCGGCAAGCCGATCGAGGGCTGGGGAGAAGCCGTGCCGGTCCCCGGCTTCGGCACGTCGGGATCGGTCGACATGTTGAAGGACATGATCGCCGACTGGCAGCCCTGGAAGCAGACCGAGCAGAAGTACGACGCCGTGAAGGGGCTGCCCCTCGAACTCGGGTACGTCACCACCAGCTCGCCGCCGATCGTCGTCAACGACGTGCTCGTCGTCGGCAATTCGGCCGAGCAGGGCTACAACCAGACCCGCATCGAGAACATCCCGGGCGACATCCTCGGCTACGACCTGAAGACCGGCAAGTTCCTGTGGAAGTTCCATGTGCTGCCGCGTCCGGGCGAGTTCGGCCATGAGACGTGGGAGAACGACGCGTGGCGCACGACCGGCGACATCTCGTCGTGGGCGCCGATGTCGGCCGACCCGGCCCGCGGCCTGGTCTACGTGCCGACCAACGGCGCCACCATCGACTACTACGGCGGCTTCCGTCCCGGCGACAACCTGTTCAGCACGAGTATCCTCGCGCTCGACGTGAAGACCGGCAAGCGGGTGTGGCACCGGCAGCTCGTCAAGCACGACATCTGGAATTACGACGTGCCGACGGCCCCGATGCTGCTCGATCTCACGGTGGGCGGGCGCCGCATTCCGAGCCTGGTGCAGATCACCAAGCAGCCCTACGTCTATTCGTACAACCGCCACACGGGCGAGCCGCTGTGGCCGATGGTGGAGAAGCCGGCGCCGCAGTCGAAAGTGCCGGGCGAGAAGCTGGCCAAGACGCAGCTGCACCCCTCCAAGCCGAAGCCCTGGGATGCGCTCGGCCGCAGCGAAGCCGACGTCATCGACTACACGCCGGAAGTCAAGCGGCTGGCGCTCGCGCGCGTGAAGGAGCTCGATCTGCTGGCCGAGCTCTTCGAACCGCCGCGCCATCGCGGCAACGCCGAAGGACGCGGCCCGGCGAACATCTGCCCGGGCGGCAACGGTGGAGCGAACATCACTGGCCCGCCGGCGGCGGACCCGGCGACCGGCTTCGTCTTCATCACCGCATACGACGGCTGCTCGCCTACGCTGCTGCACCCCGCCAAGGAGCGCGACAACGATAAGATGACCGGCAAGACGCTGGCTGACTGGGTGCCGATGCGCGGCGGTCTGCCGCGCGCCCCGGCGCCGAAGGAAGGTGACCCGCTGCTCGGGTTCCCGTCGCTCTTCAAGGGGCCGGTGGGCCGCATCGTGGCCATCGACATGAACCGCGGCGAGCACCTGTGGATGGTGCCGCACGGCGACACGGCGGCGCGCGATCAGGAAGCGTTCCGGAACCAGCCGCTGATGAAGGGGCTGACCTTCGACACCAACGTCGGCCGGCGCGGCCAGGCCGCGCTCGCCGCCACGTCGACGCTGCTCCTCGCCAGCGGGCAGACCGCTGACAACAAGCCCCAGCTCTTCGGCATCGACAAGAAGACCGGCACGCGCGTCGGCGCCGTGGCGGTGCCGCGGACTGGCGGCTATGGCCTGATGACCTACCTGCACCAGGGCAAGCAGTACGTGGTGATTCCGGTGAACGGCGGCTACACGACGCTCGCACTGCCGTAGGTCGAAGATTTCGCCCGTCTGCGGGCGGGTTTGACTCCACCCGGGCCGGGTGTCCCCTGAGGGCACCCGGCCCGGGGCCTGTACGGGGCCGTCGCCGGCCAGCCGTTGACGAACCGCGGCGGTGGTTGACAAGAGCAGGGCCGCCGGTCCATCCTGTGCCGATTTTGTCGGACGTCCCTGTTTTGGGAGCTCATTGACTCATGATGAATAGACCTACGCGCAGCTGGGCGCCCCACGTTCTGGTGGGAGCACTGGCGGTGATCGTGTCCGTAGCCGTGGCCGGTCTGCCGGGCGATGCCCAGCAGAAGGGCGATTGGACGTCGATCACGGGTGGAGACAGCTCCACCCGGTATGCCGCCCACGACCAGATCAACGCCGCGAACTTCAACAACCTGAAGGTGGCCTGGGAGTGGAACGGCAGCGACCTGCCGCCAGGCACGGAACTGGGTGAGGTGAACGGGCGCGGCCTGCCG
>JBIKUN010000054.1:0-26648 GCA_044347565.1 Vicinamibacterales bacterium | reverse complement strand
CGGTGGTCCGCGCCGGCGTCAGCGGCCTCGTCTTCTACAACGGGCTGGTGTTCGACCGCGGCGAGAACGGCAAGAGCGGCATCTTCGTGGCCCGCTTCATCGACCGCAACAACCAGGAGGCCGGCGACTCCATCGCCTACCTCGGCGCCAGCATGGTCGCCACCTCGCCCGATGGCGCGGTGTTCCTCGACAAGCCGTGGATGGTCGTCGACATTCCGCGCGGCAACGCCAATCTCTGCGTCGTCGGCGGCACGGCGACCGGCACCCGTATTCGCCGCAACGGCCACCGGCGGCGCGGCCGCGGCAACGGCCCGCCCGTCTGGATCGATCCCGGCCTGCAGTACGTCGAGGCCGGCCCCATCTATGTGGGCTACACCGCGATCACCGGTGAGGGGTCGACGCTGCAGGCGCAGATCTTCGTGAAGCGGTCGCTCGACTGTGGCGTCACGTGGAGCCAGGCGATGCGGGTCAGCCAGCCGGCCGACCGCATCAATCAGGGCCTCACGCTGGCCGTCTCGCCGGCCACCGGCGACCTCTTCGCCGCCTGGCGGCGCTTCTCGGCGCCCGACCAGCCCGATGCCGACGCGGTCATGGTGTCGCGCCTGCGCATCAACGGCGGCTCGTTCGACGCCCCCGGCCGGGCGCGCGGCCTGCGCCGCACCGGGCCGGTCGCCGACGCCCTCGAACGGATCTTCGAGCATCGAAAGAAGCGCCGTCAGACCACCACGACGACCGCTCTCGACCAGATCGACCAGAACACCGGTCCGTTCCGCTTCCGGACGAACGCGTATCCGGCCCTGACCGTGGACGGCGCCGGCCGCGCCTACGTCGCCTGGGCCGAGCGAGGCTTCGCCGCCATCGCCGGCAGTGTGGACACCGGCGAGTCGCGCATCGTCATCGCGACGACCACCGACGGCCGCACCGTCTCGCCGCCAGCGGCGGTCGACGAACAGGCACAATCGGGACATCAGCTCATGCCGTCGCTGACCTTCGCGGGCGGCCGGCTGATGCTCGTCTTCTACGACCAGCGCGAGACCAGTTCGCGGCTGGTCGGTCCGTTCGTCGATGACGCCGGACTGGTGACGAAGCGCAACACCATCGACATCCGCGCCTCGCTGGGCACGCCGGGACCCACGCCGACGTTCGCGCCGTCGGTGCGGGTGTCCGACTACCTCGTCGGCTTCACCGACCGCACGTCGACGACGCCGCGGCAGCTCCAGTTCAACCCGCCCAACCTGCCGATGTTCCGCCTGGGCACGGTGCCGTTCATCGGCGACTACATCGATGTGGCGCCGTCGCCGGCCTTCGTGCCGACGGCCTCGGGCGACTGGGTCTACAACACGGCCTCGACCAGTCAGATTCCGCTTTTCCACGCCGTCTGGACCGACAACCGCGACGTGCGTCCTCCGCTCGACGGCGACTGGACCAAGTACGCCCCGCCGACGGTGACCGGGCAGTTCCCCGGCACGAGCCTGTTCGATCCCTCCCAGCAGGTGGCGGTGTGCCAGCCAGGCACCGGCAACGCCGGATCGCGCAACCAGAACATCTACACCGCGCGGATCGGCGGCGGGCTGCTGGTCGGGTCGCCCGGCAACAGCAAGCAGCTGTCGTCCACGGTGCAGCGCGGCTTCGTGGTGTTCGCGCAGAACCAGACCACGGTCACCAGGACCTTCCGCATGCGCGTGCTGGCGCAGCCCCCCGGCGGTCGCGCCTCTTTCGAGCAGTTCCCGCTGCCGCCCTACACGGCGGCTTCGCCCGCGCCGGTCACCTTCGTGGACGTCCGTGTGCCGCCGCGTTCCACCGCGTCGCGGACGGTCTACGCCACCTCGACCGACCCGCGTGCGCAGATCGCCGTGGATGTGAGTGAGCTCGGCGCCGTGGGCGGCGTCACCGTGCCCGGTGGCCTGGCCGGCCGCACCGTGCTCAACCCGGACATCGAGAACCCGGATATCGAGAATCCGGACATCGAGAACCCCGACATCGAGAACCCCGACATCGAGAACGCCGAGGTCTACAACCCCGACATCGAGAACCCGGATATCGAGAACCCGGACATCGAGAATCCCGACATCGAGAACCCGGATATCGAAAACCCGGATATCGAGAACCCCGATATCGAGAACCCGGACATCGAGAACATCGTGGTGGACAACTCCACCATCGCGAATCCGGACATCGAGAACCCGGATATCGAGAATCCGGACATCGAAAATCCGGACATCGAGAACCCCGACATCGAGAACGGCACGATCTCGGACGTCACGTGGAGCGTCACGAACATCGGCAACACGACCTCGGCGTTCAACGTGAACGTGTTCCTGGCCGCGGCGGGCGTGCCGTCCGGACTCAACACGCAGCTCATCGTCTACAAGACCTACAAGACGCCGGTGCTGGCGCTCGACGGCTGCTCGCTCAAGACGGAAACGCGTAACGTCGTGCTCTTCAACGTGCCGAGCCCGAACTTCGTCACTCCGGGGCAGGGCCTGCCCGACCAGAATGACCCGTCGGAGAAGAACGCCACGTTGTGGCTCAACCCCGGCGAGGTCGGCCGTGTCACGCTGCGGGTGTACGACAACAACCGCTCCGACAACGTGATCGTGCGGAACCTCGACGGCACGACCGCGTCGATCGACCCGCGCTTCAACCCGAACACCGTGACGACCGTTGGCATCTCGGCCCAGGGCGTGGACGTGCTGGATCCTCCGGGCGCCACCGAGCCGCCGGCCGTGACGACCACCGGCACCAACCTGTTCTTCCTGCAGCAGCCGGGCAACGTGGTCCCGGGAGCGGTGATGGCGCCGCCCGTGCGCGTGCGCATCTGGGACAACACCGGCGCGCCGCTGCCCGGTGTTGCCGTGAGCCTGGCGCTCTGCGGTCCGCAGGATCCTCTGCTGCCGGTGGTGGCGTGTCCGGCGCTTCCGGGTGGCGTGACGCTGTCTGGCACGACCACGGCGGTCGCGGACGCCGACGGCATTGCCACGTTCGGCGTGTTGTCGGTGAGCCAGGCCGCGACGGGCCTGACGCTGCGCGCATCGGCCTCCTCGGCGGGTGTGATCGCGGCAGGCACCTCGGCGCCCTTCGATGTGCTGTCCGTGACGCCGTCGTTCCTGCAGCCGCCGAGCGCGGTGCTCGTCGGCGCCAGCATCTCGCCGTCCGTCACCGTGCAGGTAACCGACGGCACCGGCGCGGTCCTGCCTGGCGTGCAGGTGTCCCTGACGCTGCTCACCGGTGCGGGCGGCGCGGTGCCGGGAGGCGTATCGCTCTCTGGTGCGGCGCCGGCGCTGACGGACGCCGCGGGCAACGTCACCTTCGCGAGCCTGTCTGTGAATCAGCCGGGCACCTATACGCTGCTTGCGACGGCGACCGTGCCCGGCGCGGTGGGGGTTGCGACGTCCGCGCCGTTCACGGTGAGTCCGGCGACGGCGCTGGCGACGGTGACGATCACCGACACGTCGAGCGTGTTCACCGGGAGTCCGTTGCCGGTGACCGTCACGACGGGGCCGGTGCCTCTGGCGACGGCGGTCACCTACGACGGCAGTCCCACCGCTCCGACGGCCATCGGCGCCTACTTCGTGCAGGCGACGGTGACGACGCCCGGCTACACGGGCACCGCGTCAGCGGTGAAGCTCATCGCGTCGACGCCTGCTGGCGGCGGTCCTGGCGGTGGCCCGATCGTTCGGAGCTGCACGGGCGGATTCGCCACCGGATTCGGCACCAACAACTTCAGCAGCTATGGATTGCTGAACGCGCAGCTTGAGTGCGAAACCGGCGGACCGACGTTGCGGTTCGTTCTCGACAACAGCAACGCGATGAATCAGGCCAGCACGTGCGGCCCGGGCCAGGTCATGGTCGGGTTCCACGGTCTCGCGAGCCTGAGCGACGTGACCGCGGGGCCGTTCATCAAGAGTCTCGGTGCTCGATGCCAGGACCGGACGGGTCTTGGCGCCATTTCAACCATCCCGGCCGTTGGCATCGCCGGGGATCCGTTCGGGCCGTTCGATTGCCCGGCCGGTCAGGCTGTCGTGGGGGTCGTCGGTGGCGCGGGGGCGGTCCTCGACTCGGTGGCCCTCGTGTGCGGCGCACTGCCGGTGGTGCCGACGATCACGTCGGTCTCACCGGCGGCGCCGGTGGCACCTGGCGCCGGTCAGATGCTCACCATCCTTGGCACGAACCTGCCGCCTGGCAGCACGGTGCCGGGGGCGTTCCCCCGCGAGATCGAGCAGCAGGTCGTGTTCAACCAGGGTGGCCTCGACATCTTCGCGAATCTTTCGTCGTTCACCTGGTCCGGCAGTGCATCGCGGTGGGTCGTGCGCCTCCCGACAACGCTGGCGGCCGGTCCGGCGACCGTCCGGCTGACGAACCCTGGGGCGACCGTCACGACCAACAGCTTCCCGATCGACGTGTCGTTCACACCCGCGGCACCGATTCTGACTGCCGCGCTGAACCAATGCTCCGGCGGCACGCCCATCTCGAGCGTCACCGCGGGCGCCCCATTCGCGATTGAAGCCGAGGGCATCGACACCTTCGGTGGCCAGGTCGTGTGGACACCCGTCTCCCCGGTCGGAGGGGCCGTCCTGACGCAGGGGGGCCTCACGGCGACCGCCGGGCCCAGCGGTCGCGTGTGCCTCTTTCCGGCCGGTGGCGCTCCGACCCTGTCGAGCGGCACCACCTACAGTCTGCAGGTGCGGACCACCGTCGGATTCAACACCAGCGCGCTGAGCAACGGCATCACCATCACCGTCACCGTGCCGTAATCGCGTTCCGCACGGCAAGGTAACGACCTGACAAAGCGGGCCGGGGCATGGCGCCTCGGCCCGCTTTCTTCGTGTGCAACGTGCGATGATTCTGGGGCGCATGCCCATCGACCCTGAGGTGCGGTTCGGCCGGGGCGGCGGCGATCCTTCGATCCCGCCGTTCACGGCGGATCACACCCCCGACCCGGGCTCGACCACCTCCATCACCGGTGACCTCACCGGCCTGCCGCCGAGTGGCGAGCCGGAGACGTCGCTCGGCGCGCTGCTGCACGACCTGACGGCGCCGGGGGCCGCGCCGACGATGGCCGCGCCGTCGCCCGACGACGATCCAGAGCGAACGATTGCGCCGCCCTCCGCGGCGTACGTGCCCGGCGAGGCGCTCGTGCCCGGCACCAAACTCGGCACGCGCTACACCGTGCTGAAGACGCTCGGCCGCGGCGGCATGGGCGCGGTCTACCAGGCTTACGACGACGAACTCGGCGTGGCCGTCGCCATCAAGACGATCCTGCACGGTGATGCCAGCGATGCCCACACGCTGCGCGATCAGGTGAGCCGCTTCAAGAGCGAGCTGCTGCTGGCGCGTCAGGTCACGCACAAGAACGTCGTGCGCATCCACGACCTCGGCGAGTTCAGCGGCCTCAAGTACATCACCATGAGCTACGTCGCCGGCGAAACGCTGGCGGCGCTGCTGGCGCGCGAGGGACCGCTGCCGGTGCCGCAGGTGCTGGCGCTCGCGCGGCAGATTACCGACGGCATGGCGGCGGCCCACGACGTGGGCGTCGTGCATCGCGACATGAAGCCCGAGAACGTGATGGTGACGCCCGACGGCCAGGCGCTCATCATGGACTTCGGCATCGCTTCGTCGTCGCAGGGCGGGTCGAAGGACGGCGGGCCGATCGTCGGCACCATCAGCTACATGGCGCCCGAGCAGGCGCGCGGCCAGGCCGTGGATGCGCGGGCCGACATCTATGCCTTCGGCCTGATGCTCTACGACCTGCTGCTCGGCCGCAAGCGGCAGAAGCGGCACGCGACGGCCATGGAGGAGCTGCGCTCGCGGTTCGACGCGCCGCCGCCGCCGATCCGCCCGCAGCGCGACGACGTGCCGGCGGCCTTCGAAGCCGTGATCATGCGCGCGCTGCAGCCGGCGCCCGCCGACCGGTACGCCGACACGGCAGCGCTGCGCGAGGCGCTCGCCACGCTGAACGACGATGGCACGCTGCGGCCGGTGGAGAAGCCGCGTGCCCGCTGGCCGGCGGTGGCGGCGAGCACCGTGCTCACCGCGATCCTCGCGTCGGGCATCTGGTGGTGGGTGACGCCGCCGGTCGTCGAAGAGAAGGCCCCGGTGTCGGTGCTCGTCGCCGACTTCGAGAACAAGACCGGCGATCCGGTCTTCGACGGCGTCGTCGAGCAGGCGCTCGGGCTGGGCATCGAAAGCGCCTCGTTCGTCACGCGCTACCCCCGGCGCGACGCGCTCCGGGTCGCCGAAGGCATCAAGCCGGGCGCGAAGCTCGATGAGCAGACCGCGCGGCTCGTCGCCCTGCGCGAGGGTGTCGCGCGTGTGCTTGTCGGCAGCGTCGAGCCCGACGGCGAGCGCTTCAAGATCACGGCGCGGCTCCTCGCCGGCGGCAACGACCAGGCGTCCGCAGAGACGGTGCTGAGCGTGCAGGCCGCAGACCGAAACGGCGTGCTTGCCGCCGTGGGTCAGCTGGCCGGTGACGTGCGTGAGGCGCTTGGCGACGAGAAGGTCGGCGAGGCGCCCGCTAACGCACAGGAGACCTTCACCGCCGCCAGCCTCGAGGCGGCTGCCGCCTACGCCAAGGCGCAGGAGCTGCAGGTGGCCGGGAAGGTCGAAGAGGCGATCGTGCAGTATCAGGAGACGCTGAAGCTCGACCCGGAACTGGGCCGCGCGTATTCCGGGCTGGCCGCGCAGTACACGAACCTGGCCCGCACGGCTGAGGCCGAGGCCAACTACCAGCAGGCGCTCGCGCGGCTCGACCGCATGACCGACCGCGAGAAGTTCCGCACGCGCGGCAGCTACTTTCTGTTCGCGCGCAAACCGGAGCAGGCCGCCAATGAGTTCCGTGCGCTCGTGAAGGCGTTCCCGCACGACACGAGCGGGCTGTCGAATCTGGCGTTGGCCTCCTTCCAGCAACGCGATCTGGTTGAAGCACTGGCTCAGGGACGGCGAGCGGTGGCGATGTTCCCCAACAACGTCCTGCGGCAGTCGAACGTGGCGCTCTATGCACTGTACGCCGGACAGTTCGAGGACGCGGTGGCCGCCTCGCTGGAGGTGCACAAGCTCAACCCCACGCACCTGAAGGCGTTCGTGGCCAGGGCGCTGGCGCAACTGGCCCTTGGCCGCATCGACGAGGCGCGGGCCACCTACGAGGCGCTTGGTGCCACGAGCCCTGCCGGCGCGTCGTTTGCGGCCATCGGGCTGGCCGACCTCGCCATGGTGCAGGGCCGATTCAAGGACGCTGCCACGCTGCTCACCGTGGCCATCAAGACCGACGTCGACGCCGGCAACACCACGGCCGCCGCCGTGAAGCGCATTGCCCTCGCCGAAGCACGCCTCGCGCAGGGCGACCTCGTAGCCGCGGGGCGCGAAGCGGAGGTCGCCGGTGCCGCCGCGGAATCGGACAGCCTGCGCGCGGCCGCGGGCCTCGTGCTGGCGGCGGCCGGCCGGTCAGCGGCCGCCGGCCTGCTGGCCGGCACGCTGGCGACCAGTCTGGAAGTCGAACCGCAGGCTTACGGCCGCCTCGTGCTCGCCGAACTCGCCCTCGCGCGCAAGGAACCGCGCAAGGCCGTCGATTACGCGCGCGAGGGCCAGAAACTCGCTGACACCTGGCAGGGCCGCGTCATTCTCGGCCGTGCGTATCTCGGTGTGAACGCCTTCCCCGAGGCGTATACGGAACTCGAAGCCGCCCTCAAGCGCCGCGGCGAAGGCACGGCGCTCTACCTCGACGACGTGCCCACGGCGCGCGCCATTCCGCGCGTGCACTACGCCATGGGCCTGGCACAGGAGGGGCTGCGCAGCCCGGCCGCGAAGGCATCGTTCGAGACCTACGTGGCGCTGCGCGGCGCGGGCGACGCCCACACCGTGCTCGACGACGCCCGGCGGCGCGCCACGGCCCGCTAGCCACCGGTCGTTCCTCCCGCCATTCGTCCCGGCGGCGGTGGGATAATGTCGATCCGGTGCCCCCCATCGACCCCGCGCGCTGGCAGCGCGTGCGCCATGTCTTCGATACCGTGGCCGATCTCGACCCTGCCCTGCGCCCGGCGCGCCTGGCGGAGCTCTGCGCCGGCGACCTCGCGCTGCAGGCCGAGGTGGTGTCGCTGCTCGCGCACGACCGATCGAGCGACGACCCGATCGGCCGCACCGTCGGGGCGGCCGCCGTCGGCGCCACCACCTCGCCCGTGACCGGGCCGGGGCAGACGCTGCTGCACTACCGCATCACCGGCCCCATCGGCGAAGGCGGCATGGGCATCGTGTGGCGCGCGGTGGACGAGACGCTCGGCCGCGACGTCGCCATCAAGGTGCTGCCGCCGGGCGTCGGCGAGGACCCGCGGCGCCTCGCGCGCTTCGAACGCGAAGCCAAGCTGCTCGCCTCGCTCAACCACTCGAACATCGCGGCCATCTTCAGTCTGCACGTGCACGACGGCGTGCACTTCCTGGCGATGGAGTTCGTGCCCGGCGAAGACCTGTCGGTGCGGCTCCTGCGCGGCGCGATTCCGCTCGGCGAAACGCTGCGCATCGCGCGGCAGATCGCCGAGGCGCTCGAAGAAGCCCACGAGCAGGGTGTGGTGCATCGCGACCTCAAGCCCGCCAACGTGAAGCTCACGCCGTCGGGCCGCGTGAAGGTGCTCGACTTCGGCCTTGCGAAGGCGTTCATCGAGCCGAGCGAGCCGGCGCTCGACGCCGGGGCATCGACGTCGAGTGATTCGGTGCTGGCGCCGGTCACGACGCGTGAAGGTGCGGTGCTCGGCACGGCCGCCTACATGCCGCCCGAGCAGGCGCGGGGCCTGCCGGTGGACAAACGCGCCGACATCTGGGCTTTCGGCGCCGTCCTCTACGAGATGCTCACCGGCGCGCGGCCCTTCGGCGGGGCGACGGTGGTCGATCTGCTGGCCGCGGTCGTGACGGCGGAGCCCGACTGGACGCGCCTGCCGTCCGGCACACCGGCCGCGGTCGTGCGCCTGCTGCAGCGCTGTCTGCAGAAAGACGCGCGGCAGCGCCTGCGCGACATCGGCGATGCCCGCATCGAGCTGGCGCAGCTCGAGGCCGGGGTGGCCGATCCCTCGCCGCTGCCCGCGCCGCCTCCACCGCCCGCGCCGTCGCCCGTGTGGCGCGGCGCCGCGCTCTTTGCCGCAGGACTCGCCGTGGCTGGCCTCGTCGCCTGGCGCGTGATGCCGACCGCGCCGGCGCCGGCGCCCGTCGAGCGCCTGAACGTGGAGATGCCGCCGGGGACGCGGCTCGAGGACGTCGTCGGCGCGGCGCGGCAGGCGCTGGCCTTGTCGCGTGACGGCACGCGCCTCGTGTTCCTCGTGCGCGAACCTGATGGCCGGCGGCAGCTGTATCTGCGGCGCGTCGATCGCATCGCCGCCGAGCCGATTACCGGCGCGGCGGGCGGCGACATGCCGTTCTTTTCGCCCGACGGCCAGTGGCTCGGCTTCGCGGCCGACGGCAAGCTGAAGAAGGTGCTGCTGAGCGGCGGCCAGCCCGTGACGATCTGCGGCGCCCCCGAACCGCGCGGCGCCAGCTGGGGCGACGACGACACCATCGTCTTCACCGCCGGCGCGCGCGGCGGCCTGTCACGGGTGCCGGCGTCTGGCGGTACACCCACGACGCTCACCACGGTCGATCCGTCGCGCAACGAAGACAGCCACCGCTGGCCGCTCGTGCTGCCGGGCGCCCGCGCCGTCGTGTTCAACGTCGAGCTCGAAGACGAGACGTCGGGCACGCGCCACATCGATCTGCTCGAGTTCGCCACCGGCGCCCGCCGCACGATCGTGCCGAGCGGCTCGTATCCGCGTCTCGCGGCCGGCCGCCTGCTCTACGGGCAGGCCGGCAATCTCTACGCCGTGCCGTTCGACACCGCACGTCTGTCGATGACCGGCACGCCCGTGCCAGTGCTCGACGATGTGCGCATGGATCTCACCGCCACCGGACGCGTGTTCGCCGATGCCTCGCTCTCGGGCGCGCTCGCGTATGTCCCCGGCTTCCCCCGCCCCGGCGCGCGCCGTCTGCTCTGGCTCGATCGCGCCGGCACGGTGACGCCCGTCACCGCCGAGACGCGGGCCTATCGCGGCGCGCAGCTGTCGCCCGACGGGCGCCGTCTCGCGGTGCTCATCGAGGACGTGGCCGGCACGACAGTGTGGCTGCTGGATCTCGCGCGCAACACCTGGAACCGCCTGACGAGCGCGGGGGAAGCGACCACACCGGCGTGGACGCCGGATGGCCGCCGCATTCTCTTCTCCGCGAGTCTCGGCGGCAGCCCCGGTATTCATGGCGTGCCGGCCGACGGCAGCGGCCCGGCGTCACCCATCTCCGCCGCGCCAGCCCTCATCGACATGCCGGAGGTGCTGCCCGACGGCGTGCGTGCGCTCGTGGCCGTGCAGGATGCCGATGGGGATGACATCTCGCGCCTGTCGCTCGCCGACGGCACGCTCACGCCGGTCATCACCGGCCCTGGCAGCCAGGTGTCGCCGGCGCTCTCGCCGAGCGGACGCTATCTCGCCTACACGTCGAACGAATCGGGCCGGCGCGAGGTGTTCATCCGCGCGATGACCGGCGAGCCGCGCAAGTGGACCGTGTCGGTCGCCGGCGGCGCCGCCCCGCGCTGGCGGCGCGACGAACGCGAGTTGTTCTACGTGGAAGGCATGCGCCTCATGGCCGTGCCGATCGAGCCCGGGCCGGCGCTCTCGTTCGGCACGCCGCGCGCGCTCTTCGACGAGCCGGGCCTCGCGTGGAGCAAGGTCGACCTGCGCCGCTACGACGTCACGGCGGATGGCCAGCGATTCCTCGTCGTGCGGCCCGAGGCGTGGGAGATGGCGCCGCTCTCGATCGTGGTCGCGCCGCGCTTCGGACAGGAACTCGACGCGCGTGTGCCGAAGTAGCGCGGCCCGCCTCAGGCGCTCTGTGCGAGGCCCGGCAGCGCGACGTCCTTCGGCGCCCACGACGTATCGACGCCGTTGCGCTTGAACTGCCCGAGCAGGCCGGCCTTGTCGGCCGCCTTGGCGTAGGCGTCCTCGGCTTTCACGAGGTTCCGCTTCACGAGGTCGAGAAAGCTGTCATTCATCATGCACATGCCGAGCTTCTTGCCCGACTGCATGATCGACGGAATCTGGAACGTCTTGCCTTCGCGGATGAGACTCGAGATCGAGGGCGAGGCGATCATGATCTCCATCGCCGGCACGCGGCCGCCGCCGATCTTCTTGCAGAGCATCTGGCTGATGACGCCCTTGAGGCCGTCGGCGAGCATCAGCCGGATCTGCTGCTGCCGCTCGGTCGGGAACTGGTTGATGATGCGGTCGATGGTGCCGTGCGCCGACGAGGTGTGCAGCGTGCCGAAGACGAGATGGCCCGTCTCGGCCGTCTCGATGGCCATCGCCATCGTCTCGAGGTCGCGCAGCTCGCCGACGAGCACGATGTCGGGATCTTCGCGCAGCGCCGCGCGCAGGGCGTCCTTGAACGAGTCGGTGTGATCGCCCACCTGGCGCTGGTTCACGAGGCACTGCTTGTTCTCGTGGATGAACTCCAGCGGATCCTCGATGGTGATGATGTGATCGGTGCGCGTGCGGTTGATGTAGTCGATGAGCGCGCAGAGCGTCGTCGACTTGCCCGAGCCGGTCGGGCCGGTCACGAGCACGAGGCCCTTCGGCAGCCGGCACAGGTCGAGCAGCTCCGGGGCCAGGCCGAGTTCCTCCGCCGTCAGGATCTTCGTGGGGATGATGCGGAAGACGCCGCCCGGTCCCTTGCGATCGACGAACAGGTTGCCGCGGAAGCGGCCCACGCCGGCGATCTCGTAGGCGAAGTCGGTGTCGTGGCGGCGCGCGAACTCCTCGCGCGCGCGCGGCGGCGCAATCGAGAGCAGCAGGCGTTCGGTGTCGGCGGGGCCGATCACGGGCGCGCCAGGCACGGGCGTCATCTCGCCGTCGAGGCGCACCGTCGGCACGCAGCCGGCCGAGAGATGCAGGTCCGACGCCTTCAGCCGCACGAGCGCCGTCAGCAGCGCGTCCATGCCCTGCGTCGGACTCGCGGCCGCCGGGGTGGCCCGCGGAGGAACGGGCGCGGCGTCTGGCGGCATCATGCGGAGACCCGATCGAGTTCGAGCACGCGCAGGACGTGCCGTTTCTGGATGAGGTGATGGGCGAGGCCGGCGCGCACCGTGAGGAAGGCGCCGGGCGCGTTCAGCCAGTCGGCGACCCGCTGGAGGCCCGGCGGCATGTCCACCACGACATCCCCTTCGAAGCGCGTGCCGCCGGCATCGACCGCCACGCGGAACACCGGCAGATCGACGAGCGTCCCGTCGTCGCCCGTGTTGGCCGAGGCCGGCACGGTCACGGCCACCACCGCATCACGGTTGAGGATGGTGAGCGTGTGCGCGGCGCGACAGCGCACCGGAAAGAACGTATGCACTGTGTCGCCCCACTCGTCGGGGCGCATCGGTCCCGGCTGGCGCGACGACTGGGCCGGCAGGTAGATGTCGCCGAGCACGGTCGTGCCGTCGACGCAGAGGATGTCGACGGGCAGGCTGGTGGTGGGTACGCGGAGATCGTCCATGGCTGTGTGTCCTCGCGTAATCGGCCGGCGGCGGTGAAAGTGCAGCGCGAAGGGGCGCGCAGCGTCCCGCCGTGCCGCCACGCGCAGCCGCGGTCACCCGTACGCCTGCTACCATGCGCGCATGCGCATCGCGGCCCTCATGACCTGCTCGCTTGCGACGGGCCTGGCTCTGGCCGCGGCTCCGCAGGCCCCCGTCTTCGAACCGATTCAGCCGGCCCTCTTCGCCGCCGGCACGACGTTCCTCAATGCCTTCGCCGACGTCGATGGCGACGGCGACCTGGATCTCTTCGTCGGCTTCGACGGGCAGCCGAACCGGCTGTACCGGAACGACGCCGGCGTGTTCACCGACGTCGCGGCCCCGGCCGGCCTCGCCGACGCGCGGCCGACGCGCGCCGCCGCTTTCGGCGACCTGGATGCGGATGGCGATCCGGATCTCGTGCTCGGCTTCACGCCCGGGCCGGCCGGTTCGGTGCTGCGCCTCTATCGGAATGACCACGGCGTCTTCGCGGATCTCACAACCACGGCCGGACTCGCCGTGTCCACCGGCGCCGTGCGGCAGCTGGCGTGGGTGGACCCGGACGGCGACGGCGACCTCGATCTCTTCGTGGGCTTCCGTGACCGGGCCAATGCGTTCTACCGCAACGAGCGTGGGGCCTTCACCGAAGTGGCGGCAGCGCTCGGGCTCGCGGATTCCCGCCGTACCGTGGGCGCCGTGTGGTTCGACTACGACGAAGACGGCGATCTCGATCTGGCCGTCGCCAACATGGATGGCGACGCCAACGCGCTCTACCGCAACGACGACATGCGCTTCACGGACGTGGCCGAGGCCGCGGGCGTGGCCTGGGGCGGCCGGACGCCGCGCGACCCCGCGCACGGCACCGTGCGGGTCTGCGCGGCCGACCTCGATGGCGACGGCCGCTTCGACCTCGTCGCCGCGAACTACGGACCGCTCGGCTTCCTGCGCAATCGCGGCAACGGGCGCTTCGAGGACGCCGCCGCGGCGTGGGGGCTGGCGATCGACTCGCGCTACGACGCGTGCGCGCCGGCCGACATCGACCACGACGGCCGTCTCGATCTCTACGTGAACGGCACGGTGACCGGCGGCGTGAGCTGGCAGGATACCCTGTTCCGCAACACCGGCACGGGCATGGAGGACGTGACCCCGCCGGCGCTGCGCGCGCTGCAGGCCGACCACGGCGTGCAGTGGGCCGACGTCGATGCCGACGGCGATCTCGATCTCGCGCTCACCGGTTCACGGCCCGACGGCATGCACCTGGTGCTGCGCAACCAGCTGCCGGCCGCCGACGCGCACCGCGGGCTGCACGTGCGCGTGCTCGATGCGACGGGGCGCGCCACGCTGGCCGGCGCCGAGGTGCGCGTGTTCGCTGCGGGCACGACGCGGCTTGTCGGCGCGCGGCTCGTCGATGCCGGGTCCGGCTACGACGCGCAGAACGACATGCCCGTGCACGTGGGCGTGCCGGCCGGTGTGCGGCGTGTGGACGTGCAGCTCATCGTGCCGCGCGGCGGACGGCGCGTGCCCGTGTGGAGGCGCGGTGTCGATCCGGCGGCGTGGCACGGCCGGGCACTCGAGATCCGCGCCGCGGTGCCCCGCGGCTAGGACGCCTGCATCGCTGCGGGCGAGGCGCGCGAACACCGCACTCGGCCCGGCCTAGTGCTGAGCTGGCATTCCAGCGGTCTCGTGATGTTGACGCCGCGTGCCGTTCACGAGGACGATCGCGGGCGTGCATGTCATCCCTGGCGGCGAGTCCCCGGCATCGACGACACATCAACACGGACTCCCGCCAGAGAACTCCGTGACGCGCCGTCTGGCGATCACGACCGTCTCGACACTGCTGGCCATGGCAGGGGCCTGGTACCTCTGTCGCGTGGCGTTGTTGGCGGCGGACGAGGCGGGGTACGACTTCCGCTACAACTGGCTCGCCGGACGGCTCTGGCTCCAAGGCGTCAGTCCCTATCTGCCTGGCTACCAGGAGGCGGGCACGGCGCTCATCGTTCGCGGCCATGTGCCGGAGCTCTGGGTGTATCCGCCGAACTGGTGGGCGATCAGCACGACGCTTGGCCTGACCGGACTCGCCGAGGCCAACGTGGCGTGGAATCTGATGGGGGTCGGACTTGCCGCGCTCTCGAGTGTGATGCTCGTGAGGGCATTTCTCCGGTGTCGCCGGGAGCACGTGCTGCCGCTTCCCGTGGTAGGCGACGTGTTCGATTGGGGCTGGGCGCTGGTGCTCCTGCATTTCTTCGCCACGGCGGGACTGGAAGCAACGGCCCTGACACTTGCGATCGGACAAACCTCGCTCCTGGTGCTGTTCGGCGTCTCACTGCTTCTCTATGGCGCGTCTCGCGCGCGCCTGCCGCTCGCCGCGGCCGGACTGGCGGTTGTCCTGCTCAAGCCGCAGATTGGCGTCGTGTTTCTGTGCGTGCTGCCACTCGCGGGGCCCTGGGCCCGGCAGCTGGTCCTCGCTGCGCTGGGTATATCGGCAGTGCTGGCTGTGCCGGCTGCCGTCGTCGATCCGTCGGTGGCCATGCAGTTCGTCAGGAACGTGACGTCAAACGACGGCTATACCGTGGCGAACCTGCCGCAGGCCATGACGGGCGTCCGTCTGGCAGTCTGGGAGCTGCTGGGGCGTGACGCCGGCAGCATCGTTGCCGTTGCTGCGACCGTTGGGGCCGCCCTGCTGCTCGCCAGGCGTTCAGTGCGGCTGGCCGTCGACGCGACGCCGCACGTGCTGGTCTGGCAGGTGACAACGCTGACAGTCGCGGTCATCCTCGCGATGGCACCGCTGCACTACTACGACTTCGTCCTCGTCTGCACTGTGGCGCCCGCGTTCCTGCTTGCGCGCGGCGTGTCGCTCTGGGCCGGACTGGTCGGTGCGGCGCTGATCGCGCGTGCGGACTGGCTCGGCAAGCTCACTGGGTTCTACGACCCGGATGTGCCGATTTTCGAAGGTTCAATCCTGTCATCCGTTGGCGCCGCCTTGTTGCTTATCGCCATGCTCGACGCGGTCCGGCTGAACAGGTCCGCTGCAACTGCGTCTGCGTCCGTCTCCGTCACGTGAGTCAGCACCGCGCCGCCGACATGCCAGGCAACCTTTTGCGGTTCAGCGGCTAGAGCGAGCGCAGGAACGCGAGCAGGAGGGTGCGGTCGGCGTCAGAAAGCGCGTCGAATCGCTGCCGCGCATCGCGGCCCTGACCGTCGTGCCGGCGCACGGCCTCCTCGATCGTGTCGGCCGAGCCGTCGTGCAGATAGCGCGTCAGGAGGCGCAGGCCCCAGAGCGGCTGCGTCCGCATCTCGCGGCCGCCGGCGGCTGCCTGCGAGATGCCGTCGCCCAGTGTGCCCATGTCGTGCAGCAGGAAGTCCGAGTAGGGCGAGAACGTCGCGCGATCGAGCGCGCGGACCGGGCTCGGCCCGGTCGTGAGCGACGGCCGGTGACAGCTCGCGCAGCCGATCTGCCCGAACACGATCTGGCCGCGCGCCGTGTCGCCGTTCGTGGCGCCCCGGCCCGGCGCGGCGAGCATCGTCATGAAGTCGGTGAGGGCCGTGGCATCGCGGCCATCGTCGTTCAGCGCCGGCGCGGGGTTGAACGCGAGCGCGTCGCAGTCACCCTGGGGGCAGATCTCGTCGCGGAACCCGGGGCTCGTGATGCCCATCTCGTTCAGCAGCGCGTCGCCGGCGAATGCGCGCAGCGTCGGCACCTGCGCCTTCCAGCCGAAGCGGCCCACCACGTCGGCGCCCATGGTGTGATCGAACACGAGCGAGACGCGGCCGGCCGTGGCCGGGTCCGCCGCCTGCTGCTCGTCGGCAAGGGCGCGGAAGGTGTCGTCGGGCACGGCGTCCACGAAACCCAGGCCGAAGAGCGGCTGCGACTTGCGGCGCGCGCGGACGGTGGCGTCGGCCGGCACGTCCTCGCCCTGGAAGTCGTAGGTGCCGTCGGACGTCCTGACCGTGCCGATGCCGCGCGCCTGGATGAGCGACCCGCCCAGATGCGCGAGCGTGTCGAAGCTGTCCGCCTCGCGGCGTCCGAAGCGTGTGACCGTGCGCGCGGTGTCGCCGCCGCCGCGATGGCAGTCGGCACACGATTCGTCGTTGAATACGGGTCCGAGTCCCTCGGCCACCGTGAACCGGCGCCCGAACGTCCGGACGCCCTCCGCGAACGCCTGCTGCTGCGCCAGGGTGAGCCCGGCCACCGGCTGCGGCCCGTTGCCCGGCCCGGGGCCCGGGCCGGGGCCGCGCTGGGCCGATACGCCGAGACTCGTGACGAACAGGCCCGCGGCGACGAGCAGCAGGCGATGGCGGCGGACGAGCAGGGACAGGCGGGTGGCGCGGGGCGTTGAACGCATGCCCTGCAGTCTGCCGGTGGGCCGGCGCGGGGGTCCAGTGAAGAAACTGTGGCAACCAGTCACCGGCCCGCCACGCGTCCGGACCGCTATACTTTCCGCCATGTCGCGTCCTCGTCGTGCCTGCCCCCTGCTGTTGTTGGTCGCCTTCGCGGCGGCCGTGCCGTCTTCGCAATCCCGGTCGTTCGTCATCACCGGGGCGCAGCTCGCCGATGGCCGTGGCGGGGCCCTGCGGAGCGGCGCCGTGCGCGTCGAGGGCGACACGATCACCGCCGTCGGCGCGGTGACGCCGCGGGCGGGCGAGACCGTGGTGGATGGCAGCGGGCTCGTGCTCGCGCCCGGGTTCATCGACGCGCACAATCACTCGACTGAGGGGCTGCTGAAGGAACCGGCCTCGATCACGCAGGTCTCGCAGGGCATCACCACCCTCGCCGTCGGGCAGGACGGCAGCTCGCCCTGGCCGCTCCCCGGCTACTTCGAGAAGCTGCGCGCGAATCCGCCGGCGGTGAACGTCGTGACGCTCGCCGGCCATGCCACCATCCGCGAGCAGGTGATGGGCGCCGACTACAAGCGCCGCGCCCGTCCGGCCGAGAACGCGCGCATGCGCACGCTCATGAGCGAGGCGATGGCGGCCGGCGCCTTCGGCCTCTCGTCGGGCCTCGAGTACGAAGTGGGCAGCTACTCCGACATCGAGGAAGTCGTGGAGATGGCGCGTGCCGCCGGCGGGAAGGGCGGGTACTACATCTCGCACATCCGCGACGAGGCCGACCTCACGATGGACGCGGTGAAGGAAGCCATCGCGATTGGCGAACGCGCGAAGCTGCCCGTGCAGATCACGCACATCAAGCTCGGCACCGTCGGGGTCTGGGGCAAGGCGGGCGAGGTGGTGGCGCTCGTCGAGGCGGCCCGCAAGCGCGGCGTCGACGTGACGGCCGACGCCTACCCGTACCTGGCCTGGCAGTCCACCCCGCGCGTGCTCGTGCCGAACAAGAAATACGACGATCCGGCCAGCGTGAAGCGCGGGCTCGACGATATCGGCGGCGCGAAGAACGTGCAGATCACGCGCTGGAAGGCCTACCCGCAGTACATCGGCAAGCGGCTCGATGAGATGGCGCGAGGTGAGGGCCTCAGCGACATCGAGGCCTACGTCCGCTTCGCGAAAGACGACGACGCCGGCATGATCGGCCACGCCATGATCGAAGCCGACCTGCGCACCTTCTACGCCCAGCCCTGGGTGATGGTGGCAAGCGACGGCGGCATCGCCAACAACCATCCGCGCGGCGCCGGCACGTTCCCGCGCGTGCTCGGCCTCTACGTGCGCGAGAAACAGTGGATGACGCTGCCCGAGGCGATCCGCAAGATGACGTCGATGCCGGCCGCCCGCATGGGCCTTACGGACCGCGGCACGCTGGCGCCGGGCATGAAGGCCGACCTCGTGCTCTTCGACCCGAAGACCGTCATCGACCACTCGACGTTCGAACAGCCGCGGGCGCTCGCCACCGGCATTGCGAAGGTGTGGGTGAACGGCGGGCTCGTGTGGACGGGCACCGCGCCCGGCACCGAACGGCCCGGCCGCGTGCTCACCCGGTAACCGGGCGCCTCGCGCCCTTCAGGAGGATCGATGTTCATGCGCATCCTGTCGTCCACGCTCGCCGTCACACTCGTCCTCGCCGGCCAGGCCGCTGCGCAGGCGCCCGGCACCGGCCGTCCCACCGCCTCGGTCAACAGCCAGCCGCGCGTGGACGTGACCAACATGCCGAGGCCGATCGACATGCACGACAGCGTGTGGATCGAAAACCTGACGATGCTCGAGGTGCGCGACCTCATCAAGGGCGGCGCGACCACCGCGCTCGTGCTCACGGGTGGCATCGAAGAGAACGGGCCGTACCTGACGACCGGCAAACACAACAACGTGCTCAAGGCGACGGGGGAGTCGATCGCCCGCGCCCTCGGCAAGACGCTGGTGGCGCCCATCGTGACGCTCGAGCCCGGGAATCCGCTGCGGCAGAATCTGTCGCCTGGCACGATCGTGCTGTCGCAGGCGACCTACAAGGCCGTGCTCACCGACATGGCCAACAGTCTCAAGTCGCAGGGCTTCAAGGACGTGGTGCTCATCGGCGACAGCGGCGGCAACCTGAACCCGATGAAGGAGGTGGCCACGACCGTGAACGCCGCCTGGGCGGGCTCGGGCGCGCGCGTGCACTTCATTCCCGAGTACTACAACTACGCCGACGTCGAGGCCTTCGAGGAACGTGAACTCGGCATCCACGAGAAGCTCGAGGGCTATCACGACGACTACTACATCTCGGCCATCATCTCGACGGTGTCGACCGACGCCATCCGCATGCCGGAGCGTGTGAAGGCCGGGAAGTTCGTCATCAACGGCGTGCCGCTCGCGCCGATCGAGAAGACCATCGCCAACGGGAAGAAGATGGTCGAGTTCCGCACGAAGGTCACGGTGGACGCGATCCGCGCATCGATGGCGAAGCCGTAGGCGCCGGCGGACCGGCCGTCCTGCGCCGCGTCTAGAAGTAGGCGCGGCGGAAGAAAACGAGCGTCATGCCCGCCGTGACCGTCATGATGACGGCGCGGGTGATGCCCTGCGGCAGACGCTGGCCGATCCGTCCGCCGACGAAGCCGCCGACGAGTCCGCCGGCCAGCACCACGAGCGTCTGGGGCCACTGCACTTCGCCGGCGCCGATGAACCACGCCACGGCGATGCCGTTCATCGCCGCCACGGCGACCATGCGCGTGGGGTTGAGCGTCTTGAGGTCGTGCGGCGTCACGAGCGACCAGGCGGCGAGCGTCATGATGCCGACGGCGCCGCCGAAGTAGCCGCCATACACGCCGAGGCCGAACTGCAGTGGCAACACGGCAGCCGGACCGAGATGGGCGTGCTGGCGCAGCCACGCGCTCACGCGGCCGCCGAAGGCGAAGACGAGCGAGGCGAGGAGCAGCAGCCACGGGACGATCCCGTCGAAGAGCGTCGACGGCGTCGAGAGCAGCAGGATGGCGCCGATGAGGCCGCCGGCGACGCTCACGGCGATGATCCGGCCAATCGCCACGCCGCCGATATCCACCAGCCCCGTCTTGTGCGTGCCGGTCATGTAGGCCCACACCGAGGCGAGTGTGGCCGGCACGAGCGCCACGGTGGACGACGCGTTGGCGACCACCGACGGCAGCCCGGCGAAGACGAGCGCGGGGAACGTGAGGAACGAGCCGCCGCCGGCGACGGCGTTCATCAGGCCCGCGCCCGCGCCTGCCGCGAAGAGCAGCAGGACGTGGTCCGGCATCGGGCCTACTGCACGACGACGTCGCGCGTCGTCGTGGGCGAGCCGGCCTTCTCGAACCAGTCGATGCCTTCGCTCACGAGATCGAACCTGAGGGCGTAGCGGCCCGGTGTCGCGGGCAGCGGCACCTCGATCGTGACGTCGGCGGCGCCGCCGGCCGGGATGTCGTCCGGCAGCCAGGCGCGCGCGTGATCACGGTTGATGAGCGTGCCGTCGGGCCCGACGAGCTGCGCGCCGAGGCGCACGAGACGGCGGCCGTAGCTCGCGAGCTTGCGGAACGGCCGCGTCGAGAGGTTCTTCACGTGCGTCTGGATCGCGATCGTCTCGCCAGCCCTTCCGGCGAGCACGTCGCCCGCCGCGCGCACGGCGATCTCGGCCCGCGGCGTGGCGCCGGGAATGGCGTTGCCGAGCCCCGACTGATCCCACACTTCGTGCCTGATGCGCTCGAAGTCGGGCGTGCCGGGCGCGAAGCGCCGCGAGAAGCTGTCTTCGGGGTGGTCGGTGATTTCCCAGGTGAGCCGATCGACGCCGAATTCCGCGGCCATCGCCCGCGCCTTCTCCATCTCCTCGTCGTGGTCGTTCCACTTGAAGAGGATGTAGCGCCAGTTGATCTGCGGCACGTCGCGGCCGTGCCGCGCCTTCTCCTCCGCCATCGCCCGCATGTTCGCCGTGGCCAGGTCGAACTTGCCGCGCTGGCGGTAGCGCTCGTAGATGGCCTGTGACGCGCCGTCGATCGAGAAGGTCACCTCGTCGATGCCCGAGTGCACGAGCCGCCGCGCCTTCTCGTCGTTGAGCGCGCCGCCGTTGGTGCTCGTGTAGAGGTAGATGTGCGGGAACTTCGTCTTGATGTACTCGCACATCTCGACGGCCCGCTTGTGCAGGAAGGCTTCGCCGTAGTTGAAGAAGTCGACCCGCACGAGCGACGGCCCGGCCTCGTCGATGACGCGCGTGAACACGTCGAAGTCGAGCATGCCGGCCTGGCGCGTGCGCGTAATGCCGGTTTCGGGGGCGCAGCAGGCCTGGAAGCAGGAGATGTTGCAGGCCGCCGTACATTCCACGTACAGGCGATTCGGCAGCGGGCCCACGTTCAGGTCGCGCACCGGCGCCGGCTGGTCGTCGGCGAGCGGTTCCTTGAGCGGGCAGTCGCCGCAGAAGGGCGAGCCGCCGGTGTTGATGTCCTCGCGCAGTTCGGTCGCGAGCGGACCGCGCCAGACCTGGGTCAGCGTGCCCTGCCGCACGTCGCCCATCACGCGCTTCGCGTAGGGGTCGGAGCAGCCGCACGAGATGCGGCCGTCGCAGAGCAGGATGGCCGTGGACCACGGCCAGGCACAGGTGAAACGTTCGGCGAGGTGATTGAGCGACATCGGGACGGCTCGACCTAGGGTTCGGGGGTGTCGAGCTTCTTCATCACGCCGTCGAGACGGTCGTTCTCGTAGCGCGTGAAGCTCATGAACATCGCTTCGCTCAGGTACTGGCGGCATTCCGCCTCGCTGAGCTGGCCGAGCAGATGCTGGATCTCGCGCACGGTGTGCTCGTAGGAGTAGTCGTCGGGGTTCAGCCAGACGGTCTTGAACAGCGCTTCGAGGACGGCGAGCAGATCGCCGTCGAGCTCGATGGTCACGCCCGAGGACGTCGTGATCGTGCGCATGGTCGTCTAACCTCCGAAGCTGGCGAGCGCGGCGGCTTCGTCGGCGTGGAGCGCGAGGAAGTTGTGGGCGCCGGTCATCGTCAGCATCGTCTCGACGCGCTTCTGCACGCCGGCGAGCTTGAGGGCGCCGCCCTTGCCGCTGGCCTGGCGGTAGAGGTCCATCAGGCAGCCGATGGTGGCGCTGTCGACGTAGGTCACCTTCGAGAAGTCGAGCAGCACCTTGCGGTCGCCGCCGTCGAGCAGGCCCGTGACGGCACCGGCGAAGTCGGCGAGCAGCGGATACATGAGGCGCGCCTCGTCGAGGCGCACGATGGCCACGTCGTTCGTTCGGTCGATGGTGAAGTTCATCCTGCCACTCCGCTTCGGCGGGGATCCGGGCCGCCGCCCGTGGTGCGTGCCGCGACGGCTTTGTCGTCGCTGTCGCGAATACGGCTGATCTGCCGCGCCAGTTCGTTGCGTCCGCGATTGATGCGCGACTTCACGGTGCCTTCGGGGAGGTCGAGCTTGTCGGCGATCTCCTGGTAGGTCATCTCCTGCAGGTCGCGCATCTGGACGGCGTCCCGCAGCGATGGGGCAAGTTCACGCAGCGCGCGGCGCAGCAGCGACGCGCGTTCACGCTGCTCGAGCGACTGGTACGGGCTCGTGGTGTTGGCCACCGGCGCGAGATCGCCCGGGTCGACGTCGCGATCGATGGCCTCGCGCTCCTTGCGCACGCTGCGGTAGTGATCGATACAGAGGTTGCGGCTGACGCTCACGAGCCACGTCTGGAAGTTGGCGCGGCGGTCGAAGGTGTCGAGCGACTTGAAGACCTTGACGAAGACATCCTGCGTGAGGTCTTCGGCGAGGTCGTGGCGGCCGGTGAACTTGTAGGCGATGTTGAAGACGCGCCGCCGGTGGGTCCGGACAATCTGCTCCCAGGCGGCTTCGTCGCCCGCCAGACAGCGCTGGATCAGCGTATCGAGGGCGTCGGGCTCGGCCGACGGGGCGTCAAGGGACATCGGCAGAAATCGGCGGGGTTCGGCCGCCAGAATATCACTAGTGGGCGGCCTCCGGCCCTCGATTCGCCGCCGCGGTTCGCGGTATCATCGACCGCTTCCCGCCGTGTCCGAACCCTTCCTCCAGCACCCCGCCCTGGGCCTCACCGTCGATGGCGTGGCCGTCGAGGACGTGGCCCGCGCCCTCGGTACCCCCTGCTACGTGTACAGCGCGGCGGCCATCCGCGACGCGTGGCAGGCGCTCGACGGCGCGTTCGCCGGCCGGCCGCACGCCATCCACTACGCACTCAAGGCCAACTCCACGCTCGCCATCGTGCGCCTGATGCGCGCGCTCGGGAGTCACGTCGACGCCAACTCGATGGGCGAGGTGGATGTGGCGCTGCGCTGCGGGTTCACGCCGCGCGAGATCGTCTTCACGGGCGTCGGGAAGTCGGCCGCCGAACTCGAACGGGCCGTGGCGCTCGACTTCCACGCCATCAACGTCGAGTCGCCCGGCGAACTCGACCGGCTGGACCGGATCGCCGCCGCCAAGGGCGTGCAGGCGCGTGTGGCGCTGCGCGTCAACCCCGACATCGACGCCGAAAGCCACCCGCACATCTCGACCGGCCTGCGCGACAACAAGTTCGGCGTGCCGATCGCGCTCGCCCGCGAGCTCTTCGTGGACATGACCCGGCGCGCCGGCCTGACGCCGGTGGGCGTGCACATCCACATCGGCTCACAGATTACGACCCTCGCGCCGCTGGCGAAGGCCGCGCATGCCGCAAGCGCGCTCGCCCGCGAACTGCTCGCCCTCGGCGTGCCGCTCGAGCAGATCGACTTCGGCGGTGGCCTCGGCATCTCGTACGACGAAACGCCGGTGCCGGATCGTGCCGCCTACGTGCGCACGCTCGTCGAGGCCGCGGGCGACATCCCGCTCACGCTCGCCATCGAACCGGGCCGCTCGATCGTCGGGCCGGCCGGTGTGCTCGTCTCCACCGTGGTCGACGTCAAGCACGTGCCGGGCAGCCGCCGTTTCGTCGTGCTGGATGCGGGGATGACCGAGCTGATGCGGCCGGCGCTCTACGGCGCCTTCCACCGCATCGAGCCGGTACGGCCGCGGGCCGGCGCCAGTGAACCGGCGGATGTCGTCGGTCCGATCTGCGAATCCACCGATCGCTTCGCCCGCGACCGCGCGCTCGCGCCGCTCGAGGTGGGCGACCTCGTGGTCGTGCGCGACATCGGCGCCTACGGCGCCGTGCTCGGCTCCACCTATCTGCGCCGTCCGCTGCCGCCCGAGGCGCTCGTCGATGGTGGCACGTGGACGACCATCCGCCGCCGGCAGACGCTCGACGAACTGCTGCAGCTCGAGGCGTAGGGGACGGCTCATGACGCGCGGACGTCTCATCGCTTTCGAAGGGCTCGATCAGAGCGGCAAGCAGACGCAGGCCGAATGGCTCGTCGACGGGCTCGTCGCCGCCGGTCACACCGTACGCACGGTGTCGTTTCCCGACTACGCGACGTCGATCGGCGCCGAGATCGGCCAGGCGCTGCAGGGGCAGCGGACCTACGGCCCCGACGTGCTGCAGCTCCTCTACATCGCCAACCGCTACGAACACGCGCCGGCCATCCGCAACTGGCTGTCGGAAGGGGCGATGGTCGTGGCCGATCGCTACGCGGCGTCGAGTCTCGCCTACGGCGATGCGCAGGGTCTCGATCTCGCGTGGCTCACCGACGCCCAGCGTCTGCTGCCGCCGGCGGACCTGACGTTCCTGCTCGACATCGCGCCCGAGACATCGCTCGCGCGCAAGCAGGCGGCGCGCGACAAGTTCGAGCGCGATCTGCCGCTGCTCTCGCGCGTGCGCGCCAGCTACACGCGGCAGGCCGCCGCGGCCGGCTGGCAGTTCGTGGATGGCACGCGCACGCCCGCGCAGGTGCGCGACGACATCCTCAGCGCCGTGCGAGCTCGGCTCGGGCTGCTGTAAGCGCCACGATCCGCGCCGGCTCCGCCGCCGCGAGCGCCGTCGCCGCGGCCGAGAGCGTGGCGCCGGTCGTGAGCACGTCGTCGATGAGTGCCACCACCCGTCCCCGCACCCGCCGCGCTTCGCGATTCACCACGAAGGCGTCGCGCACGTTCGAGTGCCGCGCGGCCCCTGACGCCGCCGCCTGCGGACTCGTGTGCACGCGTCGTGTCAGCGCCTCGCAGACCGGCGGCCCGAGCGCCGCCGCGATGAGCGCCGCCTGATTGAAGCCACGTTCGCGCTCGCGGCGCCGGTGGAGCGGCACCGGTACCACGAGGTCCACGCGCTCGCTCCACGTGTCGCCGAGGTCGCGCATGCGGCGGCCAAGACCGGCGGCGACGGATGGTCGGCGCCCGTACTTGCAGGCGTGAATGAGGTCCGCGAGCGTGCCCTCGAAGGGGCCGAGGGCGCGGGCGGCCGCGATCGCCCCGAGATCCACCGAGCAGACGGCGCAGCAGGACGCCGTGGCGTGCGAGCCCGGCAGCGGATCACCGCAGCGCGCGCAGAGCGGCGGCGAAAATCGCAGCAGGCGCGCCCAGCACGCCGGACAGACGGCGCCGTCGAGCGGGCGATCGAGCAGCGCGCCGCACACGGCACAGCCCGGCGCGAGCAGCGCGGCGAGTGCGCCGTCGAGAAGCGCGCGGATCATCGGCTGGCGCGCCGTGGCCCGCGCGGGGGCGTGTCAGTCGGCGTCGGCGTCGGTCCTGGCCGCCTTCGCCGCCTTGGGCGGCTTCGGCGCGGGGAGTGACAGCGGCGTGGCATTGCCCCACAGCCGTTCGAGGCCGTAGAAGGCGCGAGCCGTGGGCGAGAAGACGTGCACGACGTAGTCGAAGTAGTCGAGCAGGATCCACTCGCCCTTGTCGTAGCCTTCGACGTGCGTGGGCCGCACCTTCTTCGCCTTGAGCGCCATGTCGACGCCGTCGGCGATGGCCTGGACCTGACGGCGGTTGGTGCCGGTGCAGACGATGAAGAAATCCGTGAAGGCATCCGACGTGCGCAGGTCGAGCGCCACGACGTCTTCGGCCTTCTTGTCGCGCACCGCGTCGATGACCGCCATGACGGCGGCCGGCACGCGGGCCTTCTTCGTACGTCCACTACTGGTTTTCGCCATGCAAGGTACCTACCACGCGGACTTCAGACGTAGAGTCCATGACGTCGAATGTACTGCTCGACGGGCTCCGCCACCAAGCCCGAGAGTGAGGCGCCGCGCGCCACACGCGCGCGGATGTCGGTGGAGGAGACGTCGGGTGTGTCCGCGGCCAGCAGCACGATGCCCGGCGTGGTGCGCGTGCCGATGTTGCCCGCCGCGACGAGGCGCGGCGCGAGTGCCGGCACGCGGGCCCGCACGTCGTCGTGGGTCGTGCCGGGACGCGTGACGACCACGAAGTGCGCCAGGTCCAGCACGGCCGGATACCGCGACCACGTGGCAATTTCCGCGAACGCGTCAGCGCCGATGAGGAAGAAAATCTGCGTCGTCGCCCAGCCCTCGGCCGCGAGGGTCGTGAGCGTGTCGAAGCTGTAGGAGGGCCCGTCGCGCCGCAGTTCCATGTCCGACACGGTCCAGCCCGGTTCGCCGAGCGCGGCCAGCGCCGTCATCGCGAAGCGGTGGTAGCTCGAGGCGCGCGGCCCGACCGCGCGATGCGGGGGCACGCGCGACGGGACGAGCCGCACATGGTCGAGCGCGAGCGCCACGGCGGCGGCCCGGCCGACCGCGAGGTGCCCGAGATGCACCGGGTCGAACGTGCCGCCGAGGACGCCGAGCCGTGCCATCAGTCCGCGTGGCCCTCGCCGGGCGCGTCGTCGTCGCGGTCCTCGTCGTCGTCCG
>JBIKUN010000053.1:0-26686 GCA_044347565.1 Vicinamibacterales bacterium | reverse complement strand
GACGTCCGCGAGCTCCGTGGGATAGTCGCCCGGCAGTCCGCCCTGCCCGACGAGCCGCGGCTGACGCGCCGCCGGCACCGCCACCTGCACCGCGCCCACGAGCGAGTAGCCGCGCGTGTTGCTCGCCAGCCACAGATCGCCGCCCGGCGCCAGCAGCTCGCAGGCGGCGCTGATGATCGGCGGGTAGTCGCGGTCGATGGCGAAGGGGGCATGACGGGCCGCCGAGAAACTCGGCGGATCGATGAGCACGACATCGAAGCGGCGCCCCTCGCGCCCGGACTCCGCCAGATACGCGGAGACATCCGCGGCCACTGTCGTGTGCATGGTGGCGTCGAGACCGTTCAGCGCGAAGTGATCGCGCGCCCACCCGAGCACACCTTCCGAGAGATCCACGCTCGTCACGTGCGCGGCGCCGCCGGCCGCGGCCGCCACCGACAGCGCGCCGGTGTAGGCGAAGAGATTCAGCACGCGGCGCCCGCCGCAGAGGCTCGCGATGCGCGTGCGTTCGGCGCGCATGTCGGTGAAGAGGCCGACGTTCACGCCGGTCGTGAGGTGCACCTCGAACTGCCAGGCCCCCTCGCGCACGACCAGCTTCTCCGGCGGCGCCTCGCCGAGCAGCGCCACGTTGGCCGGCCCCACGGCGGCGCGGCCCCGGCCGCGATGTTTCACCACCACCCCGCGCGCCATCCGGCGATCGAGCAGCCCCTGCGCGACGAGTTCCGCCACGGGCACGAGCGCGTCGGTCAGCGCCGAGACGACCGCCCACGCGCCGTAAAGGTCGGCGAGCACGCCGGGCGTTCGGTCGCCGGCGCCGTTCAGCAGACGGTAGGCGCGGTCGGTGCCGGTGAGGCCCTGCGCGGCCCGCAGCGCCATGGCGTCATCGATGCGGGCATCGGCCCAGGCCCGATCGATGGCGGTGGCCTCGCCGGGCGCGAGCAGGCGGAAGCAACTGGCAGCGCGGTCCACCACCGCGAGCCCCACGCTTGCGAAGACGTGCGACTGCAGCCGCACGATCTCGCCATCGGCGAGCGTGGGCGGCGCGGCGAAGAGCGAAAAGGGCACGTCGCTCGCGCGCGCCGCGCGGTCGATGACGCGCTGCGGCACGGTCACGTTGGTCACGACAGAACCTCCACCGTCCACTGCGCGTCGAGCCAGGTCGTCAGCGCGGCGAGATCCGCTGGCCACGGCGCCGTGGCGGCGACGCGACGCTCACCTGCCGGGTGTGGCACGTCGATCGACGCGGCATGGAGCGCGAGGCGGGGCACCGGCACGCCGGGCAGGAGCGCCGCGCTCGCGCGGCCGTAGACGGCATCGCCGAGGATCGGCGTGCCGATCGCCCGCAGGTGCACACGGATCTGGTGGTGGCGTCCGGTGCGCGGCGTGGCGGCGACGGCGGCAATCCGCTGCGTGTCGTGCGTCCAGGCGCGCGTCAGGGCGTAGTCGGTCGTGGCCGGGCGCGCCCCCGGTTCATCGGCCCGCGCCGGCCGCGCCTTGCCCTTGCGCGCCTCGTGCAGCGGCATGTCGATCGTGCCGGAGCCCGGCGCCGGCACGCCGTGCACGAGCGCCGCGTAGTGTTTCACCACATCGCGCCGCTCGAAGGCCATGGAGAGCGCGCGGTGCGCCTCGGCGGTGCGCGCGAAGACCACGACGCCGGACGTGTCGCGATCGAGCCGATGCACGACCCACACCCGCCCGCCGAGCGCCGCCGCCACGCGGTCGCGCAGGCAGGCGCCGGGCGGCGCGTCGGGCACCGGAATCACGGCCATGCCGGCCGGTTTGTCCACGACCACGAGCGCGGCATCGTCATACAGGAAGGTCACGGGCACGGCGGCGACGGCGCCGGCGTTACGGTCGGCCAAGGGCGTCCTGCACGATCTGCGACATCTGCCAGATGAGTTCGTTGCCGGCATTGTCGGGCGAATAATCGATGAGTGGCATGCCGTCCACCGTGATGGCCATCGCAATGGGTCCGCCCGGCGTGTAGATGATGCCCACATCGCTGCGCAGGGCATCGAGCGCGCCGCTCTTGCTCTGCACCCGCCGGTCGCCGGCGCGCCGGCCGATGCCGTCCTTGAACTGCTGGCGCTCGAGCGTCTCGAGCACCGAGAGCGACGCCGCCGGACTCACGACCGTGCCCTCATGCAGCATCTCGAGCAGCCGCACCATCTCGCGCGAGGTCGACACACCAATGCCGTAGCGCTCGTTGCCGGGCGCCTTCCCCGCCGCGCTCCAGCCACTCGCGGCCACGAGGTCCGTGCCATCGCCGCGAATCTTGCGCAGCGAGCGCGTGGCCGTCAGGCCCACGGTGTCGAGCCAGGCGTTCACCGCATCGGCGGTGATGCGATCGAGGATGAGGTTCGTGGCGGTGTTGTCGCTCACGACGATCATGAGCCGCGCGAGGTCCCGCATCGTGAGCGCGGTGCCGTCCGCGAGTTCGTGCAGCACGCCGGAGCCCGAGACCTTCGCCGCGTCGCGCAGCACGATTCGTTCGTCCCACCGGACGTCGCCTTTCGCGACGAGTGCTTCGAGGGCGCAGAGGATCGGCAGCTTGATGGTGCTGGCGGTGCGCACCTTCGCCTCAGCGTCCACCGAGAGGGTGGCTCCCGTGCGCAGGTTGCGTGCGTGCAGGACCACCGTCCCCTGGAAGGTCTTCGTGAGGGCGGCGATGCGCGCGAGCGCGGCGTCCTCGATCGGGCCGGCGGCAGCACCAGCGGCGGACACGGATAGCAGCAGCAGTGCCGCCGCGGTGGAACGCTCGGGGAACATGAGACTATTTTCCTCTGAACCGGCCTCACCCCGCCGGTGGAACGCAACTTGTAGGCATCCCCCCGGGAGCATGCAGATGGTCCAGTTGAGAGGACACAGACGGCGGGGACTTGGGGCGCTCGCGCTCCTCGCGTTCGTCGCCACGGCGTCGCCGGCGCGGGCGCAATCGGCGGTCGGGTTCCACGGCGGCTTCGCAGCAGACTCGGGTCAGCCGGAACAGGTCTTCGGCGGCGTGTTCTTCCAGTCGGGCGACATCGGCCGCGGCATCCGCCTGCGCCCGGGCATCGACGGCGCCACCGGCGACTGGCTGCGGACGGCCACGATCGGCGTCGACTTCGTCTACGGGTATCCGCTCAACAACGGCTGGACGCTGGTTGCCGGCGGCGGTCCGGCCGTGGTCATCACGCGGATTCCGGACCTCGACGTTCGCGACACCGGTGTCGGCTTCCACTCGCTCGTCGGCTTCGGCCACGACAACGGCTTCTTCGCCGAAGTCCGCTTCGGCTCCGGCCGCGCCCAGCAGCTCAAGGTCGGCGTCGGCTGGGCGATCGTGCTCGAGTAACGGGGCTCGGGGCCCGCCACCCGGGCCCCAGCCCTATACTCCACGCATGAGCGACCAGTCCCGCACCCGCACCGTCACCTGGGCAGATCCCGCCATCCATGCCTGGCGCGCGTCGAGCGGCCCCGGCCTCGAGATCCTGAAGAAGGTCGTGGCGAAGGAACTGCCGCCGGCACCGATGGCGAGCGTGCTCGGCTACGAACTCATCGAGGTGGACACCGGGCGGGCGGTGTTCGCGGTGACGCCGGCCGAGTACCACTACAACCCGGCCGGGCACGTCCACGGCGGCTTCGCCGCCACGGTGCTTGACTCGGCGATGGGCTGCGCGGTGTATTCCACGGTGGCCGTCGGCTGGACCTACACGACGATCGAACTCAAGGTGAACTACCTGAAGCCGATCACGGTCGAAACCGGCCTGCTCCGCGGCACGGGGACGCTGCTGCACCGCGGCCGCCGCACGGCGATGGCCGAAGGCCGCCTCGAAGACGCCTCGGGCCGCCTGCTCGCCCACGCCACGACCACCTGCCTCATCTGGCAGGTGTGATCCGCGCCGTCGCCTTGGCGAAGGCGGGCCTGACGAGCCACGCCGCCAGCACGGCCAGCACGAGCAGCATCGCCCAGCGCAGCGCCGCCGCGATGAACGCGGCATCCACCACCGGCCAGCCGAGCGGGAACTTCGACAGCACGTCCCAGCGCTCGGCCAGCCAATGCCAGGCGGTGTGAGCGACGAACGCCGACAGGATGATGGTACCCACGCGCTCGTCCACCAGACGGCCCAACAGCACGGCGAGCAGCGGCAGCATCACGAGCAACACGAGCAGCTGGCCGATCTCGACGCCGACGTTGAAGGCGAGGAGCGAGGTGAGCAGGTGGCTGCCGGCGAATTGCAGCGACTCGCGCAGCGCGAACGAGAAGCCGAAGCCGTGCACGAGCCCGAAGCCGAACGTCACCACCCAGCGGCGGTTGAGGTGGGCGCCGGTAATGTTCTCGATCGCCATGTAGACGATCGACGCCGCGATGAGCGTCTCGATGAGCGGCGGGAACCACAGCGCGTCGGGCGCCATGTCGAACGCCGAGGCGATGAGCGTGATCGAGTGCGCCACGGTGAAGGCGGTGACCACGGCGATGAGTGGGCGCAGGCGGCGGAACGGGATCACCAGGCAGAAGAGGAAGAGCAGGTGGTCGATGCCGTCGAGGATGTGGAAGAAGCCGTCCTTCGTGAAGCGGAACGCCGCCTGGTACCAGCTCGGGTCGAGCTGCACGACGCCGGTGTCGCCGTGCACGTCGAAGGCCCGCTCGGGGCTGCCGGGCGCGAGCAGCCGCAGCACGACGTTGACCCGCAGCCCGAGGCGCGTCAGGCCCGGCATGATGGCGAACTTGGAGCGGTCCGACTGGATGGGGTACTCGAAGCGCACGTCGAGCAGGCCGTCCTGCCAGTAGAGTTCGGTGTCGTCCGGGAGGGGCGGCGCCTGCAGGTGGGCGGCGGCCTCGTCGTAGGTGGCGAACGACTTGTCGGAGGGTAGCGACACACGGGCGGCGGTCACCGCGGCCTTCGGCAGCAGCTGCCCGTTCTCGTAGACGTCCACGAAGTCGCCGATCCAGAGCGTGGCGGCATCCTGCAGGGTGGGCCCCATACGGCTGAGGTCCAGGAATCCGTTGGTGAGGGTCGGCACGTCCATGTCGCGCATCGCCTTGAGGGGCGCGCGCACGAGAAAGACGAGCGTCTGCCCCTCGGGCTTCAGGAACGTCTGGACGGTGACTTCGTTGGGAATTTCGTGGGCGGAGGGCCTGGCAGCGACGAGCAGGCCGACCACCAGCGCGAGCGCCAGCGTACGATTCACGCCCGGAGCCTACCGACTCCGCCCCCGGTCTGGCAAGGCCGCCCGCCGCCTGCCAGGGATTCCCGGTTGGCAGCCATCCGTTCCGTGTATACTCGCCGGGTTTCGGGTTCTCCGCGCGAGGCGGGGTCCCTGTCGGTGGAGGCAACATGAGCCGTGTTATTCGGTCGCGCAAGGTCAGGATTGGCAGCGCGCTCGTCGCGTTGGCGCTGGCGTTCGGCGTAAGCGCGTCGTGGATGGAGCAGCGTGCAGTGGTCGAAGCCCAGGCGGGCGTCGTCGCGCCGCGCTTCGAAGTGGATCCTATGTGGCCGAAGCCCATGCCCAACAACTGGGTGATGGGGCAGACGATCGGTCTCACGGTCGACGACCGCGATCACATCTGGTTGATTCATCGCGGTAACGACCCCGGCACGGCCGGTCTCGACCGCACCGAGCTGGCTGTCGTCACGCCGGGCTCGCCGCGCGTCGGTGAGTGCTGCGACGCGGCGCCGCCCGTGCTCGAGTTCGACGCCGCCGGCAACCTGGTGGGCTCGTGGGGCGGCCGTGTGGCCGGCGCGCCGTACGAATGGCCGGAGTCGAACCACGGCATCGTCGTGGATCACAAGGGCTTCGTGTGGATCGGCGGCAACGGCGGCAACGACTCTCACATCCTGAAGTTCACGCGCGACGGCAAGTTCGTGGCCCAGTACGGCAAGGCCGGCGCCCGCCGCGACCCGAAGTCGACGCCCGAGAAGCCGAACTACGTGGCCAACTCGATGGACATGGACAACTTCGGCCGCGTCGCCAAGATGTTCATCGACCCGCGCGCCAACGAAGGCTACGTGGCTGACGGTTACCTGAATCACCGCGTCGCGGTCATCGACCTCGACAACGGCAAGATCAAGCGCATGTGGGGCGCCTACGGCAAGCCGCCGACGGACGAACCGCTCGGCCGCTACATCCCCGGCCAGCCGCCCGCCCAGCAGTTCCGCAACCCGGTGCACTGCTCGGAAGTCTCGAACGACGGCATGGTCTACGTGTGCGACCGCCCGAACGACCGCGTGCAGGTGTTCGACAAGACCGGTAAGTTCATCAGCGAGCACTTCGTCGAGACCAACACCCTGGCCGACGGCTCGGTGTGGGACATTGCCTTCTCGAAGGACGCCGCCCAGAAGTACATCTACATGGCCGACGGCGTGAACGAACACGTGCGCATCTTCGACCGCAAGTCGATGACCGAGCTCACCAACTTCGGCTACGGCGGCCGTCAGCCCGGGATGTTCCTCGGCGTGCACTCGATCGCCACCGACTCGAAGGGCAACATCTACACGACCGAGACCTACACCGGCAAGCGCCTGCAGAAGTTCGTGTTCAAGGGCGAAGGCCCGGTGACCGCGAAGAAGCAGGGCGTGCCCTGGCCGAAGACGAGCGGCAACTAGGCCGTTCGCCTCTCGACACTCACACGGCGGCAGCCTTCGGGCTGCCGCCGTGTTTTTTTGCGGGGCACCGGCGCGGCCATCGAGGCGGCCTTCGCGGTGTGGATCGTGGCCACGCACCGCGGCGCGCGCGACGCTGGGGCGTCCGCGAAGATCGGTTACTCTTGTGGCGAGGGAACGACATGAAGGTTGCGACGATCGGATGTATCGCCCTGCCCGCCGCGTGGCTGCTGCTCATCACCGCCACGCCCGAGGCCGCCCAGTCGAAGACCGTCAACAGCGGCGTCTTCAGCGCGGCGCAGGCCACACGCGGCGAAGAGGCCTACAAGAAGGACTGCAGCTCCTGCCACGGCGCCGGCCTGGCCGGTGACGGCTTCGCCCCGGGGCTCGCCGGTTCGGAGTTCCTGAGCAACTGGAACGGCACGTCGGTCGGCGATCTCTTCGACCGCATCCGCATCTCGATGCCGCCGAGCAGCCCGGGGTCGATCCCGAACGCCACGAAGGCCGATATCATCGCGTTCGTGCTGAGGTTCAACAAGTTCCCCGCCGGCACCGCCGAACTGGCAAGCAGCACCGACGCGCTGAAGGACATCGCGATCGAGCTGCCGAAGTAGGTGGTCCTACCGACCAACCTGTGCAGCGACGGCACACCACCGGTGTGGCGTTCCTGCACAGGCTGCACCGTATTCGTGTAGTTCTGAACCCGCCGACGGCTCGTCGGTTCCGTCGCGCAGCCCCCTCCCCGAGTATTTCCTCAGGAAGACTCGACGTCGACCAGCCGGGCCGTACCGGCGCGGCCCCGAGCTGGCGACCACATCCGCGCTGCCCGGCCGCTCGTAGGCCCACGCCATCCAGCCCTGCCGTCCCGTTCCGTTCCGAGCCCCTTCTCCGGGACGAGTGTGCATCGCGCCTGGCGGCGCCGTGTTATCTCTGTAGGGGCCTGTCCTCCGGAGGAGTCCCCTCATGCGTTTCGTCTCGTCCCTCGCCCTGGCCCTCGTCGTGCTCGCGCCCGGCCTCGCCCGGGCCCAGCCCTCCACCGGCACCGTCTTCATCAGCGGCGGCGCGTTCGCCGCCATCGAACAGTCGCCGACGTCGTCGGGCTTCGGCGCGCGCGAGAGCGACAGCAACGGCACCGTAGCAGGCGGCATGCTCGGCGTGGGCATTCACCTCACCGAGAAGATCTCGGCGCGCATCGAGTGGTCGCTCACCGATGCCCTCCGCAATCGCGAGGAGGGCGTCGCCTCGTCATCGCTCTCGCCGCGCATGCGGTCCTGGCCGCCGACGACGCCGATCGGCCGCCTCGGGGGGGCGTCGCTGGGCATCGTCCCGATCGTGCCGGAGACGAAGCGGACCACGAGCGCCGCCTTCGCGATGCTCGGCTATCACGTGCCGGCCGGACGCGCCTCGATCGAGCTTCTCGGCGGGCTGGGCCTGCTCAACAGCAACCTCGAGACGAGCTACGACGTGCGTATCGCCGCCGACCGGCTCACCGTGCCCGCGGCCTACACGAGTTCGACCTACCACGCCGTCGCGGTCGTGGGCGCCGACGTGGCCGTGCGACTCACCGAACACGCCGCCGTCGTCCCGCAGGTGCGTGCCTACGCGCTCGGCGGCGGGTTGAGCGTGCGGCCCGGGCTGTCACTGCGCTGGACGTTCTGACGCCGGCGTCCACCGGTCCACCGGGGTCAGACCCCATGCTGGCCAGCCCCAGACGTCCGCATCGGCCAGCCCGATGGGCCGTGCACGCCTTGCACGAAAGTCTGCACGGGCCCAGAATGGGGTCTGAGCCCAGTATTCCCATGCCGATTTTCGAGTATTCCTGCGACGCCTGCCACCACGAGTTCGAGACGCTGGTCCGCACCGGCGACACACCGGCCTGTCCGAAATGTGCGGCGACCGCGCTCACGAAGCTTCTCTCGCTGCCGGCCATCAAGTCCGAGTCCACGCACAACCTGGCGCTGCGCGCCGCGCACCGCCGCGACAAGGTCCAGCAGTCGGACAAGAACCGCGAACAGCGCGAGTACGAGCTGAACCACGACGACTAGTTGGCGGTAGGATGCACGGGCATGGACACGCCCACGCCCGTCGAGCAGCAGGAACGCGAGACCTACCTCGCGCGCACGCCGGCCTCGGCCGCGCTCTTCGCCCGCGCCCGCGACGTGCTGCCCGGCGGCGACACACGCACCGGCACCTTTCACGCACCGTACCCGCTTTTCGTCGCCGAGGGTGACGGCTGCTGGCTGACCGACGCCGACGGCCGGCGCTACCTCGACACGCTCTACAACTTCACATCGCTGCTGCACGGCCACGCGTTCCCGCCGATCGTCGAAGCCATTCGCCGCCAGGCCGCCCGCGGCACCGTGCACGGCACGGCGAACGCGCTGCAGGTCGAGCTCGCCGAGGTGCTGCGCGCGCGCGTGCCATCCGTGGAACGGCTGCGGTTCTGCAATTCGGGCACCGAAGCCACACTCGGTGCCATCCGCGCCGCCCGCGCCTTCACGAAGAAGCCGGCCATCCTGAAGATCGCGGGCGGTTATCACGGCTCGCACGATCCGGCCGCGATCGCCATGTCGGCGGCGCCGTCGGACCTGCCGCCCGGCATCACGCCGGGAGTCGCCGCCGACGTCCTCATCGGCGGCTTCAACGATCTCGATCGCACGGCCACGCTCATCCGCCGCCATCGCGATCGCCTCGCTGCGGTCATCGTCGAGCCGATGCTCGGCTCGGGCGCGCTCGTCGCCAGCCGCGCGTTCCTCGAGGGCCTGCGCGCGGTCACGGCCGAATGCGGCGTGCTGCTCATCCTGGACGAAGTGATCACGTTCCGCCTGGGTGTGGGCGGCCTGCAGGACGCCTTCGGCATCCGCCCCGATCTCACGAGCTTCGGCAAGATCATGGGCGGCGGCCTGCCGGTGGGCGCCTTCGGCGGACGTGCCGATGTGATGGCCACGTTCGACCCGTCGCGCGCCGGCAGCATCGGCCATTCGGGCACCTACAACGGCAACGCCGCCACGATGGCAGCGGGCCTCACCGCACTCGCCCACTTCGATGCCGCGGCGGTGGCCGCGCTGAACGCCACCGGCGAGCGCCTGCGCACGCGGCTCAACGACGCGATCGCGCGCGAGGACATCGACGCGGTGGTGATCGGCTACGGCTCGCTCATGCAGCTGCACCTCACGGCACCGCCCGTGACCACGCCCGAAGCAGCGCTCGCCGCCGATCTCCGCTTCGTGAAGCTGATGCACCTCGCACTCGCCAACCGCGACGTCTTCAGCTCCACGCGGCAGCTCTACGTCGTGGCCACGGTGATGGGCGAGGCGGAGATGGACCACTTCGCCGCCGCCTTCGCCGAGGCCCTTGCGGTCGTGGCCCGGGCCATGCACGCGACTTCGCCGGTTCTCTGATACCCTTCCCCGCCGAAAGGTCCCACGTGTCGAATCCGTCCGCCCCGAAACCCGCGCCCACCGTCAGTTTCCTCAAGCTCGCCGGCCCCGGCCTGGTCGTGGCCGCCACCGGCATCGGATCGGGCGATGTCGTCTCGGCCACGGTCGGCGGCGCGCGCTACGGCATCGTGCTGCTCTGGGCGATCGCGCTCGGCGCCTTCTTCAAGTTCGTGCTGAGCGAAGGCATCGCGCGCTGGCAGCTCGCCACCGGGCAGACGGTCATCGAAGGCTGGGCGGAGCACCTGCACGCGTCGGTCAAGATCGTCTTCGGCGTGTACCTGGTGCTGTGGACGATCGCGGTGAGCGCGGCGCTCACGAACGCCTGCGGCCTCGGGCTCGCCAACCTCACCGGCGGCGCCGTGCCGCAGTCGTGGGGCGCGGTGCTGCACAGCCTCATCGGCTTCGCCTTCGTCTACCTCGGCGGCTACGGCAAGTTCGAAAAGCTGATGAAGCTGCTCGTCGGCGTCATGGGCTTCAGCATCCTCGTCTGCGCGGCGCTCACGATGAACAACCCGGGCCCGGCGCTGACCGGCCTCGTGCTGCCGACGATTCCCGGCGGCAGCGGCACCTACGTGCTCTCGCTCATCGGCGGCATCGGCGGCTCGGTGACGATGCTCTCCTACAACTACTGGATGCGCGAAGAAGGCATGCGCGGGTCGGGCTTCCTTTCCTACGTGCGCGGCGACGTGGCAGTGGCCTACATCTTCACGGCGCTCTTCGGCATCTCGATCATGCTCATCGCCAACACGGCCTTCTTCGTGCCCGGCGTCGCGCTCAAGGACGCCGAAGCCGTGCCGCGCATGGCGGCGTTCCTCGGTACGATTCTGGGGCCGTTCGGCATCTGGGCTTACGGCCTCGGCTTCTGGGCCGCCGTCTTCGCCTCGCTGCTCGGTGTGTGGCAGAGCGTGCCGTACCTTTACGCTGACATCTACGGCGTGCTGAAGGGGCTGTCGTTCGAGGCCCGCGAGGAGATCACGAAGGTCACGAGCCGGCCCTATCAGCTCGGTCTCATCTTCATCTCGCTCGTGCCGCTGCCGCTCGCCTTCACCGGCGCGCCGCTGCTCGTCATCGTCACCTACACGGTCATCGGCAGCCTGTTCGTGCCGTTCCTCGCCGGCACCCTGCTCTATCTGAACAACAAGGTGGACTGGGCCGACAAGGACGTGCCGAAGAACGCGATGACGACCAACGTGCTGCTCGCGGCGATCCTGGTGCTCTTCCTGTTCGTCGGCGCGCAGGAAGCCATGGGCGCGCTCAAGCGGATCATGGGCTGAGCCCGCCGGCCGGCGGCGCGGATTCTGTGCGACCATGCCTGCTGTCATGGTGCACACCCTCGTTGCCGTCGCCCTTGCCGCCGCCGCGGCCCTTCAGCCCGACTTCGACGGGATGCTCATCGCCGGCAGCCGGGCGCTCGTGGAAGCGCTCTTTGCCGGCCGCCCCGGGCCGATGGTGGCGAAGTTCGACGACGAGATGAAGGCCGCGCTCTCGGAAGCGCAGCTCACACAGGCCATCACGTCGGTGCAGCAGCAGGCCGGCGCCTTCCGCGGCATCACGGACGCGCGGGTCTCCGAACAGGGCGGCATGCGCGGCGTGGTGCTCGTCTGCGACTTCGCCGGCGGCCCGGTGGATGTCACGGTGGTCTGGGGCGGCAAGGCGCAGGTCGTCGGGCTCAACATCCGGCCGGCGATGGTGGTGACCGAATACACGCCGCCCGACTACGTCACCTACGCGAAGTTCAAGGAATCCTCGGTCACCGTCGATGCCGGCACCGGCTGGTCGCTGCCGGGCACGCTCACGATGCCGCTGGGTGACGGCCCCTTCCCCGCCGTCGTGCTCGTGCACGGATCGGGCCCGGCCGATCGCGACGCGGCGTTCGGCCCGAACCGTCCGTTCCGCGACATCGCCTGGGGCCTCGCCTCGCGCGGCATCGCCGTGCTGCGCTACGACAAACGCACGCTCGCGCACCGCGCCCGCATCCAGGCGCTCGACACCTTCACGGTCAAGGACGAAACCATCGACGACGCGCTCGCAGCCGTGAAGGTGCTGCGCGACACGGCTGGCATCCGCCAGGACCGCATCTTCGTCGCCGGACACAGTCTGGGCGGCATGCTGGCGCCGCGCATCGGCGCCGCCGACCCGAAGCTTGGCGGGCTCATCGTGCTCGCCGGCGCCGTGCGTCCGCTGGCCGACTCGAACCTCTCGCAGACGCGGTATCTCGCGGAGGTGGACGGCATCGTGTCGGAGGCGGAAAAGACGCAGATTGCGGATGCGGAAGCCATCGTCGCGCGCGTGAAGACGCTGAAGCCCGGCGACCCGCCGCTCACCGGTCCGCTCGCGAGCGACCCGGTGTCGTACGTGATCGACCTGCGCGGCTACGATCCGCCCGCCGCGGCGAAGACCCTGGGACTGCCCATGCTCGTGCTGCAGGGCGAACGCGACTACCAGGTGACGATGGACGACTTCGCGGCCTGGCGCGCCGCGCTCGGCAGCCGCACCGATGTGCGGCTCACGTCGTATCCGGCGCTCAACCATCTGCTCATGGCCGGCACGGGCAAGAGCACACCGGCCGAGTACCGCGTCGAGGGCCACGTGGACGAGGCCGTCGTGCGCGACATCGCCGCCTGGGTGACCGCGCGCTGATGGACCTCACGACGGCGCTCGCGGCGATCTATCCGCCCGACCGGGTGCTCACGCGGGCCAGTGCGCTCGCCGCCTACGAAAGTGACGCCCTCACCGCCTTCCGCACCCGGCCGCTCGCCGTGGTGCTGGCCGAAACGCGCCAGCAGGTCATCGACACCGTGCGGCTCTGCCACGCCGCCGGCGTGCCGTTCGTGGCCCGCGGGTCGGGCACGAGCCTCTCGGGAGGATCGGTGCCGCTCGACGACGGCATCGTCATCGCGCTCAACCGCCTGAACCGCATCGTGCGGATCGACCCCGTGGACCGCATCGCCGTCGTCGAACCCGGCGTCATCAACCTCGACATCTCGGCGGCAGCCGAACCCTTCGGCCTGTACTACGCGCCCGATCCGTCGAGTCAGTCGGTGTGCACCATCGGCGGCAACGTCGCCTTCAACTCCGGCGGCGCGCACTGCTTCCGTCACGGCATGACGGCCAACCACGTGCTTGGCCTCGAGGTCGTGCTGCCCGACGGCGCAGTGGTGCGGCTGGGCGGTGAGAGCGTCGAGGACGTGGGGCCCGATCTCACGGGACTCTTCGTGGGCTCCGAGGGGCTCTTCGGCGTGGCGCTCGAAGTGACGGTGCGGCTGCTGCCGAGGCCCGAGGCCTACCGCACCGTGCTTGCGAGCTACACGTCGCTCCAGGCGGCGGGCGACGCCGTGACGCGCATCATCGCCGCCGGCCTCCTGCCCGGTGCAATGGAGATCATGGACCGCCTGGCGATGGACGCCGCCGAAGCCGCCGTGCATGCGGGTTACCCGCCGGGCGCCGCCGCCGTGCTGCTCGTGGAACTCGAAGGGGATGCCGCGCAGGCCGACGCGGAACTCTCGCGGCTTCGCGCCGTGCTCGACGCCTCTGGTCCGTCGCACGTGCACGTGGCGGCCAATGCCGAGGAACGCGGGCTGCTCTGGAAGGGCCGCAAGTGTGCCTTCTCGGCCGTGGGGCGTCTCAGTCCCGACTTCATCGTGCAGGACGGTGTGGTGCCGCGCACGAAGCTCGGCGACGCGCTCGTCGCCATCGAGCAGCTGTCGCGGCAGCACGGCGTGCGCGTGGCCAACGTGTTCCACGCCGGCGACGGCAACCTCCATCCGCTCATCCTCTACGACGGCCGCGAGGCCGGCGCACTCGAACGCGCCGAGGCGCTCGCCACCGACATCCTGCGGCTGTGCATCCGGCTCGGCGGCTCGATCACGGGCGAACACGGCGTAGGCCTCGAGAAGCGCGCGTTCCTGCCCGAGATGTATCGCCCCGAGGACATGGCGTTCATGCAGCGTCTTCGCGAGGCCGTGGACGGGCGTCGTCTGGCCAATCGCGGCAAGATGCTGGAGACGCCGGCGTGACGGCATCCGCGCCGCCGACCATCGACGCGCTCGTCGATGCCGTCGCCACGAGCGCCCCGGCGCCGCTGCGGATTGCCGGAGGCGGCACGTCGCGGCCGCGGTCCGCCGCGGCCGATGCGCACGGGTACGTGGTGCTCGACCTGCGCACCCTCGCCGGTATCACCACCTACGACCCGGCGGAGTGCGTGGTGACGGTGCTCGCCGGCACGCCCGTGCGGCGGCTCGCCGACGCCCTGGCCGCGCACGGGCAGTACCTGCCCTGGGACCCGCCAATCGCCGGCGCAGAGGCCACCGTGGGCGGTATGGTCGCCACCGGCGTGAGCGGACCCGGACGTTACCGCTACGGCGGCGTGCGCGACTTCGTGATTGGCGCGCGCGTAGTCGACGGCCGCGGCCGCCTCATCGCCAGTGGCGGCCAGGTCGTGAAGAACGCCGCCGGTTTCCTCCTGCACCACGCGCTTGTTGGCAGCGCCGGACGTCTCGGCGTCATCGCGGAGGTCAGCCTGAAGGTGTTCCCGCGGCCCGAGGCGACGCAGACACTCGTCGTCCGTGGCGACTCGTTGTCCGCGGCACTCGACGCGCACGAGCGGCTCCGGCTTGCGAATCTCGATCTCGACGCGCTGGATCTCGACGCGGCCTCCGCCACCGTCTCGGCCCGCCTCGCGGGCGCTGCCGATGCACTCGACGCGCGCGCCGGACGCGCCGCACGCGTGCTCGGGCGCGCCACTGACACACTCACCGGCGAGGCGGAGGCGCAACACTGGCGGGCGCAATCGCTCGCGTGCTGGCCTCTGGCCGGCGCCACGGTGAAAGTGCCGGCCACGCCGTCGGGCCTCGCCGCCGTGCTCGACACGCTGGCCCCGTTCGGGCCCTGCCGCGTCTCGGTGGGCGGTGCGGTGGTCTACCTGCACACCACCCAGCCCATGGACGCGCTCGATGCCGCGCTCGTCGGGCAGCACCGCGTGGGCGCCGTCGTGCGAGGTGCCGGCGCCGGCACGCGCCTCGGCGTCCGGCCGTCCCCGGCCTTCGCCAGCCGCGTGCGCGCCACGCTCGATCCCGACGGCCGCTTCCGCTAGGTCACGCCCGATGCAGCACCGGATACCTCCTGCCGCCGACCCGCGACGCACCGCCATGGCCGACGCCGTGTCGTCGTGCGTGCACTGCGGCTTCTGCCTGCCGGCCTGCCCGACCTACACGGTGCTCGGCGAAGAGATGGACTCGCCGCGCGGCCGCATCGTGCTGATGAAGGAAGTGCTCGAAGGTGGCCTCGCGCTCGACGACGCCGCGCCGCACCTCGATCGGTGCCTCGGCTGCCTGGCCTGCGAGACGGCGTGTCCATCGGGCGTGCGCTACCACGACCTCATCGAGCCGATGCGCGAGGAGCTCGTGGCGCGGCGCCCGGCCGTCGAGCGGCTGCACCTGAAGGGGCTCCTGCGCGTGATGGCGTCACCGGCGCTCTTCCGCGCCGCCGCCACGCTCGGCGCCGGTGCGAAGGCGCTCGCGCCGGCCCTGCCCACGTCCATGCGGGTGATGCTCGACCTGCTGCCGGCGCGCGTGCCGGCGCCCGAGAACGCCCCGGCGATCACCGCGGCACGCGGCGCCCGGCGGGGTCGCGTGGCCCTCATGACAGGCTGCGTGCAGAGCGTGCTGCGGCCTGGCGTGACGAACGCCGCGATCCGCGTGCTCGCGGCGCAGGGCGTCGAGGTGATCGTGCCGCCCGATCAGGGCTGCTGCGGCGCCCTCGCCCGCCACGCCGGTGATCACACGTACGGCGCGGCACTCGCGGCGGCGCACGCGGCCCGGTTCCCCGCGGACGTCGATGCGGTGCTCGCAACCGCCGCCGGCTGCGGCTCGTCGATGAAGGACACGCACACGAGCGGCGCGCCGGTGCTCGACGTGCTCGAGTACCTCGACCGCCTGGGTCTCGTGACGCCGCTCGCGCTCCCCGCGCCGGCCCGCGTCGCCTATCAGGATGCCTGTCATCTGGCGCACGCGCAGCAGATCGCGGCCGCGCCGCGGCGGCTGCTGGGCGCCATCGACGACCTCACGCTCGTGCCGCTCGCCGAGAGCGGCCTCTGCTGCGGCTCGGCCGGGCTCTACAACGTCGAGCAGCCGGCGCTGGCCGCGGCGCTCGGCCGGCGCAAGGCCGATGCGGTCGCCGCATCAGGCGCCACGATCGTGGTGTCGGCGAACATCGGCTGCCTCACGCAGCTCGGCGTGTCGCTCGCCGCCGCGGGCCATCCCGTGGACGTGGCTCACGCCGTGGAACTGCTCGCCATGGCGCTGCCGGGACGGCGCGGGCCACAATAGCCCATGCGCCTCCTCCTCGATTACGGCAGCGACGGTCTGCCGGTGGACGTGCCCGACGACCGCACGGTGGTCGTCGCGCCCCGCCACACGCCCGCCGTCGCCGATCCGCGCGCCGCACTCGACGAGGCCCTCGCGCGGCCCACGGCCGGCCCGCCGCTCGCCGCGCTGGTCGCACCCGGCCAGCGCGTGGCCATCTCGATCTGCGACGTGACGCGCGCGCAGCCGCGGCAGGTGATGGTGGAGGCGATCCTCGCGGCGCTGCCCGCGACACGCCTCGACGACGTGACGCTGCTGGTCGCCACCGGCACCCACCGCGCGAACACGCCCGAGGAACTGACACGCATGCTCGGGCCGGACCTCGTCGCCCGCTGCCGCATCGTCAACCACGATGCCCGCGATGACGGCGCGCTCGCCTTCGCCGGGACGACATCACGCGGCGTGCCCGTGTGGCTCAACCGCCACTGGCTCGAGGCCGACGTCCGCGTCACGACCGGCTTCGTCGAGCCGCACTTCTTCGCTGGCTTCAGCGGCGGCCCGAAGATGGTGGCGCCCGGACTCGCCGGCCTCGCCACCACACTCGTGCTGCACGACGCGCGGCACATCGGACATGCGAACGCCGTCTGGGGCATCACCCACGGCAACCCCGTGCACGACGACGTGCGCGAGATCGCGGCGCTCACCGGCGTGACCTTCGCGGTGGATGTCGCGCTCAACCGTGATCAGGCCATCACGCGCGTCTTCGCCGGCACGCTCCTCGACGAACACGCCGCCGCGTGTGCCTTCGTGAAGGAGACGGCGATGTGTCCGGTGGACGGCCGCTTCGATGTCGTCCTGACGACTAACTCCGGCTATCCGCTCGATCAGAACCTCTACCAGGCGGTGAAGGGCATGTCGGCGGCCGCCTGCATCGTGAAGCCGGGCGGCACGATCGTCTGCGCGGCCGAGTGCCGCGACGGCGTGCCCGATCACGGGCCCTATGGCCGCCTGCTCCGTCAGCGCCGCTCGCCCGCCGAGTTGCTGGCGATGGTGGAAGAGCCGGGGTTCGCGGAACAGGACGCCTGGCAGGTGCAGGTGCAGGCGCTCATCCAGCAGAAGGCGCGGGTGTTCGTGAAGGCCGACGGTCCCAGCCACGAGCAGTTGCGGCAGGCCCACTTCGAGCCGGTCACCGACGTGGGCATGGCCGTGCGCGAGGCGCTCGGGCAGGCCGGTCCGGGCGCGACGCTGGCCGTGCTGCCGCACGGCCCGCAGACCATTCCCTACGTGCGCTGAGCGGCGGGGCGTGACCCGAAGGTCGCGGCGTTTCCGCTTCAGCAGTCGGAACCTCATGCCCGGACACACGATGCCGCGTTCGCTGCTGCCGCTCACCCTGTCACTCGCGCTCCTGACCGCGCCGTCGCTCATCGCCCAGACGCCGCCGGCGGTCGTGCAGGTCTCGGCCTCCCTCCACGTGCTGGTGCTGCTGTCGGACGGCTCGGTCGTGGCCCTCGGCGAGAACCGCGCCGGACAGGCCGGCCGGCCGCCGGTCATCCGCCGCTTCCTGCCCGCCGCCCGGGTGGACCTGCCGGCGAAGGCCGTGCAGGTCGTGGCCGACGACGACACGTCGTACGCGCTGCTCGACGATGGCACGGTGTGGGCGTGGGGACGCGGCTACGAACGGCAGCTCGGCGTGGTGGTGAACGGACCGACCGGCAGCGACCGGCACACGCCGGCGCCCGTGCCGGGCCTGCAGGACGTCATCGAGATCTCGGTCCGGGGCAACGCGGCGCTGGCGCTGCTCAGGGACGGCACGGTGCGCGCGTGGGGCAACCTGCCCGAGGGCCTGCGCGGCACGGTGTCGGGGTATCCGGGCGTGGCGCCGCCCATTCCGGTGGCCGGCCTGTCTGGCATCGCGCACATCACGGGCGGGAGCGACGGCTACGCCGTCACACACGAGGGGAAGGTGTTCGGCTGGGGTAACAATGCCCGCGGCGGCGTCGGCATCGGCCGGGTGTCGAGCGGCAGCCTGCCCCCGACCGAGCTGACGGGGCTGTCAGAGGTCGTGTCCATCGCCGCCGGCGCGTCGGCAAGCGCCGCCGTGACGCGTGATGGCCGCGTGTGGACCTGGGGACACAACGAACAAGCCAATCTCGGAAACGGCGATCGGACCGATCCGGGCGACCCCGGCCAGCCGTCGCCGGCCCCTGTCAAGGGCATCACGGACGCCGTTGAAGTGAAGAGTGGCACCTACGGCCGCCATCTCATGATGCGCCGCAGGAACGGCACGCTCATCGGCTGGGGCAACACCGACTGGGGCCAGCTCGGCGCCGGGGTCTCGGGTGACTTCCAGCCCACGCCCACCGCGGTGAAGCTGCCGGGCGTGGAGGCGTTCTGGCTGGGCGGCAACTTCTCGTTCGCCCGCACGAACGACGGCGCGCTCTGGTTCTGGGGCGAGGAATACGCCGCCCGCCGTCTCGTGGCCGCGGCCGGCAATCAACGCGTGCCGGCCCGCGTGCCGCCGGAGAAGTACCTGCCGGCGCCGCCGCAGTAATCAGGCCTCGACGCGGATCTCGCGCGTCCACTGCGAATTGTCTTCGCGGCCGCTCGCGATTTCAGCGTCGCGCTCGGCCTTCGTGGGCTGCACCTTGCCCTGCGCGTCGATGGCGCGCGAGACGACGCTATGTGTGCCGGGCGTCAGGTTCGCCGTGGTGAACGACCACAGCACCCAGCCGTACTTGGCGCGGTTCGGCAGCCGCGCGGCCACGGCCGGCAGCGGATCGATGGTGGCGGCCTGCCAGGGCCCGCCGTCCACGGACACTTCTACCGCCTTGATCGGCGTCTGACCGCCCCAGGCGGGGCCGGCGATCCGGTACTGCCAGTCGGCGCCGCGCTTCGTGCGCGTGACGCGCGCCACGATCGACTTGAGCCGGTTCTTCGAGATCGAGGTGTCGATCCACATCGGCCCGTCGGGCGTGGCCACCGACCGCAGCGACAGGTAGTTGCGCACCTGGTGCTGCCCTTCGTAGCGCCGGTCGAGCACTTCGATGCGGCCGAGCCACTTCACCTGCGTCATGCCGTACCACCCGGGCACGAGCAGCCGCACCGGGAACCCCTGATCGCGGGGAATCGGCTGGCCGTTCAGCGCGAAGGCCAGCATCGTGTCGGGATGCAGCGCGTCCAGCAGATGGATGGCGCGACCGTGCGGCGCCGCGTACTCGCGGTTGCCGGCCTGGGACTTCTTCTCCTTCTCCATGTCGAGGCCGAGGAAGAGCACTTCACGCGCCTCGGGGGTGAGCCCGGCCTCCTCGAGGATCGACTTGAGCCCCACGCCGGTCCAGACGCCGTTCGAAAGCAGGCCGGCCATGCGGTTGGGGCGGGTGGAATTGCCGGAACACTCGAGCGTGACGGCTTCGTCGCGGCGATCGCGGCGGGCCTTGAGCCGGTCGAGCGTGAACTCGAGCGGCGTCTTCACGAAACCGCCGACGCGCAACCGGTAGCTCGCGGCATCGACCTCGGGCGAGGTGGTCTGCGCAAACGCGTAGTGCTCGTCGTTCGGCGTCGCCCAGCTCGTGAGCTGGCGCAGATCGACGCAGCGCACGCGCGGCGTCGCTTCGGACGCCAGGATGCGGAAGGCGTCGGTGTAGTCGGTGAGCGTGACGGGCTCCTCACCGCCCTGCCGCGCCCACGCCGCTTCGGGGATTCCCAACGATGCCAGCCAGGCCAGGCCGGCCGCACTCTGCGCAATCATCTCTCGACGGGTGGACTCGCTCACGGCAGCTCCTCGCCCGAGAGTGTACCGCCTGGCGGCGGCCATCGCCTATTGCGACGTACCACCAGCCGCCGGCGGCGACGGCACGACCCCCAGGTGATGCAGCACGAAGGCGTAGATGTCGGCGGTGCTCTCGATCTGCTTCTTCGTGTTGCTGGCGCCGTGGCCGCTCTTCGTGTCCACACGGATGAGCACGGGCGCAGGTCCTGCCTGCGCCGCCTGCAGCGTGGCCGCGTATTTGAACGAATGCGCCGGCACGACGCGGTCGTCGTGATCGGCGGTCGTGACGAGCGTGGCCGGATAGCGCGTGCCGGGCTTCAGGTTGTGAAGCGGCGAGTAGGCGTAGAGCGCCTTGAACTCCTCCGGGTTGTCGCTCGAACCGTAGTCGGCGATCCAGTTCCAGCCGATGGTGAACGTGTGGAAGCGGAGCATGTCCATCACGCCCACCTGGGGAATCGCCACGGCGAAGAGCTCCGGCCGCTGGTTCATGACCGCGCCCACGAGCAGGCCGCCATTCGAACCGCCGAGCATCGCGAGTTTCAGCGAGGACGTGTACTTGTTGGCGATGAGCCACTCGGCCGCCGCGATGAAGTCATCGAACACGTTCTGCTTCTTCAGCTTCGTGCCGGCCTCGTGCCAGGCCTCGCCGTACTCGGCGCCGCCACGCATGTTGACCGAGGCGTAGACGACCCCCTGCTCGAGCAGCGCGATCCGGAGCGCGCTGAAAGCCGGCGGCGTGTTGACGTTGAAGCCGCCGTAGCCGTACACGAGCGTCGGGTTCTGCCCCGTCTTCTGCAGGCCGCGCTTGTGCGTGAGGAACATCGGCACCTTCGTGCCGTCCTTGCTCGTCACGAAGACCTGCGTCACCTCGTAATCGGCGGCACGGAAGCCTGGGATCGTCACCTCGCGGAACGGGGTCGAGGTCTTCGCCGCCACGTCGTAGCGGAAGATCGTGGGCGGGTAGTTGAATGACGTGTAGGTGTAGAAGATGTCGGTGTCGTCGCGGCGCCCGCCGAGCCCCGCCACGGTGCCAGGACCGGGCAGCGCAATCTCGTGCTCCTGCCGGCCGTTCAGGTCGAACACGTACGAACGCGATGTCACGTCCTTCAGGTAACTCGCGAAGAGTTTGCCGCCGCCGGTGGCCACGCCGTCCAGCGGCTCGGGGCGCTCGGGCAGCACGTCCTTCCACGCGGACTCGGCCGGCGTCTTCGGGTCGAACAGGAACACGCGGCCGTTCGGCGCGCCGCGATCGGTGGAGACCAGGAACGCCGTGCCGATGTTGTCGACCACGGTGAAGGTGTCGTCACCGATCTCGCCCACGATCGGATGGAATGTCGTGTCCTTCGACGTCAGGTCGCGGTAGAAGACGGCGTTTCCCTTCTTGCCCTTGCCGCGATCGGAGACGGTGAGGATGAGGAAGCGCTCGTCTTCCGTCACCTCCACGGTGTGGAAGCGTTCGGGATTGGCCGGGTCGGAGAACACCTTCTGGTCGGCCGACTGCGGCGTGCCGACCCTGTGGAAATAGACCTCGTGATTGACGTTCTTGGCCGACAGATCGCGGCCGTCCGTGGGCGCGGGATAGCGGCTGTAGAAGAAGCCGTCGCCCGCCCACGCCGCCCCCGACACCTTGACCCACTGCACGACGTCCTCACGCGGCTGTTTCGTGGCCACGTCGAGCACGCGGTACTCCATCCAGTCGGACCCGCCCTGCGACAGGCCATAGACGGCCAGGCGGCCGTCCTTCGACACGCTGAACACCGAGAGCTTGGTCGTGCCATCGGGCGAGAGCGTGTTCGGGTCGAGCAGCACCGAGGGCGTGCCGTCGAGCCCCTGCTGTGTGTAGATCACGGCCTGGTTCTGCAGGCCGTCGTTCTTCGAGAAGAACCAGGTGCTGCCACGCCGCTCCGGCGCGCTGAACTTCGGATAGTTGAAGAGCTGTTCGAGGCGGCGCGTGAGCGCCCCGCGGAACGGAATGGTGTCGAGGTGCGCGAAGGTGACGCGGTTCTGCGCCTCGACCCACGCCGCCGTCTCGGCCGACGTGTCGTCTTCGAGCCAGCGGTACGGATCGGGCACGGCGACGCCGTGGTAGGTGTCCACGTGATCGACGCGGCGCGTGGCGGGATAGGTCATCGTGGGCGGCTCGGGGGCGGAGCAGGCAGAGGCGGCGAGCAGAGCGGCAGCGGCCAGACATCGTCGGCGCATGGCGGAGTCCTCAACGGTTGTCACGGTAGCCGGGTCCACGCAGCGGACGCCCGGAGCGCTCGTCGGTGATGGCGCCGTTGCGGACGACGGCCCGGCCGTTCACGAGGACATCGCGCATGCCGGTCGAGTACTTCGTCGGCTGCTCGAAGGTGGCCAGATCCTTCACCGTGGCCGGGTCGAACACCACGAGGTCGGCGAACATCCCGGGACGCACGATGCCGCGGTCGGTGATGCCGACGCGGATGGCCGCCTGCGAGGTGGCCTTGCGCACGGCGTCTTCGAGCGTGAGCACGCCGTCCTCGCGCACGTACTTGCCGAGCACGCGGGTGAAGGTACCCCAGGAGCGCGGGTGCGACTTCGACTGCGACAGCGGGCCCTCTTCGGCACGCGCCCCTGAGTCGGTGTCGAACGACACCCACGGCGTCTTCATCGCCGCCACCACGTCGTCTTCACGCATGATCGAGATGATGACGTCTGACTGCGCCTTGTCGGCGATGACGAGGTCGATGGCGGCGTCACGGGGATCCTTCCCCATCGCCTTGCCGATCTCGACGAAGTTCATGCCTTCGTACTGCCGCAGCGACGGATCGAGCACCGTGCTCAGCATCACGCCGGCCGGACCACCGGAGCCGTACCACTGGTTCTCGTAGGGCGCGTTCGGATCGTCCATCTCGCGTTTGACTCTGGCGCGCACGGCCGGATCCTGAAGGCGCGTCAGCATGGCATCCGTACCGCCCTCGCGCACCCAGACCGGCAGGCAGGCATCGAGCCCGTTCGAGGCGCGGTCGTAGGGGTAGATATTGGCCGAGACACGCAGCCCCTTCGCGCGCGCCGCTTCGATACGGCGAAGCACCTCGGGCATCTTTCCCCAGTTGGCCTTGTAGGCGGTCTTCAGGTGCCAGATCTCGGCCGGGATGTCCGCCTGCTCGGCAATCGTCAGCACCTCGTCCACCGACTCGAACACCTTGTTGCCTTCCGAGCGCTGGTGCGTGATGTAGATGCCGCCGGCCGCGGCTGCCGTCTTCGCGAGCGCCACCAGTTCGTCGGTGGTCGAGAAGCGGTTCGGGATGTACTGCAGCGAGGAACTCAGGCCCAGCGCGCCCTCGGCCATCGCCTGCGCCACGAGCGCCTGCATCTTTGCGATCTCATCGGCAGTGGCGGCGCGATCGGCCTTGCCGATGACGTAGTCGCGCAGGCCACCCGAGCCCACGAACGTGCCGATGTTGACCGCCGAGCGCGTGCGTTCGATCTTGGCGAAGTACTCGGCCAGCGTGCGGAAGTCCTGCGGCACCTTGAAGGCGTCGTAGCTGGCTTTGCGGTCGGCCAGCATCTGGTCGTTCACCGGGGCAATCGACACGCCTTCGCCCGTGATCTCGGTGGTGATGCCCTGGGTGATCTTGCTCGCGACGCGGTTGTCGACGAGCACGTTGAACTCCGACTGCCCGAGCAGGTCGATGAAGCCGGGCGCCACAACGTGGCCGCTGGCGTCGATGCGCGTCCCCGCGTCCGCCGCAGAGAGATCGCCGAGCGCGGTGATGCGATCGCCGACGATGCCGACGTCTGCCCGGAACCACGGCGCGCCGGTGCCATCGACGACACGGCCGTTGGTGATGACGACGTCGAATCGCGCCGTGGCCGCGGCCGGCGTGGCCCGCGACGCGGACGGCGGCGGTCCGCCGCACGCGGCGGCCACGACCGCGGCCGCCAGGACTCCCAGCAAATCGACACGCATGCGCTTGAACATGGCGCCGATTGTAACGGGGTCTGTCACGGTCACAACGTGTCACCGGGGTCTGTCACCGAAGACATCCGGTGACGGTGACAGACCCCGTTACAATCGCGGCGTCGTGACGCGCCTCCGCCGCCTGCTCGCCCTCGCGCTCGCCCTGTGGGGGCTGACACTCACCGGGGCGGCTCAGGCGCCCGTCGCGACGCGGCCGTTCCTCGGCGTGGCGCTGACCGACCTGACGGTCTCGGCGCCGCGTCCGGCGCGGGTGCTCGTGGCACAGGTGGACCTCGGGGCGCCCGGCATCCGCATCGCCGTGTCACCGCCGGCCGGCACGCGGGAGGCGGTGCGCGAGACCACGCTCGACTTCCTCGCGCGCACCGGCGCCCAGCTCGCCGTGAACGCGCATTTCTTCCTGCCGTTTCCGTCGGCCGACCTCGATGCCTGGCTCATCGGCCTCGCCGCCGCCGAGGGCCACGTCTACTCGGCCTTCGAAACACCCGTGCAGGACTTCGCGCTCGTGGCCGACGCCCCGGCCCTGCGCTTCGACCGGCGGCAGCGCGCCCGCATCGTGCACCGGCGACCGGGCGGCGACGCCATGCACGTGCGTGAACGCGGCACGGTGTGGAACGCGGTGGCGGGTTCGGCGCAGATCCTGACGGCCGGCGTCGTCACGATCCCCCGGTATCGCGACGCCACGCATCCTGGCGGCGCGCTTCGCCCCGGGCCCGACGGACGCTACGACCGCACGCGCTCGTGGTACGACCTCGTGACCTCGCGCACCGTGGCCGGCCTGTCGAAGAACCGGCGGACGCTGACCCTGGCCGTCGTGGACGGCCACGTCGGCGTGGCCGGCCTCACACCCGCCGAGATCGCCACACGCCTCGCGCGCGACTTCGGCGTGTGGGACGCCATCAATCTCGACGGCGGCGGCTCGTCCACGATGGCGTGGCGCGACCCGGCCACCGGCGAGCCGGCGCTGCTCAACACGCCCACCGATGGCCCGCGCGGCCGCGCCGTCGCGAGCAGCCTGGCTGTGTTCGCGCGCCCGGCGCCTACGCGCCCGGCCCCGCGGCCGTGAGCGTGAGGTAGCCGACACCGTCACGCACGGTGAGCGCGGTGCCGAAGGGCGCCGAGAGCCGGATGACGTCGTTCAGGATCTTCTGGGCCAGGGACGGGTCGGCCAGCAGCGGACGGCCACGCACGTGGCGCGGCTGGCCGAAGCCGAGAGCGATCGGGTGCAGCGCGACCTCCACCAGCCGCTCACCGTCGAAGCGCGGCATCGCCACCACCGATTCCCAGATCAGACGGTCGGCCGGAAACCCTGACTTGTCGTTGTTGTAGCGCCGGTTCAGATAGTCATTCGGCTGACCATCCACGCCGAGGCTCTGCTCTTCGTAGTTGTCCGTGGGATAACGCAGCAGCGTCTCGTTCTGGAAGACGAAGTCGCCAAGGCTGTAGAAGATCGGCCGGCCCTTGTAGACCTCGATGCCGCGCAGCACGTGCGGCCCGTGGCCGACGAACATGTCGGCGCCGGCATCGACCATGGCGCGCGCGAAGGTCGGCAGGAACATCGCCGGCTCGGTGATGCCCGCCCGGCCGGATTCGTGCGCGTGGATCGAGACGATGACGTAGTCGGCGAGCGTCGCGGCACTCTTCACCACCGCGGCGATCTCCTGCAGGTCCTTCGGATCGGGTTCGGTGCGGATGCCAGGCGTCGCCCCGGCCATGAAGCGCCGGCCCACGAACGTGAGCGTGTCGCCGGCCGCCGCGGGCCGCCCGGTGACTTCGCCGGCGGCGAGGCGCAGTTGCTCGAAGCGCTCCGGCGTCACCACGTAGGTGGTCGTGAAGCGCAGCGGGCTGAGCCCGGGCCGCGCCGGTACGTCGCCGCGGGTCGTGCCCGCGCGGGAATGGTCGGGGAAGGTCGAGGCCACGGCCACGAGCGCCACGCGGCCGCGCGGTGTCTCGAGGAACTTCGCCTCGCGCGCTTCCGCCAGGCTCTGCCCGACGCCGGCCGCGACGATGCCGGCCTGGGCCACGTGCGTCTGGGTCGCGCGCATCCCGGCCACGCCGTAATCGCCGGTGTGGTTGTTGGCGAGCGAGCCGAGGTCGAATCCGGCCCACGCCAGATCCTTCGCCAGCGCCGGTTCGGCGCGCATGTAGGTGCCGCCGCTTTCGTTCATCGGATACATCTCGAAGTCGTGGAACAACATCTCGATGTTCGTGAAGGCGGCGTCGGCGCCACGCACGAGGGCCATAAGCCTCGTGAAGGACGGCTCGGTGTACACCGAAAGCTTCCGCGTGATGATCGAATCGCCCGTCAGGGCGAAGGTCATGCCGGAAGGCGCCTGCTGCGCCTCGAGACCGGCCCGGCTGTCGGCGATCCAGACGCCGAAGGCCGTCATCCAGATGAGCGCCACCACGACTCGCGATCGCATGCCGTCCTCCTGCCGCCCGCGGGGCGGCTCCATGCCGGGCGATGCTACTCCATGAACTTGCGAATCGTGTTGCCAAACGACTCGCGGCCCGTGGACGGGTCGTAGACGATGACCGGCATGAACCGTCCGCGAATCTTCTGCGGATTGGCGCGCGCGTAGCCCATCAGCGTCTCGGCGAGGCCGACCTTGTTGGCCGACACGTCCGGGTCGTGCGGGTACGACGTGAAAAGG
>JBIKUN010000258.1:0-2786 GCA_044347565.1 Vicinamibacterales bacterium | reverse complement strand
GAACGCCCCGGGACGCGTCCGGCCGACGCGCCGCTCGACGAGGCCCGCGCGCTTGCCCGCTATACCGCGTACTTCGGCCGCTACGCCGTGGACGACACCACGCGCACCATCACACATCGACGCGACGGCACCTTCGTGCCGGGTGAACGCGACATCGTGCGCACCATCGCGCTCGACGGCAACCGCCTCGTGCTCACGACACCGGCCACGAGCGTGAACGCGCGCACGCAGTACACGCGCATCACGTGGGAGCGGCTGCCATCGGCGCCGGTGGCCGCGGGCTTCACCGCCGCGGCACGTCGCGACGTGGCCGGCACGTGGGCACTCGTGGATCACCGCACGACGCTCGCGAGCGGCGAGGTGCGGCAGAACTTCGGCCCATCGCCGCAGGGGCTCTTCATCTTCCATCCCGACGGGCACACGGGCGTGCAGATCGTCAATCCGGATCGCCCAGACGCCGCGCCGGAGTCGGCGACCGAAGCCGACCTGCGGGCCCTGCACCGCAGTTATCTTGCCTACTTCGGCACTTACGACGTCGATCCCGCCACGAAGACGATCGTGGTGCACACGACGGCGGACCTGAATCCCATGAACACCGGCGTCGATCAGATCCGCTACTACTCGTTCGAGGGCGACCTGATGTACCTGCAGCCGCCCCCCGCCGCCGGCGCGGCCGGCCAGCAGGTCTCGCGCATCACATGGCGACGGGTGCGTTAGCCGCGCGGCGCGCCTGGGCGTGCGCCGCGGCGGCCGGCGTGCTCGTGCTGGCCGGCTGCGATCGCGGCGACGACGGCGGTGGCGATCTGCGCGCCCAGCGCGTGGTCATCGAGCGCGAGGTCGAAGGCCTCAGGGCGATGGTGCAACGGCTCGAGCGCGGCGAGCCGATGCTGCCGCCGAACGACGTCGCCGTGGGCGTGGACGAAGCGCTGGTGCGCGACCTCATCGTGGCGCAGCTCCCCTTCGAGACCGACGTCGACCGGTTCCATGTGCAGCTCACCGGCGCCGACGTGCAGTTCCGCGGCAGCCCCACCGTGCAGCTCCAGGGACGCCTGCAGGTGCGCGATCAGCCCGACCTCACCGCCGCGGTCACCCTGTTCGGGGCGCTCGAGCACGTGCGCATCGACCGCGCCTCGTCGACGCTCGAGGCCACCGTGGCAGCCGATCACCTCACGATCGCCGAGGCCACCGGCTTGGCGCAGTATCTGAGCGGCGCGACGATCGACGAGGTGGCGCGGCTCGTGCGGCTCGAGATCGGCGCGAAGCTGCCCACCATCCGCATCCCCGTCAAGCTGCAGCAGGCGATTGCCTTCCCGGCGGTGACCCACGGTCCCGTGCGCATCGACGGCGCGCGCATGCCGCTCGACATGGTCGTCTCGCAGGTGGTGGCGGCGCGCGGCCGTCTGTGGGTGTCGGTCAGCGTCACACCCGGCCCCTTCGCACCGCTGGCCACGCCGGCGCCGGTGGCGGCTGGAGACCGCCGGTGACACGCACCCGCATCCTCGTGGCCACCGCCGTCGTGATGGCGCTCGCGCTTGCCACCGTCGCCGGCATCGCGATCTACCGGCGCACGCTCGGCCTCGACCGCCGCGACCGCGAGACCCCGGAGATGATCCGGCGGCAGATCGTGGCGCTCGACGAGGAACGGGCGGCGCTGCGCGCGAAGCTCGAAGACCTCATCGTGCGCGACCCGCGGCTCGCCGGCATGCCCGACACACCTGTGCGCGTGGCCGTGCCCACGACACTTGCCCGCGATCTGGTGGAGCGCGTCATCGCCGGCGTCGCCGACCAGGTCACGCTCGAACTGCGCAACATCCGCGTGCGCCGCACGGGCATCGTGCGCCGCGTTGTGACGCTCGGCACCTACGATCTGAAGGTCACGGTGGACCGTGTCGTCGCCCGCCTCAAGGCCGGCACGCCGCGCCTGACCTTCGGCAGCAACCGCGTGGCCGTGACCCTGCCACTCACGCTCGCCTCGGGCACCGGACGCGCCACGGTGGACTTCACCTGGGATGGCCGGACAATCGGCGGCGCCGTGTGCGGCGACATGCACATTACGCAGCCGGTGACGGGCACGGTCATACCGCGTACCTACCCGCTCTCGGGCGCGCTCGAACTCACCGCGACCGATACCTCGATCCTGGTGCGGCCCAGGCTGCCGCGCCTGCGCGTGCACATCGACGTCAATCCGGCGGCCGACTCGTGGGCGGCGGCGCAGAAGATCCTCGACGACAAGCGCGGGCTGTGCGGCTTCGTGCTCGACCGGGTGGACATCATGGGCGCGGTCGAGCGCCTCATCGCCCGCGGTTTCGACGTGCGGATTCCCACCGAGAAAGTCACGGCGATGACGCTGCCGGTCGGCGTCGAACCCACGCTGCTGGTCCGCGGCGAGCCGGTGGCCCTCGGCATCCGCGTGGGCGATCTCACGATTACCGAACACGCCATCTGGCTCGGCGCGCACGTGACGGTGGCGATCGGCGACGACATGCCGGCGGCGGCGCCGGAGATTCGGAAGTGACCAGGGGACGACGAGACCGGACGGTCCGCTGGCAGGCACCCGCGCGCTCCGCACCCCCGCCCAGCCTCGACGAACGGATCACGGTCAGGCCCAGTACGTGCGGTTCCACCGGCTGAAGGACGGATGTGTCTGACCGTGATGGCTGACGGCGGCATCTTGGCGTGGGAGCCGGTACCCGCCGTGGCGGCCACAGCGACGTCGGAGGCCGTCGAGCCGACGCCGTGCGGTACCGGCGGCTGTCCGACTGATGTCGTCGCGTGCAGCTAGAGCA
>JBIKUN010000061.1:0-24005 GCA_044347565.1 Vicinamibacterales bacterium | reverse complement strand
AAGGACGGATGTGTCTGACCGTGATGGCTGACGGCGGCATCTTGGCGTGGGAGCCGGTACCCGCCGTGGCGGCCACAGCGACGTCGGAGGCCACAGCGACGTCGGAGGCCGTCGAGCCGACGCCGTGCGGTACCGGCGGCTGTCCGACTGATGTCGTCGCGTGCAGCTAGAGCACGCTCCGGCCCCAGCGGGCGACCAGACGCTTGAACGCCGACGGCGCCGGCAGCAGGGCGTCAATCTGCTTCTGGTCGTCCACCCAGGTCGTCAGGCCACACACGATGATGAAGTCGAGCATGCCGGACTCGGCGGCCAGGCCAGAGACGGTGAGTTCGACTTCGCCGTCGAGCAGCATGCTGCGGTCGTTCATGTTGAACGACCCGATCTGCAGATAGCGGACGGTCTTCGCCAATTCGTCCGGGGAGAGGTCGGCTTCGTGGGCGGCCAGCAGGACCCGGCGCGCCGCCCACACCTTCTCCGGGAGCTCGCGTACATCACGCTGCTGCCCGCTGACCTGGCGTCCGCGCTGCGTCAGATACTCGAGCAGCGTCCGGGTCATCTCCGGGCGTGCGTGCAACCCGTCCCAAGCGCTCCGGCTGACCGCGTAGAGCCCCTTCATGTGCAGCTTGGGACGGACGTTCTCGTCCGCGTGCTCGACCAGATACGACGGTGGCATCGCCGCCGTGATTTCGGCGGCGCCTTGCCGCCATTGATGCATCGTGTCGTCGCTGAAGGGGATGAGCACCCGCAGCCAGGCGCGCGCGGCCGCGAAGTTGCGCTCGGCCTCGAGGGCGCGTGCGCCCATGTCGCCGACTGGCGACGCTTCAGAGAAGAGCCCGACCTTGAACAACCCGCCCTGTGCGGTGATGCGCGCCTCGAGCCCCTTCGACAGCGCCAGCAGCCGGCTCGTGAGCATGTAGGCGCGCGCCATGATGGGCCAGGAGGTTCCGGGGGCGTTGTCGAACGACGGGGCGATCACGAGCGAGCGGCACCCGCGCAGCGAGCTGCCGAGCATCAGCGAGCCCCACAGGAAGTCCTCCCACAGCGAGTCGGGGGCGATGAGCACGGATCCGCTGGGCATTACGCTCAGCAGCAGGGCCTTGCTGACCGTGGCCTTCTTCGTCCCGTAGCCGACGTCGTTGTGGCCCTGCAGGACCCGGGCGAAGGGCACGACGCTCGACGCGAGCGTGTCACGGGCCGCCTGCGCCCGCGCGTCGAAGTCGGCCGGTCGGGGCTGGTCGTGAAACGGCTCCGCCAGCTGGGACGCCTTGATGCCCTGACGTTCGAACAGGCGGCGCGCCGCGGCCTTGATGCCGAGCGCCGCAGGCCCCTGCAGGATGATGGCGCGGTCTTCCCACGTGGCGCCCGCGTAGTGTTCGCCGATCCCCATGCCGCTGAACAGCACTTCGCCGGCGGCGGGTTCGTCTTCCGAGAGATCGTAGTAGACGATCTTGCGGTGGTCGCGCATCAGGTTGTCGGGCATGCCCATCAGCGGCAGCAGCCCACCCGACCAGAACGCGAAGTCAGACGGATGTGTGACGTTGACGTGCACCCTGACCTGGTTCTGCAGCCAGGCCTCGCCGAAGCGATCACGAAGCGCCTGCAGCCGCTCCGAGCCGGCCACCGCCGTGCGCAGGGCCTGCTGGGCCTCCCGCAAGGTGCGTTCTTCCGCCTCGCTGCCTGGTGGAAAGTCGATCGTGTGCGTGAGCGGATGCTCCAGCAGCGTCATCCAGCGCCGCGTGCCATTGGCCTGGTAGAAGTACTGGTCGATGATGATGTGGTACTGGGGCAGCCGTCCGGTCTCGTCGTAGCGCTGCACGCGATCGGTCAGCGCCTTGAGATACTCGCGAATCTGCAGCGTCGAGACCTTGTCGACGCCACCGGTCTCTCCGGAGCCGCGAATGTCGTGAATCCACAGCACATGGAAGCGCTCGGCCAGCGCCACCGTGCGCGAGAACTCGAACTGGAACGCTTCGTTCAGGACGTAGTAGATGCGGTTGCCGTCCTCGAACTGGCCATCGACCGCCCGTTCAATGAGCGCATCGATCTCGGCCTGCGTGTCGTGTTCCTCGGGCGCCAGCGCCAGCTGCAGTGGCAGGAAGACGCGGCGGTCGGAGCGCCAGTCGCGGCGCACGCCGGCGCGCACGCCATCGAGTTCACCGAACACCCCGTGGAAGACGGCCAGGGCGGCCGTCCGCTGATCCGCCGTCAGGCCGGCACTGGCAACCTCGGCGGCGAACCGCCGCTCGGCGGCCTCGGCAAAGGCGTACAGCGACCCCTTGGTGCGGCGCTGCCCGAGCAGGCCGTCGAACGGCAACAGCGCGTCTTCGAGCATGATGCGCCTCGCCCGCGTCGCCAGCGTCGCATGCGGCACGCCCTCGCCGGGAACACCGGCGCGGAACACCTGAGTCCACGATGCCAGGATGTGCGCCAGCACGTCGTCGGCCGGTGCCAGGGCACTGACGGCCGCCAGGTCGGGGGCGACGGCCTTGATATCATCGCGGCCAAGACGCGTGTGCAGCGGAATCACGAGACGGGTGACGGCCTCGGCCGCCGCGCGGAATTCCCGCAGCGCCGGCGGTAACGCCCCGGATTCCAGCGCCGGCGGCGGCGGGCGCCGCTCGGCGATGGGCAGGCGCACGGTGCGGGGACGCGTGCGACCCGCGCGCTGGCCAACCGGCACGCTCAGGCCAACCTGCAGCGTCTGATCGCGTCCAGGCAGCCAGCCGAGGCGCAGACGCGTGCCGCCGCCGAAGAGGCCGCCGCGACGCACCACGAACTCGCCACCCAGCAGGAAGTCGACCTTGCCCGCACGGGCGTCGTAGTCCAGGCCGAACTGCAGACGAGTGAGCGGACTCACGGCAAGCAGCCGCGCTCCACCTTCCACGCCCTCACGGCCGCCGCCAATCAGGCCTTCCACCCGTCCGGCAATGACGCCGACCAGGGGGCTCAAGAACGGCTTCTGAACGCCGACCACGGCCAGCCCCGCGTCCTTCTCGAAGTCCGCGACGGCGCCGGCGTTCCAGTGAAGGAGCGGCGGTTGCCCCATGGACCAGATGCGGCTGCCCTCCGGCGTGAACGGCGGCGGTGCCCCGGGCTGCGCCGTCGTTGCTGGTGCTGGCGACGGATGCGGCTTTTCGCCGGCCGGCTGGGCCCCCGCAGCAGCCACACTGAGGCTGAGCAGGCCGAGCACACCAAGCCAGCGTCGCGGTCTGAGTCGTATCACGGCGTCTTCCTCGTCACCCGGATCACACACGTGCCGCGCGGACGCGACGGTGCCACGCGTTCCAAGGATAACGCACTGCCCTGCCCCCTTGTTTGCTGCCGCTGAACTTCAATGGCATCACCGGCCATGCCTTTGACGAGTCGCTCCCTTCGCCTTGTCCTGATGTTCGCGGCGACGCTTGCACCGCACATCGCACGAGCACAGCCGCCCCCCTCGGCGGGTCCGCTGCAGACGAGCGACGCGCAGCGGAGGGCCTATCCGGGCGTTGGGCTTCGATGCCGACGCCATGGTCTCGGCGGCGATTGACGCGCTGCCTCCCCGAGCCGACAAGGACCGTGAGCGCAAGCACTTCGACGCGTTGGCCCTGCTGGCCATCTTCGTGCAGCACGGCGATCGCAAACCGTCGCAGCAGCGCCTCGTCTGCTCGGCTCCGCTGGATGCCACCAGGGGCGACCTGCGCGCCGAGGATGACGGCGACGGGTTCCAGCTGCCGCTGCTTGTCGAACACGACGGCGCGACGGCCTGCAGTTCATCCCGTCTGACGGTGCAGGATCTCGGCGCCACCCTTGGCGGCGCGGGGTTCATCACCAACGCCCGGTCCAAGGTGCAACTGGCGTCGTGGGCGAAGACGAACGTGTTCCCGGGGCCTCGGGTGGCCTCGGGCACCTGCCGCGGCCAGAGCGGGATCGCGCTCGGCGCCGGTAGCAAGGCGGGCGGCAATCTCGGCATCGGCGCGGCTGGCCGGCAGTTCCTGTTCGAACGGCTCTCGCCGCCGAGACCGGCGCACGTGCGCACCTTGTTCGAGACGGCACGTCTCGACGAACTGGGTGAGCCACAGCAGTGGCAGGATGCCTCCGGCAAAGTACACACCGGGTATGACGGCTGGGCGGCGGCGTGTGCGCAGAAGGTCGCCGAGGTCGGCGCCCGCCGGTGCACCAACTAGCGGGACCTGCTGACGGCTAGCGGGTAGGCGGCGCAGGCGGCCGCAACCGCGCCGGAAGCGCCGCTGGCGAGGCTCTCCACCGCTGCCGTCTGGTCGATCAGGCGGCGGACCCGCGCCAGGATCGGGTAATGGTCCGATCCGAACCGGGCATCCAGTCGGCGCGCGGTTACTGACCAGCCGGCGGGCGGTCGCGAGAATACGTGGTCGAGCCCCCACGTCAGGCACCGCCTTCGCCATCGCCCTCTAGGTGCTGTCGGCAAAGCCAAACCAGGTGTTGAAGTCGCCAGCAATGACCAGCGGCGCCTCAGCCGGCAGCGCGCCGAGGATGTCGCGCACCTGCCGCTGACGAGCCGCAGCACCTGAGGTGCGCAGTCGCGGCCGGGCAACGCGATCGACGCCGCCACCGCCACCCTGCGCTGCCGGCCAAACGGCAGCTCGATGGCGGCCAGATCGGCGAGCGACTCAGTCGACAGAATGGCGTTGCCCCGATCGTCGTTGGCCGACGGCAGGGTGCCGTTGCGCATCGACGGGACGTAGTGCAGGGCCAGTCCGAGTCGTGCGGCGACCGCCACGATATCGTGCCGTTGGACCGATGTCGCATGGCCCACCCCTTTCGGAATGCGGACGCCGCCAGCTGCAGACCGCGGGACCTCGTCGCCCTTCCGCATCACTTCCTGCAGCAGGAGGACGAATCGACTAGCGGTGACGTCGGTGAACTCGCCGGCCCGCAGGCGGCGCACGAATCCGTCAAAGTCGGCCGCCCCCACGTGCACGTTCCACGTCACGACCACCAGTTCATCCAGTGGCTCGTTGCCGACGCTCCGGGACTCGGGCTCGGCCGCACTAATGGGAGGCCCTGTGGTCGTACACCAGTCGTGGAGGTGCGCCAGGTCCTGCGGGTCGTCGGGTGCGCTCCACCGCAGCGCCCAGGGCGCCGCAGCGCCATCCGGGGTCAGCGCCTGGCGGCACGGGCAGCAGGGCGCATCAGGTAGACGCGAATCGTGTCGTCGCCGTCGGTCGACCGTGTGCCTTTGAAGGGTCCGCCGTCCTGGCCCACGTGCCACGCGATCTCTGACTCGGGCGGATTTACGTTGAAGTAGTTCTGCCGGTTGGCCCCCTTGAGCGCGGCGGTCAGCACTTGCCCCGCGGACGCGCGCACCTTGTCCACCGTCTCGTCGCCCTTGAGCTGCCCCTTGACCTCGGCCGCACTGGCGCCGGTGGCACACTGCACCCGCTCGGTCCGAATGCCGGACTGTGCCTGGGCGATCCCGGCGACGAAGCTCAGTGACACGACGGACACCACTGAAATCGCTGATCTGATCGTCATGGGATCTCGCACCGGCGCGCCAGTTGACACGGTGTCGCCGACGGGGCGGCGAAGGAATACCATGGTGGCGTGGGGTCGGGTTGACCGGGAGGAAGCATGACTGCAGGCTTGGTTCGTCTCGGTGCGGTCGCCGCCGCCATCTGCCTGACGGCCGCGTGTGAGGGCAAGACAGGAGCGCCGGACATGCGCGACCACCCGCACGTGGCCTCCATGCTCGACGACCAGGCGCCAACCATCGTGGACGCGTCTGGCGCCACCTACTTCGGGGCGATCGGCCGGCGGGTCACGCTGGAGCACGGCGTGTGGACCGGGGACGCCGGGCAGCGGATTCGCGTACTGCCCGACCTCTACGCCGCCGCCGACATCAACGGCGACGGCGCAATGAACGCAGCAGTCGTGCTCGAGGTGTTCAACGACGGCGACAAGTCGGGCCACTACCTGGCGGTGCTGCGCAAGGACGGCTTCGAGACGATCAGCCTCGGTACGGTGCTGCTGGGCAACCAGGTCAAGCTTCGCGGGCTGCGCGTCGACGGCCGGCGCGTGGTGATCGACCTGTCGCGGCGCGCCGCGACTGACCCCGAAGGCACCTTCTCGCAGGAGGCGACGGCCGTCTACGAATACCGCGACGGCGGCATGGCGGAAGCGACAGCCGCGGCCGCCCCGGCACCCGCCCGCTGAGCGTCGGGTTCGGTCGTTACGCCTGGGCCGGTTGCTTGGTCAGCCGCGCATACGCGGCCGCGAGTCTGAACGCCACGAGCAGCGCCAGCGTCACGATGACAACGTTGGTGATGGCGAATCCCCCGGGGCCCAGCGTCGCATAGTGGGTGCCGACGAAGACCACCGCGGCCGACAGCAGATCGCCCGTGCGCACGAAGAACGTGTCAATCGCCTGCTTGGCCTTGAACTTCTGCTCGCGCGTGGTCGGCAGCCAGAGCATCTGCTTGGCCGTGTTCATCATCGAGTAGTCGGCCGAATTCTCCGCCGTCTTGATGATGCGCACCGCGGTCAGGCCAGCGCCGAGCGCCGCGAGTCCGTAGGCGCCACACGCCAGTATTGGCAGCGTCAGCAGGGCGCCCTTGAAGCCGAAGCGCTTGACGACGCGCGACACGAGGAACGCCTGCAGGACGACCGACGCCACATTCACCCAGAAGAAATAGCTGCCGTAGAACTGGCCAATGAAGGCTCCGCGGTTGAACTCCGCGGAGGCGGCCGCCAGTTCCGCGGCCCGTTCGGTGACCAGCCTGGCCAGAATGAATTCGCCCGTCGAATTGACGATGTTCAGCAGCACCAGCAGCAGGGCCACCAGGCGCAGATAGGGATCGCTGAGCACCAGGCTGAACCCGCCGCTCTTCGATGGCTTGGCGTCTGCCGCCGACTGCGACGGCCGCGACCAGACGCGCGTATAGAGCACCAGATGCAGCACGAGGAGGCCGGCGGCGATCTGCATCATCGCCCACGGTGACACGCCGCGGGCAAACAGCGACTGCGCGGCGGCGGCCCCGAGCGGAGCGCCGGCGGTTGAGCCCACGGCAATCAGTGGAAAGAGCCGGTCGCCCTCTTCGCGCGAGTAGACGTCGTTGGCGAACGACCAGAACTGCGCGATCATCGTCAGGCTGAAAATGCCCACCCACACGTAGAACACGAACCCGAGGTACGGCACACCAGCAAGGCCGCCGGCGAAGAACAGCTCGATACAGGCGACAAAGGCGATCACCACCGTGACCAGCAACGTGCTGCGCGAGAGCCGCGACATCAGCATCCCGTAGAGCGGCACGTAGGCAAGCAGCACGGCCGCCTGCGCCCCGGCAGCATACGACTTGAGCTCGGCGCCACCGGTCGTGAGAATCAGCGGCTCGCGCACTGTCTTCAGGATGTAATAGGCGAGCAAGAGCAGGAAGACGTTGAAGAACATCAGGACGGCGTGGGCGCCTTCGCCCGGCCGCACGTCGGCGAAAATGCGTAGCGCGCGATCCAGCGGAGACCCGGTCGGCTGAATCGTGACATCTGACATCCTCGGGAGTCTATCGCGAGTCCCGATTCGCAGCGCCGATCTGCATGGCGGAAAACGGATAGCCCGTCAAAGCCGGCTCGGCGACCGTTGCCGGCGTTCACCTGAAAGGACTCGCCCGATGACCCGCACCCGCCCGCTGTTCTGCCTGCCCCTGCTGTTCGCACTGGCCGCCTGCGACCCGAAGTCGGGAACGGCCGGCAAGATCGAGAACAAGGTCAACGACGCCCTCGACCGCCGGCCCAACGAGAAGCTGCGCGATGCCGCCGAGGACGTGCGCGACGGTGTCAAGGACGCGGCCAAGGACGTCAAGAAGTAACCCGGCAGGTCAGGTCGAGAAGGCAAGGCGCATCGTCGGCACCGCCACCCGACCCTGCATCCCCTGGATCCGCACGCTGATCCGCGCGCCGTCATCGGTGACGTCCAGCACGCCGTACTGCCCATTGCCCTGAACCGGGGCATGGGTATAGGGACCGCCCTTCCTGGAGTTGGTTCGATCCATAGGCGCGGCGTGTGCCACGACGAATCCTTTGCGCGGCGCCGTCGGCAGGGTCGAGTACTGGCTGTTGGTGCCGTCGTCGAGCGCCAGCATATGGGCATCGCCGCTCAGCATGATGAGACGCTCGGTCAGTCCGAGACGGGCGATGGTATTGGCGATGGCCTCGCGCTCGTGGGCAAACTTCGCCCACCCCTGACGAAACAGCTCGAACCGCCGGGTGATCCACGGGATGGTGTTGACCCAGACCACGAGTGACGCCGACTTCGCCGCCTCGAGTTCGCGTTCGATCCAGGCCAGCTGCGCCGACCCGAGCATCGTGCGCTGTGACGCCGGCAGCCGGTGCGGCGAGCGAGCCGACCGTGCGTCGGTCATCAGGAACCGCACCCGGCCAACCGTGAACGCCTGGTGGATCGTGGCTGCCGGATGGTCGTCGAGCGGATAATGCGGCGTGAAGCGCCGGTAGGCTTGCAGCGCAGCTGTCCGGCTCGGCGACGTGCGGTCGGAGTTGTTGGGGCCGAAGTCGTGATCGTCCCAGGTGTAGGCCAGCGGCACGGACCGGAACAGCGCCGCCTGGGTCGGTGAGGCCAGCACACGGACGTAGGCTTCGCGGAAGGCGGCGAGGTCATTGCGGGTGATGTCTTCATAGTGCAGGTCGCCCATGTGCACGAACAGGTCGGGCTGCTGCTCCTTCATGGCGGTGAAGACGTCGCTCGTCGACCCGGTATTGGCGCACGACGCAAACACGACCCGAAAGGAGCCGGGGCCGTCTGGAAAGGTGCCGAACTCGCCGTCGAGAGGCGGCTCGCTGCCCGCCTGCACCGCGTAGCGGTAGCGCGTGCGCGGTGCCAGTCCGGTCAGGACGAACGCGGCGACGCCGTCGCCGTCAGCTGCCATCGTGCGTTCGCCGGGTCCGGCCTCGGGGCCCGGCAACCTGAGCGTGACCGCCAGGCCCGGGGACGCCGCGAGGACCTTCACCGTGGCACCGTGTGCGTCTACCGCACCGCACCAGACGCCTTGAATGACGGGAGTGAGTGCGCCCGTCGCAAGCCGCGGCCGCGCCATCCACGCCGACACGGCCGCGACGAACCTGCGCCGCGTGATCATGGGATGGCCAGCGAACCGAGTACGCCGAGGCTGCGGCTGCCCGCGCCCACCTGGAGGGTGACCCTGCCGGCGCCTCGAGGGCCCAGCGACTTCGCCGGTCCAACGCCCGAGATGGGCAGTGCCATCGACGTGATGGCTGTGGCGGTCGACGGCCCGTCGAACGCACGAGGCACCAGCAGCCCGACCGCCGAGCCCACGGCCGCGCCGGTGAGCACGTCGGTGAGGAAGTGGCGGTTGGCGGCCACGCGGAGATAGCCCGTAGAACTGGCGAGGGTCAGGCCGCCGACCCAGATCCACCGGGCGTGCCGGCTGCCTCGACGCGATGCGATGGTCGCGGTACTGATCACCGCGGCAAACGACGTGGCCGTGTGGCCCGAGAAGTAGCTGTGAACGTCGTCGAGGTTCTCGAGCGGGTCGCCATTGAAGACGACGTGCGGCCTGGCCCGGCGGAACGTGCGCTTCGCGGTGTCGGCCAGCACCTGCGCGACCAACACACTCTCGACGGCCACAAGCTGATCACGGCCCCAGTCGCCGCCAACGCCGCGATGGATCGTGGTCAACCCGATGAGCGGCCAGGCGAACGCCGCACCCGCAGTGGCGTGGCTCAGGTTCGTGGCGCGGTCGACGTTGGTCCATCGCAGGCGCCGGTGGGCCCACTCGTCGACCCCTGGCACGTCGGGGGCGCCCTGGGCATCGACGCCGCACCATCGGCAGGAGGGCACCTCGTTCCGTTCCTTCAGCACGATCAGCGTGGAACCAAGCAAGGCGGCTCCGGCCACACTGCCATGCCAGGCCACGTTGTACCTCGGTGGCGTCGACTGGGCGGCGGCCGGCAACACGGCCAGCATCACCGCGACGACACCGCACGACACCTGGCGCGAGAACGACTGCATATGTTCCACTATGACGGGTCTCCGCACCCCCATCAACGGCGATCGCATTGAGCCGTGAGGCCTACCGCACCCAGTGCAGCACGTCACGAATGACCGACCACCGCGGCCGTGGGCGGGAGGCTGCGCGGCCCTCAATCCACTGCTCGTACAGGGCGTCGACGAAGCCGTCTCGCTTCTTCAGCGCGACCCAGGTATCGACGTAGCGTGACCACGCCGGGTCGTTGCCAGCCAGCGGATAGACCAACGGCATCTTGATCGTGGCGCCCTCTGGCACGACGACACTGAAACGCGGGTGGAACATCGTCAGTATCGATCCACGTTCGGCGGCGAGCACATAGGCGTCGTACGGGGCGGCCGGGTCGATGAGTTCGGGGGTTTCCTCGATGACCGACAGACGGGCGGCTGGCAGCAGCGCCTTGATCTCCTTGATGTAGTACGGGAGGTTGCGCACGCCGAGGTGCACCGGCCCCATGCGCCGCACGCTGTCCCACGATTCGAATTCACGCCGGCGCTCGTCACGGGTGACGACAGCGAGCGTCTCCTCGAGATACGGCTCCGACACCTCGAAGGCTGCCGCCCGCAGGGGCGTCAGCCTGACGCCGGTCATGACGATATCGATGGTTCGGGCCTGCACCTGAGCGTCGAGGTCGGCCATCGGGAAGCGGACGAACTCGACGCCGACGCCGAGGTCGGCGGCCAGGCGCTGCGCCATCTCGACGTCGAGCCCCAGCAATTGCTGCCGATCGTTGCGGAACGCGTACGGGATGCCGTCGCCAATGATCCCCACCCGCAGGCGCCCCCGGGCGTGGATGGCCTGCAGGATCTGATCAGCCGGGGGAATCGAGGCCGGGAGCACGTCCGACGGAGTCAGGACCGTCTGGTCATCAACCGCCGGAAACGCCAGCGGCTGCATCGCGTAGACCACGGCCCGGCCGTCGAGCGTCAGAGTGACGAACGCGGCGAACCCGGCGCGCAGGCCGACAATCACCACCGCGAGCACGACGCCCGTGGCGACAACGAACCGCACGAGCTTCGCGGGCTGCAGGCGCACCGCGCCGGCGATGGCGGCGCTGCCGATAAGTCCGACGGCCAGGGTGTGTACGGCCGCCAGCAGCGTGCCGAAACGCGAGTTGATCACCCCGGTGGCCAGGAAGAGCTGAAAGGTGTCGGCGGGGATACGGAACTGGTCGAGCAGGAACGGGACGGCGGTGTTCATGCTGCCGAAAGACGAGAAGAAGCCGCTGAGCGCCAGCTTCGGGTACTGCGCCAGTGGCACCAGCGAATCCGAGAACCAGCCGGCGAACAGCACGAAGCCGATCGACAGCAGCTTCCCCGCATGCGGGAAAGTGAACGAGGTCGGCACGATCGACCCGGCCAACTCCCGCACCTCGGCGTTGCTGTTGATGTGGCGGGCGACGAGCGCCTCGCAGGTCTCGATGAGCGACGGCAGCACCACGAACAGGTCACCGACGAGGAAGGCCGTCAGCAGCGAGTCGCGGGAGGCGGACAGGCTCTCCGCCGCGCCGATCGGCGTCAGCACGCCGATGAGGCCTGGGAGCACCCACAGGGACAACACCAGCGAGAAGGCCACGTAGGCGATGAGGAACACTTCGAGCCGCTGGATCTGCGCGAGATCGAGCGTGCCGGCGGCGTGCGCGGCGATGGCGAAGACGCCGTAAGGTGTCAGCCGTACGATGAAGCGCGCGATTCGGCCGACGGCCGCGGTGGCCGCGTGCAGCACGTCGAGCAGCGACCCCTTGTGCTCGACGCCGATGAGTGCCAGGCCCAGCACCACCGAGAAGAGCACCACGGCCGGCACGATGTTGTTGGCCAGTGCGTGGAACGGATTGGTCGGGATGTAGAAGGCCAGGAAATCGAACGCTTCTGGCGCCGGAGGCGCGGCCGGGCTGTAGAACGCCGCCGACTCGAAGGCCGGGAACGTGAGCGGAAGCAGGCACGCCACGGCGATGGCGACAGTCCAGATGACCGTCATGACGGCGGCCGTGCGAAGGCCGACGGTGCGGGCCTGCCCGTAGGTGAGCGCGCCGAGATTGGCGGTGATCGACAGCACCACGTACGGCAGGACGGTCATCTGCAGCAGCCGCACGAACGCATCGGCGATGAGCTTCAGCGGGGCGACGATCTCGCCGAAGAACACGCCGGAGGCGATCCCGAGACCGAGGCCAAGCAGAACGCGCGTTGAGAAGCTCATGTCGAATGGGGCCGAACGAGCTCGCCAGGGGCCGGAATCGTCGAGGGGCTGCCGTCGCGGTTCGCGCGCTGGTGGGGAGACAGGATCTCAACGCCGGCGGCGGCGAACTCGTCGAGAATCGCGGCGTGCAGATCGGAATAGATCTGGATCATGCGCCCGGGTTCCCGGGTCGAGGCATTGAGGCGGTAAGTCACGTAGAAGTCGTCCAGGCTCTTCTGCCGCACGAGGGGCTCCGGTTGCGCGAGGACTCCGGGGGTCCTGAGTGCGGCCCGCCGGAGCAGGTGTCGCACCGTCCGCCAGGGCACGTCGTAGCCGAGGGACACCTCCGTGGCCAGGACGAGCCCTGCGCCGCCAGCGTGGATACTGTAGTTCAGGATCTCCCGACGTGCCGCCGATCGTGACGACGTCGGCGAGGCGGAACGCGCGCGTATCGGTCAGCACCGTGCCCGCGATGATGTTCGAGATCGCCGAACGCGACGACAGCGACATGAGCAGCCCGAGAAACAGCGAGATAGCCTGAAACGCCGGCGGGCCCGACCCCGGGATGTACGGGAAGGCGGCCACCAGGCCTAGCACCAGCACGAGCACCCGTACCACTTTATGGGTGGGCTCAGCCCACTCCGGCGGGAAGGCCTCGAACGACACCACGCCCTGTTCCAGGCCCTGGAAGATCCAGAACCCGCGTGACGAGCAGCAGAGTGGCCGCGTGTTTTTCGTCCCTGATATGCGCCGTCCAGGCCGGGTCGCAGTCCTTGAGCCGGATCGTCTTGCCCTCTGGGGCCAGCAGGTGCTTTCTGAGTTTTTCGAGACCCTTCATTCCACTCCTCCGAAGGCCGCGCGCAGGTGGCCCCAGGGCGGCACCGCGTGGCTCAGATCACCTTCCTGGCAGCCGCGTGAGGCCGACCAGCTTCCATCCGGACGGCTCCCGGCGGAAATAGGTCTCAATCGGACGGCTCCACGACGCATACGTGTCGTGCTCGGCCTTGAGATCCACGCGCACGTAGGCGCCCGCGGCGCTGGGCAGGCCCGCCGGCGCCACCAGGCGGGGCGCCTCGCCGGTGGTCACGCCAAGTTCCTTCGAGGACTGACTGCCGTTGTCGAACGTATACCACGTGGCGGTGTAGCGCCGCGGGGCCCCCGGGCCCGCCCGGGGGGCCCCCCCCGGACCGGACGGACGGACCGCCGCATTCCTGAAGCTCAGGCCCGCGGCGGCATCGAGCACCGGATCGACAATCGGGTTGATGGCCGGCAGGTAAGTCTCTGCGATGCGGTTGCGCCGCTTGATGAGTACCGTGGTGAGGTGTTCGGAAGCCCTCACGTCCGAGTAGCGCCCGGCGTTCACCGCCGCGCGGATCGCCCCGTCGCAGAACGCCGCCACGCGACGCGCCGCCCAGAACGCATCGTCGGCCTGCATTTCCCGATAGGCTCTCACCGGCGCCCGCGGCTTCCAGGCCTGAGGTTCGAACTTGTCGCCCTCGAACGGCCCTATGGCCGGAATGTTCTCGTATCTTGCGGTCTGCCACGGGCTCAGGGCGAATCCGAGCGAGAACAGGCGACGGAAGGCCGGCCCCGCCTGGACAACATACTCCCATCCCTCGCTCAGGTCGTGGGGGCCGTTGGCGCCGATGCCGAACGTCGAGCCGACGTCCTGCAGGTAGTGTCGCACCACGCTGCGACCGCCCGAGGTCTCGAGCGTGTCGAGGGTATTGCCCGCCTTCATGTCCGTCAGGTTGGCCCACGCGCCGAAGACCCGAAGCGCCCGGAGTTCCCGCCGGTGCTGATGCTCGACCACGTCGTTGGGATCGTCGGGGCGTGTCCCCTCGTATTTGAAGCCGCCCAGAATCCTGCCCGGGAGGGCCCGGCCCGCCGTGATGCGGTAGGTGCCGTCCGGGCCTGGCCTCGCCCGCGACAACACCGCCTCCAGATCGTCATTCGTCATCGCGGTGCGCCGGCCCGATGGCCGCCACACCGAAGCCTTCGGATCGATCTTCAGGTTCTGGCGGCGCAGTGTCGAGATGTGATTTTCGACCTGGTTGAAGCCGAGGGCGTGGAACAGCTTCGTCGCCACCACAATGGAACTGGTGGCGCCTTCGGGGTTCGAGGGCGCATCGAACGACACGAACCAGGTGGCGCCGCCGGCGTCACGGGCGGTGAATCCGGCGGCCGCGCCGCTCGATTTCTCGCGCAGGATCGTCCACGACGATGGGTCCGGCGCAGGGTGGGCGTTCGGACCGGTCTCGATGTCTTCCACCGTCATCGTCCGGGCGCCGATACGGTTGGTGAACCAGCTCGAATCCGCTACTTCGTCGATGGAATTGACGTTGCCGGCGCGAATCCCGGCGGCTTCGCGCCGCGACGTCACGAGGTAGTTGTACGCAAGGTCGTAGCCGAGGTCGACATCCCAGGGCTTCACGTTTGATGCGTCCTGCGATTCGGGCTCCCGCACGAGCGGATCGTCCGGGAAGAACTTCGGTTGCGCCGACCGCACCGGCACCAGGAAGAGCATGACGCCCAGCGCCATGGCTGCGGCGGGCACGAGTCGCGAGAGAGTCGATGACGAGCTGACTGGCATCACGGCAGCACCTAGAACGCCGCCGATGCCGCGAAAGCGACGAGGAAGCCCTCGTTGCCGCGAGCGAAATCAAGTCTGACCGGAGTTGCCGCCGGCGTGTGGAACCGGAAGCCGATACCGTAGCCGCTCTTCAACCCGTCGAGGTTCAGGTCGGCCCGTCGGCGGGTCACCTTCCCGGCGTCATAGAACAAGGCGGTGTCAACGAAGGAATTCACGAGCACACGCCACTCCGCCGACAGCAACAAGCTGTTGCGCTCCCGGAATCGCATGCCCGAGTACGCGCGCAGCGTCGACGCATTGCCCAGAAACGGCTGCATGAAGAAGGGCACGTCGTTGTCCTTGCCGGTAAAGGTGGTTTCGGCGCGACCACGAAGTGAGAGCACCCATGCGTCGCGGTAGATCGGCACATGCTGCACGACCTCGTAGTCGACCTGGCGGAAGCTGAAGGCCTTGTCCGGGTCGAGGTAGTTGCGCGCGGTGACTCCGTAATAGCCGCCCCGCACGGCATACCCTTGTCTGGGTCGGGAGTCGAGCGCGGCCGTGCCGTGGATCTGCACGTAGTCGACCGTCGCCCCTCGCCCGGGCAGCGTCTCCGGCGTGTAGCGCTGGGCGAATTCCGACCCGGTCTTGGCGCGCTCCTCGAATCGCGACACTTCGACGCCGCCGCCGAACTTCAGCATGCCTCGGGCAGGGTGCACATCGAGCGTGGCCGCGCCGTAGCTGCTGCGGAAGTTGAAGTCGGTCCGGTCGTCGATCGAGGTGTGCGCGGTGCCGAGCCCGAAGAAGTCCTGGCCCAGGCCCTCGCGCCACCCGCCGAGCACGGTGAGCACGCCGCGCCGTCCCAGCAGGCGCGGCATGATGTATTCAATCTCGACGCGCTTTGACTGGCTGAGCGACATCGAGCCGCGGATGTCGAGCGTGTCGTAGTCGCCCGTGTGAAACATGTAGCCGACGCCCGCGGTGAGGCCCGCACCGTGGTAGGCCGTGCCGTAGAACGGATGCCACTTCACTTCGCGTTGTGCGAGGTGCTCATCAACCGTCTTGACGAACGCCTCGACCAGACCCGGCTTGTAGGGCGTGACGTGCGTGGCCTTCTCGGCCTGCTGCGCAGCGATTTCGGCGGCGCGCGTCCCGACAGACTCGGCAGGTTCCTGTGCGTTCGTCGGCAGGGTGGACAATGCGACCAGGAGCGCGGCGATCACTGCCGCCATGGCCCGCCTGACCGGGTCGGAAATCAAAATCGGCTCTCCTGCAATCATCGGCTACGGCGGCGCCTGCAGCCAGAACGGATACGCTACGCCAACTCGTCACCAGGTGTCCATGCGCCCCTGGGATCTGGCCGATACCCGGATGGTCGAGCCTGCCGACCTGCTCGGGCACACCGAGCCAGATCGCTTCATGCGACGCCGTGTTCGCCCCGGTTCGTCGGGGTGTCCGGGCCGACGTTACACAGTTTCTACACGATCCTTGTTTCGACTTGGCGGCGCCCGCCGCAGTGTCTCCGGTGACGCGGACGCAGCTTGACCGCCGCCCCTCGTCGAATCATATTACTTCCATGGCACTCTCACTGAAGAAAGCGACCACGATTGCCCTGGATCCGGAGGACGATCGCCTGCTGACCCGGGCAGCTCGGGAGCGCGGTGTCTCGCGTGCGGAGTTCATCCGGCAGCATCTCGCCCTCGTGCTCGAGCAGTATCGCCGACACCCCAAGCCTCGGAGCGCGGGTATCGTCCGCACGCTGACAGAGCGCGGCGACGAGCGCGAGCTGTTCAGTGCCCGCCGGTAGCACAGCCGCGCTCATCTGCGACACCGGCGCGCTCATCGACTATCTCGTCGAGGGCGCGCCAGACCACCGGCGCTTTCGCCGCGTCATCGACCAGGCCCGCACGCGCTACGTTCCGGGACTCGTCCTCGCCGAGGTCGACTACTTCCTTCGCGACGAACGCGCAGCGATGCAGGCGTTCATGCAGGATCTGTCGCGCGGTGCCTTCACCTACGCGCCGCCAACCCTCGGCCAGCTCGCGCGTGCGATGGACGTGGACCGACGCTTCGCGGATCTTCGCCTGGGCCTCGTCGACTCCTCGATCGTCGCGCTGGCCGAGTCGATCGGCGTCTATCGACTCGCGACCCGCGACGTGCGTCACTTCGCCGCCGTTCGACTCGCTGGAGGCCACGGGTTCGAATTGGTCGTGCATCCGACCGATCCGGACAGGTCGTGATCCGCTCGCGCCGTCGCGGTCAGCGTCTTCGACCTGTGAGTATGTTCCCGGATCAATCCGAGATTCGCACCGAAGCACTCGTCGCGCTGTCGATGGCAGGCGCCTCGATCCGCCCTTCGAGCCGCGGCCGTTGCCTGTCGTTCGCCAGGAGACGATAGTCGCTATGAACGGGTCCGCAGGTAACGGAATGAACGTTATCAGACGCTGACGCCCGTGCTGCGTTCGAGCTTCGCCCCTCGCTGCAGCCAAGTCGTGTTGAGGCCCGTAATCTGCAGGGCGCAGCCCCAGTCCGAGCCAGGTACAGCTTGGGGCACGGCAAGCGTAACTGCGACAGGCTTGCCGCTGGGTGCCTTGGATACCCGTCGAGCGGCAATGCGTCGGATCGAGAGCGAGATGGTATCAGGCGGCGGCGCGGAGTGCCTCGACGCGGTCCAACCAGCTCTTGATATGGTTCCAACTGACGATGTTCAGGTCCACCAACCTTCGCTCACGCGAGTCAGACGCCAGAGCGTGAGCTGCGGCTCGGCGAGCCACGCGGCATCGACCTTGCTTCGCTCGGTGACGCACACGGCGTCGAGCGCTCGAGTGTGGGCGGCGATCAGCATCTCGTGGGCGCCAATCGGCGTCCCCTTCTCCTCCAACGAGCAGGCGCAACATCCCACGTCAGATGTCAACACGTTCGGCGGCCGGTGGGGCCAGCGGGGGCAGCTCCTCGCCCTCGGTCTGCGGCGCGATTTGCCTGGCGCGTGGCCGAGCCACCTCCCCCGGACTCGTTCATGGCGACGGTCCTCACGCGTACCGGAACACGTCAGAAGAGCGGGTGGACGTTGCCGAAGAGGATGAGGCCGAGCGAGTAGAACAAGCAGAACGAGGCGAGCAGCCAGGTGTGCCGGGCCTCCCCTTCGAGCCCGCCGAGCAGCAGCGCGATCGGGAACAGGACCGCGCAGTAGCGGCCGAGGCCTTCGAGCTGACCCGACGACAGCGGCAGCACGAGTCCCAGCACGATGACGGCGGCGTAGCCGGTGCCGAAACGCTTCCACACGAACGGCACGGTCCACAGCGCCAGCACCGCCGACAGCGTGTTGAGCGTATCGTACGGGGCCATGCGTTCCTGCGTCAGGTACTGTATCGGCCGCCGGATCAGCGCCTCGGTGACGCCGTAGATCCCGGCAAACGGATTGCCCCCCGGAGTGTAGTTCCAGCGGGTGATGCTGTCGTACCACTCGAACGGGTTGCCGCTCAGCCGGTAGTTGAAATAGCAGTAGCCGCCGATGCCGATCAGGCTGGCCGCGGCGACCATCAGCGCGGCCGTGCGATCGCGGCGGTTGGGACCGGCGGCGCGCCACGCCAGCCAGGCGAGCGCCGGCACGAACATCACGCCGTTGACGCGGGTGGCGGTCAGCGCCGCCCCGAACACCGCCGCCCACAGCCAGTGCCGCGTGCGCAGCGCCAGTGTCGCACCCACCAGCGCCAGCAGGAACAGGCTCTCGCTGTAGACCAGGCCAAAGAAGTAGGACGATGGCAGCGCCGCGGCGTAGGTGGTGGCGCGAATGGCGGCGGCCCGCGGCAGGTCGAGGCGCGCCAGCCGGTAGAGCAGCGGCATGGCGATAATGAACGACAGCCACGACACCAGGATGCCGGCCAGGTAGAAGTGATGCTGCGCGCCGCCGAAGGCGCGACCGACGGTGCCCATCAACTGCGGGTAGAGCGGGAAGAACGCGAGGTTGCTGCGGCCGCCTTCGACGTAGGTGTAACCGCGCGACGCGATGCCGTGATACCAGCCCGAGTCGTAGCGCGCAAAGCGGTCCCAGAAGGGGTTGGCCTCCCGGAACACGGTGAACCTCTGATCCTGATAGTCGGGAATGGTGACCGTGCCAATGAAGCCGACCACCGAGGTCACAAGCAGGAAGGCGAACGCCGCGCCCATGATCCGCAGTTCGATCGGCAGCGCCGCCGTCCAGGTGCCGGCTGACGCTGAGCGGACATCGCCGTCCGCCGCTGGGGTGAAGTCGGCACGGGTCTGTTCCATGGGGGCGGTATTTTTATGGTCGATTTTCCCCTTCCCGTCAATGACCGTGCGCCGTCGGCCCGCCCCACGCGCAGGACAGCTGACGCACAATGGAGGGCGTGTTTCGACTCTTGCCCTCGTCCACCACCATCGACCGTGGGTTTCGCCCATGATGTTTCGCCTCGCCGGTCTCCTCGTCTTCTTCTTGTCCGGCTTCGCGGCGTTGCTGTACCAGGTGATCTGGCAGCGCTTGCTGGTGTTGTTCTCAGGGGCGGACGTCTACTCGGTCACCATCATCGTCTCGGCCTTCATGGGCGGCCTGGGGCTCGGCAGTCTCGCCGGCGGCCGCCTGGCCGACCGCCTGGGTGCCACCCGGTGCCTGTGGGCATTCGTCGGCGCCGAGGTGCTGATCGGCACCTTCGGTCTGCTCAGCAAGGCGGTCTACTATGACCAACTGGCGGTGCGGCTGCCGCAGTGGGGCGCGGAACCCGCGACGGCGGCCGTGGTGCTGGTGGCCAGCCTGCTGGTGCCCACCTTCCTCATGGGGATGTCACTCCCGCTCCTCGCACGCGCAATGACCGACAGCCTGCGCGCCGCCGCAGTGGTCGCGGGCTCGCTGTACGGATGGAACACGATGGGTGCGGCGATTGGCGCATTCGCCTCGACCTGGCTGCTGGTACCGCGGCTGGGCTTCGAGCGCTCGCTGCTGGTCGGCGCATCGGTGAATTTCGTCTGCGCGGTCGGCGCCACGGCGATCGCGGCGCTGTCACGCGGACGGCCGGGCACGATGGGGGGCAGCACCGAGGACATCGCGGCGTCACCACGCGGCGATGACCGCGTCCCGTTTGCCGTCCCGCCGTCGCTGCCATTCTGGACTTGGGCGCTGCTCTACGCACTGACGGGATTCATCGCCCTCGGCGTCGAGATCGCGTGGTTCCGCCTGCTCGGCGTGATCCTCAAGTCGACCGCGTTCACATTCGGAACCCTGTTGACCGTGTACCTCGGCGGCCTGGGACTGGGCGGGGCGGTCGGCGCGTGCCTGGTGGACCGCAGCCGCCGCCCCGGTGCCACCTTCCTGTGGTTGCAGTACGGGGTCACGCTGTATGCGGCGCTCTCGCTGGCCGCGTTGATGGCGCTGGTCGGCGCCGGCCAGCCGGCCCTGTTGGCCGACTACCTGGTCGGCTATGACCCGATGGACGTCGCCGGCGCGATTTGGCAGTGGCGCGACTGGTCGTGGAGTGATCCAGGCCGGGCGCCGATGCTGCGGCAGTTGGTCTTGCTGTATGTGGTCATGCCCGCGGCGATCGTGGGACCGCCGACATTCCTGATGGGGCTCAGCTTTCCGTACCTGCAACGCGCCAGTCAGTCGGACCTCGAACACCTCGGCAGCCGGCTGGGCGCGCTGATGGCTTCGAACATTGCCGGCGCCATGTGTGGCGCCATGGCGACCGGGTGGTTGCTGTTGCCTGCGATCGGCACCGCCGGCACGATGCGGACGCTGGTCGCGTCGGGCGCCGTGCTGGCGTGGCCGCTGTGGCGCCTGCGCCAACCGCACGGCGGGCGCGGCCGGGTCGCCGCGCCGCTGGCGGGCGCGATCACCCTGACCGCAGTCGCGGTGATGCCTGCCAGTTCGACGCTGTGGGCGCGCCTGCACGGGTCGGAGCCCCGGATGACGATTGCGGCCGAAGACGGTGGCGGGCTTTCGGTGCTGAGGTCTGACCAGAATGGCCGGCAGGCCGTATTCGTCAACGGCCTTGGCCAGAGCTGGATTCCCTACGGTGGCATTCACACCGTGCTCGGCGCCCTGCCGCTGGCCGTGCATCCACGGCCGCGCGAGGTGCTGGTCATCGGGCTCGGGTCCGGCGACACGGCATTCGCCGCGGCGGCTCGCCCCGACGTCCAGCGCGTGGTGTGCGTCGAGATTATCGGTGCACAACTGGACACGCTCCGGCGCCTAGCCACTGCCCACCCCTATGCCGGGCTGACCGGCCTGCTGTCGGACCCCCGATTCGACCATCGGGTCGGCGATGGGCGCGCGTTTCTGATTCCGGAGGAACGCCGGTTTGACGTGATCGAGGCCGACGCGCTGCGGCCGACCAGCGCCTACGCCGGCAACTTGTACTCGCGCGAGTACTTCGACTTGTTGCGGCGACGGCTCAACCCGGGCGGCCTGGCGGTCAGTTGGGGCCCGACGGGGCGGACGATCGACACCTTCGCCAGTGTCTTTCCGTACACGCTGGTGTTCGGTGATGTCATGATCGGCAGCGAGGCGCCGATCGCGTTCGACCGTGCCACCGTCGCCGCCCGCGTGGCCGCGATGCGCGATTATTTCTCCCCGGCGGGCGTCGACATCGTGTCGTTGCTGCGCCTGTACGTGATGGGCATGCCGCGGCTCTTCGACCCGAACACGCCGCGACGGCGGACCGACCTCAACTCGGATCTGTTTCCAAGGGACGAGTTCGGGCTGCCGGAATAGCCGCGCTCGCGCCACCGGGCGAACGCGCTGGCGCGGGCGACACTGCGACGAATCAGGCCGTGCCCCGTGCGTCAATCTCCGGCCAGTGCACGCTCACGTGCGCTGCGGCGACCGGCCCGACGGCGCGCAGTGACGCATGCACCATCAACGTGTCGCCGTGCCCCACCCCGAGGACGGCGAGCTGGTCGACGATCCGGGCGATCGTTAGTGCACCGGGCATGGAGTCCGAGTCTCCCTGTTCGCCCGTCGTCCGGCAAGCGGGGTCCACCGCTCTTCCATTCCCACTCTCGATTGTCCGCAAGTATCTGAAAGCCGGTGCGGCTCAGGCGCCGGTCGCGCGTGGCGACTTACTGCGGACCGCCGTCATCGTCAACTCCAGCCGTGCGCCGCGCGCCAGGTCCTTCACCGCCACGGTGGACCGTGTGGGATAGCGGCCGTCCGGAAAACACCCGCGGTAGAGTTCGTTGAAGCGGGCATAGTCCACAAACGCTTGTTCGACAGCGCCGCCTCGAATCCGGAATGGGAGCACGTCTACTGCGCGGCCGTCGTCGCCGCCAACACCTCGATGCGGCCGGTGGAGGTCAAGCACCTCCGCCGGCGCGACGTTGACGTCGTGAAGAAGATCGTCTGCATCCGCCGCAGCAAGAACGAGACGAGTCACCGCGTGATTCCACTCAACGCGTCGGCCCTCACGGCGATGGCCCGGATGGTCGAGCGTGCCGACCTGCTCGGGCACAGCGAGCCGGATCACTTCCTGTGGCCAGCGTGCCAGTGGGGCCGCTACGACGCCACGCAGCCGATGTTGAAGTGGGACACCGCTTGGCGGGCGCTCCGGGATGCCGCCGGTCTGCCCCGCTTCCGGTTCCACGACCTGCGGCACACGGTGATTACCGAACTGGCGGAACTCGGCGTGGCCGAACGCGTGCTGGAGTCGATCAGCGGTCACCTGCGCGGCGGGGCGCCGAGTCCAATGGCGGCGTCCGAGAGAATGGGCGGCATCCGGACGGTTACGCCCTCAAGCCACGCCCGAACGGCGCGGCAGTGCCGCTGGTCGTGGCGCTCGCAGGCCTTGCGTCACCGTCACGTCACAGTTTGCATTTGGCGGGATCGCCGCCCTCCGCTAAACTGCTGATGCCACTTGCACGGAGAGATGTCCGAGTGGTTTAAGGAGCACGCTTGGAAAGCGTGTGTACGGGAAACCGTACCGTGGGTTCGAATCCCACTCTCTCCGCCAGTTCAAGGCACGGCCTGGATTCGGCGTGGGGCCGACCGTGGTAGCAAAGGTCATCATCGGCGCATTCGGCACCCTGGCCCTGCTGGTCGGCCTGCTCGTGTTCGTCGCACGTGTTCGCCTGTACACGCGCGGCGTGCGAACGACAGGGACGGTGGTGTCGGGCAGCACCCGCACGGAGCCCCGGCCTGGCGCGCCGGCACGCACCACACGCGCGCCCGTCATCGAGGTCCTCGACACGTCCACGAACGAGCGGTTCACATTTCGTTCGTCGTTCGGATCGAGCGCCACGCGCATCGAGATCGGCGAGCAGCTGCCGGTGCGCTACATGCCAGGCGATCACGATCTCGCCGAGATCGACCGTCTGGCCCCGATGTGGTTCTTCCCGGTGGGCTCGATCGGGTTCAGCGGCCTGCTCTTCTGGGTGCTGACACAGATCTGAGCGGGCCGGTGATGAACGCTGTGCCTCAGCCGCGTGTTGCCAGCTCGTCGTAGGCGAGCGTCAGCGCGATGCCGATGCGGGCCTTCGTGCCGCCGTGGTGCTCGAACTTCGGCAGCACCTCCACCTTCGCCAGATCGTCCTTCGAACGGCCCTCGCGGCGGGCCTGACGGGCGTAGTCGATGACGGCCGTGAAGTAGTCGCGCTGGTAGTGCAGGTCGCCGCGGGTGCCGATGAAGGGATGCCCCGCTTCCGCATGGCCGAAGACGTAGAGCGCGTCGGCCGGGTACGCCGCGGCCATCTTCTCGAGCACCTGGATCCAGCCGTGCACGGAGGCCCCGGCCGGACCGTCCACGTTGGCGAAGCCGCGGTTGTTGAGCAGATCACCCAGGTGCACGACGTTGGCCTGCTCGAAGTGGATCGAGACATCGCCGCCGGTGTGCGCCGGACCCCAGTGACGCGCGCGGATGGTCTCGTCGCCGAGTTTCACGCTCCACGTGTCGGGGAACGTCACGTCGGGCATCGTCGCCGTGGTCTTCGCGCGCTCCGACTGCACCTTGAGGTTCTCGGCCGCGCGCACGTGCGACACGATCTGTTTCGCCGCCGGGCGCAGCACGCCGTTGCCGCCGGTGTGATCCGGATGGTGGTGGCTGTTGATGAGCACGTCGATCTGACGCGGGCTGCGCTCCTTGAGGCCGGCGAGCAGATTCGGCGCGGTGTCGGCGAACTGGCTGTCGACCACGAGCAGCCCGTCGCGGCTCACGAGCCAGCCGATCGTGCCGCCGCGCTGGTTGAAGATACCGACGTTGCGGCGCAGCGGCGTGAACACCGCGGGCGACGGCGGCGCCGCC
>JBIKUN010000003.1:0-87222 GCA_044347565.1 Vicinamibacterales bacterium | reverse complement strand
CATCCAGATTTCCATAACGCCGGACGGCGACCGCGCGGACATCGACGTGGACTATCTCTCGTCCCGCGTCCCGCAGGGCCTCTTCAACGGACACCTCAGCTCGCCGAACAGCGACGTCCGCGCACGTGGAAACGACGACCGGCATAACCGCCGCTGGACCGACCTTCGCCCGTGGTGGACGGCCGTCGTGGCGTTCTTCTCCCAACCGATGGCGCCAGCCGCACCCACGCCAGGGCCGGAGCCCAATCCTGCCGACGAGCCTGACCTGCCGTCCTTCCCGCGGGACGCCGTCATCGACTCGCCCGCGGTCGCGGCCACGGAGTTCCTGACCGACTGGCTGGTACGTCGGAACATCAGCGAAGCGCTGAGCGTCGTGTCACCGCGCGCGGCGAGCTGCACGAACGACGACGCGGACACGCAGAATGAACAGCTGTCCACGCACGACACGCGCGACCTGCTGTCGGACATGATGCACGAGGCCATCTCGGGGCGCCGCATCCGGCACCTGGCCGACGTCATCATGCCGGTGCAGCCCTGGGATGCGGACCTCCGCATCGTCCCGCATCCCTTCGACCGCGCCTTTACACTGGCGATGGTGGACGATGCTGAGGCGCGCGGGTTCCTGTGCGAGTCCACCGCGTCCCGCGGTCCAGACGCTCCGGTGTGGGCGCAGACGCTGTTTCAGCTGCGGCCGAAACACGGCCAGTCCGGGGCCATTCTCGTCCTGCTCTGGGCCCGCGAAGGCAGTCGCTGGTTCGTGCGCTCGGTCGACGTCGCCGACCCCTGACGACGTCGTCGCTCGCCGCGCGCGCCGCTCAGCGTCGAAGGACGAAGGGCAGCAGGATGTCGTGCACGCGCGCATTCCGCAGGTACAGCCCACCCCAGACGATGATCCCAGCGATGAGCGCCGGGATCGCGTTGGTGCCGTTCCGGAGAGTGGTGGCGACAGCTCCCCCGAGGTACCCCGTGAGCAGGACGGCGCCCAGCAGCGACGTGCGCGGGACAAGGTAGATCAGCAGGCACGCCACTTCGAGCACGGCGATGACCGGCAGCATCTCCTCGGGAAATACGAAGCGGGCCAGCTGCGCCGCCGTGTCAGGCGTGCGCGGCGCGAGCTTGACATAAGCGCTCATCAGCATGAGGCCTGCCGCCAGCGTGCTGAGCGCGTAGCTGGCGAGCTGAGCCGCCCGGCTGGACGCGGCGAGGCACGAGGCAGACGATAGGCAACATTTCTTGGCACAGTCTGTTGACGTCCGGCGCGAGTCGTTGCCTGTTCGAGTTTACAGATGCTCAAATGCAGGCGTTTAACAACACTTCAGAAGAGACGCTGGCGAGATTCGTGGCCACGTGTTCGAGGATGTGCCACCCGCCGACTCCCGAGGGCAAGGTCCGATAAGGCCCCTTCGGTCAACCCTCCGGACCCGTTCATAGCGACTATCGTCAGCTGCTCCTTCCGGGCATTGCGCCGGACGCCTGTGTAGAGATCGCCCACGTGATTCGACGCCATGAGGTCGATGGTGCGCGGACTCAGCAGACGCGTGCCGTTCAAGACGCCGCCATTGACGAGCATCTGGCCGACGGTGGCCCGAGCATCGGGATCGGGGGCGACCGATGGGTCTCGTTCGAGCGGGGATCGCCGCTGGCGGCAAGCGCCTCGGCGCGTCCGTCAGTTGGGTCTGGGCATCATCGGCAGGCGACTGGCATCGGGAATGTCGATTGAGCGGGCCGCGCTCGACGATCCCGAACGCGGGAACCAGTCGACCCGAGACCGGCTGGGCGTCTCGCCGGGACTAGTGAACTCGCGCAGGATCAGGTCCCCCGAGGCCAGTTGCCCCCAGGTCGCGGGAGACCTGCAGGGACACTCGTTTCGAGCGGGTTCGCGCTCCGCTTGCGGAAAATGGCGGCGGACGTCGCTACGGCTCCTGACCTGCCACCGTGGCTATCCGATCGAAATCGCTGTCGGCGTGCTCGAGGCGCGCGCCGTGGAGGTGCGCGCAGGCAGCGATGAGCACGTCTGTCGCCGGCGCTGACACGCCGGCCGCACGACAGCGGCGGGCCAAGTCGTGCGCGTCGTCCCAGACGGCCGAGGTGATGGCCAGTTCTGGAACGAGCCGCTCGAACTCGCGCAGCACCTTCTTCTCGCGGTCGCCCCCGGCGCCGTTCCAGAGTTCCAACCGGACGAGTGGGCACCAGTGCGCGGTGCCCGCCTGGAGCAGCGCGGCCACTCTCGCCCGCACGGCAGCGTCCCCGTCGGGGCGCAGGAAGTGGATCCAGGCAGAGGTGTCGACCAGCACCATCGTCAGCCCCGGCGCCGCAGTTGCCGCAGCTCGTCGGCCGTCATCAGGTCAGGGCAGGATCCGGCCCGTTTCGCCAGTTCCGCCATGCGGCGGCGATGGTTGAATTCGGTGATGGCCGTCACGATGGCCTCGCGCTTCGTGCGCGCGCGCGTGAAGCGCATGGCATCTTCGAGTTCCACGTCTGGAATATCGACAGTGGTCTTCATGCTTCCAAACTACCACAGTTCGTATTCTCGCGGCCGGGCGTGGCGGCCGCTACCGGCCGTCGAGCAGGAACCGCTCCGCTCAGATGAATAGCCTCGCCTCGCCCGCCTTCGCCCCTTTGGGGCTTCGGCGGGGCTTCGGCGGGTTAAGCTGGAAGGACCACTATGAAGCACTTGCTCACGGCTGCACTCGCTCTGTCGCTCGCGGTGGCCACGGGTTCGACGCTCGGCGCCGCCGACATCGTCGAGCAGATCCTGGTCAAGGTGAACGGCGAGATCATCACCAAGTCGGACCTCGAGCAGCGGCAGATCGCGGCGCTGCGTCAGCGGCCCGAAGTGCAGGGCCTGCGCGGCGACGACGCGGCCCTGGCCAGGCTGCTCTCGGAAGTGACGCCGCAGGTCATCGTGGACGCGGTCGACGAGCTGCTGCTTCTGCAGCGCGGCAAGGAGCTCAACTACGCCATGGGCGATGAGCAGTTCAAGAGCATCATCGACAACATCAAGAAGGAAAACAAGATCGAGACCGACGAGCAGTTCGCCGAGGCGCTCAAGGGCGAGAACATGACGATGCTCGACCTGCGCCGGCAGCTCGAGAAGCAGATGCTCGTCTCGCGCGTGCAGCAGACCGAGGTGATGGGCAAGATCAGTGTGGGCGACGAAGAGGTGAAGGCCTACTACGACGCCCACAAGGACGAGTTCGCGTCCACGCCGCAGGTCACGCTGCGCGAAATCCTGATCTCCGTGCCCACCACCGGCGATGGTGTCAACGTCGGCCTCGACGAAGAGGCGCGCACCAAGGCCACCGAGGTGCACAAGCGCCTGCTCGCCGGCGAGCCGTTCCCGCGCATGGCGGCGGATGCGTCGGATTCGTCGTCGAAGGCCAACGGCGGTCTGCTCGGCGAGATTCCCTGGGCCGACATCTCGCCCGAACTGCAGAAGGAACTCACGGCGCTCAAGGTAGGCGAGATCACGCGCGTGCTGCGCACGACGCGCGGCTATCAGATCCTGAAGGTGGAAGGCCGCATCGATGGCACCGTCAAGCCGCTCGACGCCGCCCGCGAGGACGTGTCCGAGCGTGTGTTCGAATCGAAGCGCCGCGTCGAGTTCGGCAAGTACATCGTGCGGCTGCGCGGCCAGGCCATCATCGAGTGGAAGAACGACGAAGTGAAGAAGGCCTACGACTCCGGCGTGAAGCTGCAGGACGAGGCGCGCGAGAAGAGCGAGAAGACCGGCCTGTAAGCCGGTGCGATCGGGATCTGGCTTTCATGAAGATCGGCTCCATCGAACTCGCCTCGCCCCTCGTCGTCTCGCCCATGGCAGGGATGACCGACACGGCCTTTCGCCGCCTCGTGAAGCGGCACGGTGGCTGCGGTCTGGTCGTGAGCGAGATGGTGAGCAGCGAAGGGCTCGTGCGCGGCATCGACCGCACGCTCGAGTACGCGGAGTACACCGAAGAAGAGCGTCCCGTCTCGATTCAGATCTTCGGCGGTGATCCCGATCGCATGGCCGAAGCGGCCCGCGTGGTCGAGGGCATGGGCGCCGATGTCGTCGACATCAACATGGGCTGCCCGGTGCCGAAGATCGCGAAGCACCATGCCGGCTGCAGCCTGATGAAAGAGCCCGAGCATGCCGCCCGCATCGTGGGCGCCATGACGAAGGCCGTGAAGATTCCGGTCACCGTGAAGATGCGCAAGGGCTGGGACGACACGCAGATGAACGCGGCGGACGTGGCCGAGCGCGTCGAACAGGCCGGCGCCGCGGCCCTCACCGTGCACGGCCGTACCGCCAAGCAGAGTTACACCGGCTCGGCCGACTGGGACTTCGTGGCCGAGGTGGCGCGTCGTGTGTCGATTCCCGTGTTCGGGTCGGGCGATTGTGTCGAGCCGCAGCAGATTGTGGACCGCCTGCGCCAGGGCGTGAACGGCGTGTTCGTCGGCCGCGGCGTGCTCCGTAATCCGTGGATTCTCGCGCAGGCCACCGACATGCTCGCCGGCCGCACACCTCGCATCGTCACCCCCGAAGAACGCGCGCATTTCCTGCTCGAGTACATCGACTTGCTGCTTGACGATCGCGCCCGCGAGGCCGAAGGGTTCCGGCACGTGGCGCCCGCCGCGCCCGCCGAGGCCGACCCGCGCGCGAAGAGCCGCGAGCGCTGGGTCGTGAACAAAGTGCGTGCGCTCTGCACGTGGTACACCAAGGGCCTCGACGGCGGCTCGCATCTGCGCATCGCGATCAACGCCGCGCCCTCGATCGCCGAAGTGCGCGAGATCATCGACTGCTTCTTCCTCGCGCCCGACACCTTCGGCTCGCGCGGACACGTGCTCGACGACGCGGCTGACGACGCCCTGCTGGCGGAGCACTGAGACCCGTGGGTCTGCGCGTCGCCATCGACCTCGACGGCACGGTTGCCGATCTGTCGCGCGCGATGCACGACATCGCGAAGAAGAAGTTCCGCAAGCTGCAGGACGTCGAGGCGGACGCCCCGCTCGCGGACACCGCCGCCGGCGCGCTGCCGGTCGAGCGGCCCACGCTGCGCGATCTCGAGCTCAGTGCGTCGGACCTCGATCGCCTGTGGACGCATGTGCTCAAGCAGACCAACTTCTGGACAACGCTCGACGAGATGGAGTCCGGCGTCATCGCGCGTATCCAGCAGCTCGCGGACGAGCGCCGCTGGGAGGTGCTCTTCATCACCACGCGTCCGCTGGCGGCCGGCGCCACGACACAGGTGCAGAGCCAGGAGTGGCTGGCCGCGAAGGGCTTCCGCTACCCGAGTGTCTACGTCGTGAAGGGCTCCCGCGGACGGGTGGCAACGGCGCTCGATCTGGATGCCGTCATCGATGACCGCCCCGAGAACTGTCTCGACGTGGCCACGGAATCAACGGCCAAGGCGATTCTCGTGTGGCCGGGGCCGCCTGACGCGCTCGGCCCCGGGGTGGCGCGGCACGGCGTGGTGGTGAAGGCGTCGATTCGCGAGGCGCTCGACGAGCTCGAAGAGATGGACCGCGCCAAACGCGGCGGCGTCGTGCGGTCGATCAAGCGTCTCTTCGGCAAGTAGCCGCCGAAGTCAACAAATCCTCTAGAGGCTCACCACGTGGCCGGCAAGCCATGAGGTCAGTTCGTCTCGTGTCAGCGTGCCCGCGGCGAGATCGAGCATGAGGCGTTCCTGGTCGTCCACCGGGGCCTGGATCTCCAGACCGTTCAACTCGAGGAACACTGCCATGGCGGCGTGGGCAATCCGCTTGTTTCCGTCGATGAAGGGGTGATTCAGCGCCAGGCCGAAGCCGAGGGACGACGCCTTGTCGATTACTCCAGGGTAGAGATCCACGCCATCGAACGTCGCCCGAGGCTGGGCAAGGGCGGACTCAAGAGCGCCGAGGTCGCGAAGGCCCGCCGCGCCACCGCTTGTCGAGACAACAGCCGCGTGCAAGCTCACGACCTCCCGCACCGTCAGGTAGCGCATCACGCCAGTCGTCGATAGAGCTCTTTGTTCTTCACGAGGACGCGCCCGGCGACGGACGCAAACTCCGCATCCGGTGCCGACAAGAGATCGCTCATCAACGCCCGCGCCAGTTCATCCACGGGAACACCGAGGCGCCGCGCTTCCTGTTGCAGCTGATCAGCCTGCGCGGGAGGCAATTCGAAGGCGAGCTTCATGTCCCCACTCTACCAGCGCGGCTGGCCCGGGTCCACGGCCGGGGCGGAGAAGAGCTAGTACTTCTTCTTCGGCGGTCCCGAGCGTCCACGCGGGCCACCACCGAACCCACCGCCGAACCCGCCGGGCTTGCGGCCAAAGCCGCCGCTGCCGCCGGGCTTCGGCCCCCGCGGCCGGTCACCGGCGGGGCGATCGCGCCACTCCGGCTTCGGTCCACGCGAACCATCACCAGCGGGCTTGTCTCGCCACTCCGGCCTGGGGCCGCGCGGGCGGTCATCACCGCCGCGATCGAACGGCTTGGGACTGTCGCGCCACTCGGGTTTCGGGCCACGCGGGCGATCGTCGCCACCGCGATCGAAGGTCTTCGGGCGATCGCGCCACTCGGGCCGTGGACCGCTGGGCCGATCGCCGCCGCGACCGAACGGCTTGGGCCGGTCGCGCCATTCGGGCTTCGGACCGCGCGGGCGATCATCGCCCCCGCGATCGAACGTCTTCGGTCTGTCGCGCCATTCGGGGCGCGGAGCACTCGGGCGGTCACCCCCGCGGTCGAACGGCTTGGGGCGATCGCGCCATTCCGGCTTGGGACCACGCGGCCGGTCGTCGCCACCGCGATCGAACGGTTTGGGGCGATCGCGCCACTCGGGGCGCGGGCCACTCGGACGGTCGCCGCCACGGTCGAACGGCTTGGGCCGATCGCGCCATTCCGGCTTGGGACCGCGCGGGCGATCGTCGCCGCCGCGGTCAAACGTCTTCGGGCGATCGCGCCACTCGGGGCGCGGACCACTCGGACGGTCGCCGCCACGGTCGAACGGCTTGGGGCGATCACGCCACTCGGGCTTCGGCCCCCGCGGGCGATCGTCGCCGCCACGATCGAAGGTCTTTGGGCGATCGCGCCACTCAGGACGCGGACCACTGGGCCGATCACCACCGCGGTCGAAGGGCTTGGGCCGATCGCGCCACTCCGGCTTGGGCCCACGCGCATCGGGCCGCGGCGTCCAGGCAGGACGTCCGCCGCCGAAGCCGCCGCTCGGCTTGCCACGCCATTCCGGCTTGGGCGGCCGGGCGCTCCATGCGCGCTTCGGCGCCGGGGCGTCGCCGCGATCCGTGCGCGGACGTCCGCGCCAGTCGGTCGAGGCCGGCGGCGCGTCGTCGCGCGGTGCATCATCACCCGGGCCGTCGTCGTTCGGGCCGTCAGGCAGATTGAACGGTTCCGGATCGAAGCGCTGCGACTCGATCGTGTCGTCGGGTGCGTCAAGCGGACCGTCGAGCGGCGCGAACACATCTTCTTCGGTCTTCGGGCCGTGGCCGGGCCGCGCGCGCACCATCTGCTTGAACTTCTGCCACTTCGCCTTCTTGGCGAGCTGGTACTTCTCGCGCGGGTCGCGGTGTTCGCCGCCAGGCCGCCAGCTCTTGGTGCGACGCTCGAACCCTTCAGGCGGCGGCAGCAGCGCGCCGTCCGGGCCCACGGTGTAGCCGGCTTCGAGCTTCTCTTTGGCCTCGTCGCGCGAGTCCCAGAGTTTGCCCTTCTCGAACCACTTCATCGTGGCGCCGGGCTGCTTGACCTGCAGACGCTTCAGCGTGGGCAGCAGTTCATCGGGCTCGGCGGCACGAAAGGCGGTGGGGCCCCCGTCAACGAGGATGGTCCAGTACGCGTAGCGGGGTGGCATCCCTCGATCCTACTAGGGATTCGGCCTGCTGCCCGGGCCTTACTGTGCCAGATCGGGCATCCGCTTGAGCTTTTCCACGAGGGTCGTGCGCTTCAGCCCGAGCAGGCGCGCGGCATCGGCGCGGTTGCCATCGGTGCGCGTCAGGGCGCGGCTGATGAGGTCGCGCTCGACGCGGGCGATGAGCGACGGCAGGTCCACGCCGTCGTCGGGCAGGTCGAGTGTGGGCGCGGCTTCCACCGGCACCGACTGCACTTCGGGCGGCAGGTCCGTCACGTCGACCTGCGGACGCGTGCCGCGCAGGATGAGCGCGCGTTCCACCGCGTTCTCGAGTTGCCGCACGTTGCCCGGCCAGGCGTAGGCCATGAGCCGCCGCATCGCATCCTGCGACACCATTACTTCGGGCGTGTTCGCGGGGTGACCGTCGCGCGTCATGACCTTGCGGATGAAGTGCTGCACGAGCAGCGGCACGTCTTCCTTGCGATCGCGCAGCGGCGGCAGCGTGAGCGGAATCACGTTGAGCCGGTAATAGAGGTCTTCGCGGAACGTACCCTCGCCCACCATCTTCAGCAGATCGGAGTTCGTGGCGGCGAGCACGCGCACATCCACCTTGATCGTGCGGTTCTCGCCCACGCGCTCGAACTCGCGTTCCTGCAGCACGCGCAGCAGCTTCTGCTGCAGCGGCATCGCCATCGTGCCCACTTCGTCGAGGAACAGCGTGCCGCGATCGGCCTGTTCGATGCGGCCCTGGCGCGTGGCCACGGCGCCGGTGAACGCACCGCGTGCGTGGCCGAAGAGCTCGGCTTCGAGCAGGTTCTCGGGAATCGCGCTGCAGTTGAGCGCCACGAAGCGCTGCTGCCGCCGCGGACTCGTCTGGTGAATGGCGCGCGCCACCACTTCCTTGCCGGTGCCGGTTTCGCCGGTGATGAGCACGGTGGCGCCACTCGGCGCGACGGTCTCGATCATCTGGCAGAGGTCGCGCATCGGACCGCTGCGGCCGACGACACCCGGCAGCCCGTCGCGCTGTTCGAGCTGCTGGCGCAGGTACGCATTTTCCGAGCGCAGGCGCCGTTGTTCGAGCGCAGATTCCAGCACGTGCAGCAGCTCTTCGAACTGGAAGGGCTTGCTGATGAAGTCCGAGGCGCCGCGCTTGATCGCGTCGACCGCATCCTTCACGGTGCCGTAGCCCGTGACGACGATGCCGATGATGCCCGGATACCGCTGCAGGGCCGCCGCCAGCACTTCCCGGCCGTCGATGCCCGGCAGACGCAGGTCCGAGACGAGCACGTCGAAGGCGAAGCGTTCGAGCTTCTCGAGGGCCTGTTCACCGGACGAGGCCTCCGTCACCCGAAAGCCCGCGTCCGTGAGGCGCTCGGTCATCACAGAGCGCAGCGCGTCTTCGTCGTCAACGATCAGCAGATGGATGGATTCAGCCAAAGGGAGGACCTGCGGGTTTCCGGAAGCGTCAAGACAATGACACTCTCGCCGCTGAGCCGTCAACCCTGAAATCTGGTCGTACTGGCACACCCCTGCCCTAATCCCCACGACACAGCAACCGATACCAGCCTTTGAAGGAGAACTGAACTGTGGAACGTCAGACCATCAGCATCATGAAAGCGTGCGAGCTCGTGGGTGTCAGCCGGCGAACCATCTACAACTGGATCGCGGCTGGTAAGGTTGAATACGTCCGCACGGCGGGCGGCAGCATCCGGATCTTCGTGGATACGCTGTGGCGTCAGCCCGACGGCAGCACGCGCGCTGGTTCCAGCCCCGCAGCCTAAGCCGCCACGGTTCGCATCAAGGGCGAGAGCACGTGAATACGTCGACCATCCCCCTGGAGACAGGCCCACAGGCACGGTCATCCGATGACCTGCGCGGCCTGTTTCACCAGCTCAGTAATCAGCTTGGCATCGTTCTCGCGAACGCCGAGCTGATGGAGCTCAAGCTGAGCGATCCCGCTCAGCGCGCGCGTGCCACAACCGTGGTCAATGCGACGCTCGAAGCCATGGCCACCTCCCGCGCCATCCGCGACGTGTCGGGTCTCTGACCTCACACCGTCAATTCTCGTCATCCCCGACCAAAACTCGACGCCACTCGCCGTCACTGGCTTGGCGCAATGCACTCCGGAGCCGCCAAGTCTTTGGCGGTTCAGGACCGCTTGCGTTGATGTTCCTCATAGTGCACGGCCTTGCGCTACGAATCCGTAAGCCATTAATAGAAGGGCACTTAACAACAAATTTCGCATGGTCAGAGCGGACAAACGCAGTGCTGCGCGAATCTGGCATCGGCAATGCAAGAGTGTTCGGCGTCCGCCACGAACGGCGGAACAACAGGAGCCCGATTTCAATGACCGCCGAGCACATCGCCGAGCAGATCAACCCCCGAGTCGAAGCTGGTATCCCGTTCGTCGAGGCGCTGGCGCGGCGCGTCGCCGCCACCATGCCGCACTCGATCGACCTGGGCGACCTGGTGCAGGACGGGGTCATCGGGCTCATCGATGCCGCCAAGCGGTTCGAGGAAGCGCGCGGCATCAAGTTCGAGACCTTCGCCGAGCGCCGCGTGCGCGGGGCGATGATCGACGCGCTCCGCAAGGATGCCTGGCCGCGTGGCGTGCGCCGCGTGCGCCGCGAGCTCGAGGCGGCGCGCGCGCGCCTGCGCCTCTCGCTCGGTCACGAGCCGTCGCTGGCGGATCTCGCCGCCGCGGTCGGGTCTGACGAAGAGCGGCTCGGCAAGGTGATCGTGCGCATCAACACCATCGAACAGACGTCGCCGCTCTCGTGCGCCGACAACATCGACGAATCGCAGCTTCCCGCCGTGCTCGTGCCCGTCGAGGCGGAGCGTCCCGACGCCGCGTATGAGCGTCGTGAAGTGCAGGACCGGGTGCGCGGCGCCATCGCCTCGCTGCCCCCGCGCGAACGCCGCGTCATCGCCCTCTACTACTACGGCGAAGTCACGATGAAGGAAATCGGCGCCGAACTCGGCGTGAACGAATCGCGCGTCTCGCAGCTCCACGCGCGCGCGCTGCGCCGTCTGCGCGAAGCCCTCGGCCCGGATGCCACGCCCACCGCGGCGATGGCGGCCCTGCGCCAGGCCGTCGTGGCCTTCGAACACCGCCCGAAGATGGCCAAGGCCTCGCTGCCCGAGAGCGACACGGTGGTGCCGCCGGCCGCGGTGGAACGCGCCGAACGCGGGATCGTGATCGACTACGCCAGCGCTTCGCGCGCCGCGCGCAGCAAGTCGCCGAGCCGGAAGGGCTTGGAGAGCCACCGGCAGCCGCTGTCCTCGAGGAAGCGTTCGGCGTCGGTGCCGGCCACGTCGCCCGTGACGAAGATCACGCGTCGCGCCAGCGCCGGTGTGGCTGCGGTCATGGCCCTGTAGAACCGGATGCCGTCCACGCGCGGCATCTTCAGATCGCACACGATCAGGTCGTAGTGGTTGTCGGCGACGAGCGCGAGGCCTTCCTCGCCGTCGCCTGCCCGATCCACCACGAACCCGGCGTCCACAAACGATTCCTTCACCGCGCTCGCCAGCGCCGGCTCGTCTTCCACGATGAGCACGCGCGCGCCCTTGAGCACGTCACGCTTCGGCGCGGCGGTGGCGGCTGGCGGCGGCGGTGGCGGTGGCGCATGGTGCAGGCGTCTGGCCGGGGCGGCCGTGCCCACCGGCGACATCGGAAACTCCACGAAGAACGAGGCGCCGGCGCCGGGGCGTGATTCGAGGCGGATGCGTCCGCCGTGTTCCTGCACGATCGCGTACGCCACCGTCAGCCCGAGCCCGGTGCCCTTGCCCACTTCCTTCGTGGTGAAGAAGGGATCGAAGATCTTCCCCTTCACGTCTTCGGCCACGCCCGGCCCGTCGTCGTTCACTTCCATCACCACCATCTGCTTGGCGCTGTCGTGCCACGTGCGGATGACGATGGTGCCGCGGCCGTTGGCGCCGAGCATCGCCTGCTCGGCGTTCATCAGCAGGTTGAGCAGTACCTGCTTCACCTGGTGGCCGTCGGCGAACACGGCCGGCAGCCCGGCGGCGAGCGCGGGGATGACGGTGATGTTCGTGATGCGCTGCTCGTAGGCGCGCAGGTTCAGCGTGTCGCGGATGATCTCGTTCAGATCGACGAGCGCGCGCGTGCTCTGCCGTTTCCTGGCGAAGGTGAGCAGGTTGCGCACGATGCGGGCGGCGCGTTCCGACTCGCTCAGGATCACGTCAAGCCCGCGCTTGAGCGGGGCGTTGCCGTCGGCGTGCTCCGACAGGCGCTCCGCCCACGACAGGATCGTCGCCAGCGGATTGTTGAGCTCGTGCGCCACGCCCGAGATGGTCTGGCCCAGGGCCGCCATCTTCTCGGTCTGCAGCAGCTGGTAGTAGAGGTCGCGCGACTGCACCTCGAGATGCTTGCGTTCGCTGACGTCGCGCACGAGCGCTTCGATGCGCATCGCACCGGTGGAATCCGGCGGATCGGCCGTGGCCGTCACTTCGATCCAGGCGAGCGTGTTGTCGGCGCGGCGCAGGCGCACGAGGTAATCCGCCACCGAGCCGGCGTTCGCGAGGCGCTCGAGGAAGGCGACGCGGGCCTGTGGATCGACGAAGCGGCCCACGTCGAACGGCCGCACCTCGCGCTCGAACGTCTCTGGCGGATAGCCGAGCACGAGCTTCAGATGCGGGTTCGCGGCGAGCGTGGTCGTGGTGGCCGCGTGTACCAGGCCGATGTACACGCCTTCATGCACCGCCTCGAAGAGGCGCGCGAAGGCCGCCGCGCGGTCGTCCACCACCGGGCTCAGCGCTTCTTCGGCGGCACCGCCGGCGTCGGTGTCTTGGTGTGGTGCTGCGGTGTCCATTTTCGTTCGATCGCAGCCCGGATGCTCGCCACGTCGGCGCCGGAGTTGTAGAGCTGCATCGACTCGCGCGCCACGTCCACGCAGATCGCGCAGCCAAAGCCGTGCGTGTCCCACCGGGTCACGTTGCCGTTGGCATCGCGGGCGCCGATGAAGCAGTTCTCGTTGTTGCGATGGCCGTCGGCCTCGCAGCCGCAGTAACACGGCACGTAACGCGAGACCTCGGGGTGCCGTGCCGCGAATTCGTAGACGGCGCGGGTGATCGCCAGGGGACGCGCGAGCGCGTAACCGGCGGTGTTCAGCGGGGGCAGCGGCGTCTGAGCGGCCGTGGCCGGTTTCGCCGGACCACCCTGCCGCGCGACGAGCGCTGCCGCGAACGTTACCGTGAGTACCAGGGCCAGCGCGCCAACTCGGGGAAGCGTACGCATGGCCGGTACTTTATCTCAGGCGCGTGGACGATTCGCACGTGATGTACGCTCGATCCGTCATGAGCAGCCGGCTGCCGCGCGTCTCGCAGCTCGAGCCCGACAAGACGGGCTGGAGCTTCTTCCTGTGCACCCGCAAGGACGTCCGCGTGGGGAAGAGCGGCGAGTACCTCGCGCTCGTCCTGCAGGATGCCTCCGGCCACGTGGCCGGGCGCGTGTTCGACGGCGTGGACCGCTTCAAACACGAATTTGAAATCGGCGAGTTCGTGCGGGCCGAAGGGCGCACGAGTGTCCACAACGGCGAGCTGCAGCTCGTGGCCGGCAACATCCGCCGGGTGAATCCCGAGCAGGACGCCGCGCAGGGGTTCCGCGAGGAAGACTGCATTCCCAGTGCGCCCCGCCCGATCGGCGACATGTGGGCGGAGCTCCTGGCGCTCGTGGAGGCGGTAACCGACCGGCATCTGCGCGTCTTCCTGCTGCGCCTGCTGACAGACCACGAGGCGGCGCTGCGCGACTGGCCGGCCGCCCAGACGGTACACCACGCCTACCGGGGCGGGCTGCTCGAGCACGTGCTTTCGATGGCCACGGCCGGGAAGGCCCTGGCGGCACACTACGGCGCCCGCGAGGATCTGCTCGTGGGCGGCGCGATTATCCACGACATCGGCAAGCTGCAGGAGCTCGCCTACGACAACGGCGCCATCAGCTACACGCGCGACGGCAACCTCATCGGGCACATCGCGCTCGGGCTCGTGATGGTGCGCGAGGCGGCCAAAGGCGTGAGCGGCTTCCCCGACGATCTCAGGGCCGAGCTTGAACATCTGGTGGTGTCGCACCACGGCGCCCGCGACAAGGGGTCGCCGGTCGAGCCGAAGAGCGTCGAGGCGTTCATCCTCTCGGCGGTGGACGATCTGGACGCAAAGCTCCACCAGGTGCGGTCCGCGCTGGGGGAAGGCAGCGCCGAGGCCGAGTTCACCGGCTGGCACCGCCGCTTCGGCCGCGTGCTCTATCGAGGCGTGCGCGAGAGTTAGCGGACGCCAGTCCGGCGCACCTCGTAGCGCAGCTCCACCATGCCGCTCTTGTAGGGACGCACCCCCGCCAGGTGCAGCGAGATGTCGGCCGTGAGCGGGCCGAAGAACGGGATGCCGTCGCCAATCAGCACCGGCACCACCGAGTAGCGCAGTTCATCCGCGAGGCCGAGGCGCAGGCATTCGGTGGCGAGCGCGCCGCCGCCGCCCACCCAGATGGTGCGGAAGTGCGGGCGCAGCTGCTCGTTCACGAAGGCTGCGAGGTCGCCGGCGTGGAACTGCACGGTCTCCCGCGTGCGCGGCAGGTCGCGGTGGGTGAGCACGAAGGTGGGCGTGTCGCCGTAGGCCCAGCCGTAGCCCTGCGCTTCGAACGCCAGCGCCGTTTCGTAAGTGCGCGCGCCCATCACGTAGCAGTCGATGGACTACAGGAACTCGGCGATGTACTCGGCCGTGAGCGTAGCGCCGCCCTCGAATTCGTCTTTGGTGTCGAGCCAGTCGACCCGCCCGTCCTTGCGGGCGATGAAGCCGTCGAGGCTGGCCACCATGTGGATGGTGACGCGTGAGGCGGAACGGCTCATTCCGGCAAGTCCTCCATCAGCTCCCAGACATAGCGGCTGCTGACGAGTCGCCACGCGGCGGCGAGCCCCACGATGTAGAGACCCAGCGTGGCCCAGAGCGCCACGGGCCCCAGGCGCTGGGCGCGCGAGAAATACTCCCACTGTTGGGTGCCAGGCTCGTACGGGCTGCCGAGCTGCAGACAGGCGAGGACCGCCAGCGTATGGCCGCCCAGCACGAGGATGGTGAACGCGCGCTTGCCGCGTGCCAGTAGATGCCCCAGGGCGCCCCACAGCAGCACCGGGGCCATGTACCCGGCACCCGGCACCCACGACAGCGGTGCGCCCGCCAGGGCCAGCGGCAGATAGCTTCCATGCCCGCCCGCCGCCACCACGAACGACCCCACCATGAGCAGGCCGCCGAACGTCAGGCCCGCCTGAAACCCCTTGCTCATGGCATCAGCCCATCGATCTGCCGGATGTGCCGGTCGAAATGCACGTCGAGCATCCGCAGCGTGTCAGCCATGGTCATCGCCCCGCCACGCGTGGCTGGCCTCCCACTGCACCCACAAGGATCCCAAGGATCTCGTGCCCTCCGGGAGCAGTGCCGCGAACGGCACATTCACGGGAATCGAGGGGCCTGAACACCACGCGCTCCGACAACACCAGATGTTCCACGATCTCCAGGATCGACCACTTGTCGGGACGAGGGCGGGCAGACACGACGTGCGGCTCGAGCTCGGAGACACGCTGCTGAAGGAGAATCCGCTTCGTTTCGATGGAATACAACCTGGCAGGAACCGAATTCGTCACCTGTGCGGTGTCCGCATGATGCCATACCCGGCGAGCACGCTATGCCCGTGGCCCCAGGAACGTCTGCCCGAGGCGCTCGCGCAGCAGGGCGCGCAGCGCCGAACTCGTGCCCAGATACAACACCAACAGCCGCTCGCGCGTGAACCACCGTGCCCCCGAAGAAGGGCGACGCGGCCAGGTCGTGGCACGCGCACTGGAACTGCGGGAACCTGTCGGCGAAGCGGGCCGGTTAGCGTAGGCGAGGCGTCGATGCCCCACACCACACAGCCCGCGCGCGCCAGCGGCTGCCAATCACATCACATTGCACTTGTCAGCGCGCTTGCGGTTTGAACTCGATGAATAGGGCGCGAGTCTCCGTGCTACCTGTGTTCTCGCCCGCATGGGATTGCGCGGGCATCCATCTCACGTCACCCGGCTTGGACTCAGTCTAAATGACGCGCCCGTTACCCAGGGTGAGTTTGCGCTTGAAGGACGATAGTACGACCATCAGCGTGTCGGGATGGCCGTGCATGGCAGTCTTCTCGCCCGGCGCGTCGACGCCTTCTAGCACTCGAACGCGATCGTTCTCGAAGCGAACCGTGTCGTGCGCCGGGGCAACCGTGAGCGGGTCTTCAGCGGCGGGCACTTGCGCGAGCGTCCGGTTAACGAACGCTCCTCCGACGAAAGCGGCCAATAGTGCGGCAAGGCGTACAATATTCTTCATCAGGCATCTCCTGTGATTACGGGCAGGCTACCTGAACAAGGCAGCCGAAGATGTTCTGAGCGGCTCGTAAGTCCTCTAGGGTGGCCATCTCAGCACCGGCCATGCCTCCATCAGACGCCCGGCAAAACCCTGCGAAGTTCGTCAGGATTACAGTTCGTTCCGCGGCGACAGACGCACGACGACGGTGCCGTCGCCTCGGTTACTCGGGCGCGCCTTCCGAGCCGTCGGCTTTCGGGCCCAGGGCGAAGGTCATCGTGCCGCGCACGAGCAGGCGGTCGCCCACGCGGGCAGTGCCCGTCAGCACACCCATGCGGCTGCGCAGGCGCACGACCTTCACCTCGATGGTGATGGTGTCGCCGGGTGCCGCGGCGTCGTAGAAGCGCACGCGCTCGATGCCGCGGAAATAGACGAGCCTGCCGGTGTTCTCGGGCTTGGCCAGAATCAGGATGCCGCCCACCTGGGCAATGGCTTCCGTGAGGATCGTCGGCGGCAGCACCTGGTGGCCGCGTGAGTCTGGCGGCGAGAGGTAGGTTTCCGACGCCGCCACGTTCTTGATGCCCACGACGCGCGTGTCGGGCTCGAACTCCGTCACCCGGTCCACCAGCAGGAAGGGATAGCGGTGGGGCAGGATGCGCGCGATCGTCGCGTAGTCGAGGGGCAGGGCCGGCGTGTCCACGGAATCCGTAGTATCCCATGCCCGTCGGGGCCGGGGCTATACTGCGCGCCTGGCGCGCGCCCGCGCCTTCCGGAGGTTGCCATGCGCCCCGTCGCCCTGTGTCTGCTCGCCGCATTGTCGCTGGCCCGTCCCGCCCCGGCGCAGACTCGCCCCGTCACCATCGACGACGTGCTCGTCCTGCGAACCGTGGCCGCGCCCGCCATCTCGCCCGACGGCACGGCCGTGCTCTTCACGGTTCGGCAATGGAAAGAAGCCGAGGGCGGGAAGAAGGACGCGCGCACGCACCTCTGGCGCGTGCCGGCCGACGGCAGCGCCCCGGCCCGCCAGGTGACCTTCGGCGAGCGGGGGGATGCCCAACCCGGCTGGTCGCCGGATGGCCGCTACATGAGCTTCGTGTCGTCGCGCGGCAAGCAGAACGGGAACGGGAACGGGCAGGACGCGAAGGCCCAGGTGTGGGTGATGCGGGCGGATGGCGGCGAGTCGTGGCCGCTGACCGACGCCGGCGAGTCGGTGGATCAGTATGCCTGGTCGCCCGACAGCACGCGCGTGGCGTTCACCGCCATGGACGCGGTGCCGGCCGACGAAAAGGCCGCGGTGGAGCGCCGCGACGACGAGCGGCAGTACGAACGTCCCGCGCGGCCGGTGCACCTGTGGGTGGTGGATGTCGCCACGAAGACGGCGACGCGCATCACGAGCGGCACGGACTTCACTATCCAGGGTGCGCTGTCGTGGGCGCCGTCGGGCACGCAAGTGGCGTTTGCCGCCGGCGCCTCGGCGCTGCTGCGTGATGGGCGTCGCGACATCTATCTTGCGGATGTGGCCGCGAAGACGGCCACGAAGATCAGCCCGAACTTCGGTCCGGATACGACGCCGCGTTTCTCGCCCGACGGCCGCTCCGTCGCCTATCTCGCGGAGCTCGTCACCGCGCCGCCCATCGGCGATGGCACGCCGCGCGGCACTGTGGCGCAGTCGCGCGTGATGCTCTACGACCTCACCACGAAGGCCACGCGCGACATCACCGGGAGCCTGCCGGTGGATCCGGGCACGCCGCACTGGTCGCCCGACAGCGCGCGGCTCATCTTCAGTGCCGGCACGCGGGCCTACACCGAGGCGTGGTCGCTCGAGGTGGCCACCGGCAAAGCGACGCAGCTCACGAAGGGCCGCACGCTGCAGATCGGCGGCTTCAGCCGCGACGGTGCGAAGGTGGCGGTCACAATGGATACGCCCACGGCGCCCGCGGACGTGCACGTGGCCGATGCGGCCTTCACCTCGCTCCGCAAGGTGTCAGATGCCAATCCGCAGGCGCGCGAGTTCGCGCTCGGCCAGACCGAGGTCATCACCTGGAAGAGCAAGGACGGTCTGGAGGTGGAAGGGGTGCTGCTGAAGCCGGTGGGTTACGACCCGGCGAAGCGCTACCCGCTGCTGGTCGTGGCGCATGGCGGGCCGGCCGGCGCCTACGTGAACAACTACCGCGTGGGCGGCCTCGAAGGCGGTCAGGTGTGGGCGAACCAGGGCTGGGCCGTGTTCTATCCGAATCCACGCGGCAGCACGAACTACGGCGAGAAGTTCCTGAAGGCCAACGTGGCCGACTGGGGCGGTGCCGACTTCGCGGATATCGACACCGGTGTCGATGCACTCATCACCCGCGGCATTGCCGACAAGGACAAGCTCGCGCACATCGGCTGGAGCTACGGCGGCTACATGACGGCGTGGACCATCACGCAGACCCAGCGCTACAAGGCGGCGATGGTGGGCGCCGGGCTCACCAACATGTGGAGCATGTACGGCACGAACGACATCCCGAACGTGCTCATCGGCTACTTCGGCGGCATCGTCAACAAGGAGACGCTGCCGCTCTACATGAACCGCTCGGCGATGACGCACATCGACAACGTCACCACCCCCACGCTCATCCTGCACGGGGCGAACGACGAGCGCGTGCCGGTGGGGCAGGCCCAGGAACTCTTCCGCGGGCTGAAGGATCGCGGCAAGGCCACCGATCTCGTGTTCTATCCCCGTGAAGGCCACGGGATTAGCGAGTACTATCACCAGCAGGACCGCCTCGCCCGCATCCACGCCTGGGTCACGAGCCACGTGACCGGCGACGGTGCGAAGCCGCCCGCACCCCGTCAATGACCACGGCCGATTCCACGTCCGGCGAACCGTCGCCGTCGGTTGCCCCCGGGGCACGTCCGTCCGATCAGGACCGTCTGGCCACGCTTTTCGCGCTCAGCCGCGAAGTGACCGGCGTGCTCGACCTCGATGAGCTGCTCACCCGCATTCCGCGGCTCATCGCCCGGCTCACGCCGTTCGGCGTCTTCTCGGTGTACCTGCTCGACGAGGCCGGCGAAACGCTGCGCATCGCCTACGCCGAGGGGTACCCCGAGGCAGCCGCGAGGCAGGTGCGGCTGGCGCTCGGGCAGGGCACGGTGGGCACGGCCGTCAAGGAGCAGCGGTCGATCCTGCTGAACGACGTGGCGTCCGATCCGCGTTACATCTCGGTCGTGCCGGGCGTGCAGTCCACGCTGGTCGTGCCGCTGCGCAACAAAGGCGCGGTCATCGGCGCGCTCAACCTGCTCAGCAGCGATCGCGACGCCTTCGACGACACCGACGAAGCGATGCTCAGGGCCTTCGCGGCGCCGATCGCCCAGGCGATCGTGAACGCGCGGCTCTTCGAGTCGGAGCGCGAGTACTCCGAGACGATGGCGACGCTCGCCGAAGTGGGCCGCGAGATGAGCGGCATCCTCGACCTCGACGAGCTGCTCACACGCGTGGCGCATCTCGTCAAGCGGGTCATCGCCTACCGCACCTTCGGCATCGCGCTCCTGAACGACGACAGCGGCATGATCGAGTTCAAGGTGGCGATCAGCTACGGCGAGGCGTCGGCCAGCGCGTCGATGAAGATCGGCGAAGGCCTGCTCGGCTATGCGGTGCAGCACAAGGAAGTGGTGCTCGCGCCGGATGTCGCGAAGGATCCGCGCTACATCAACGCCGTGCCAGACGCCAAGTCGGAGCTGGTCGTGCCGCTGCTCGTGAAGGACCGCTGCATCGGCGCCTTCGACCTCGAAAGTCCCGAGCTCAACGCCTTCTCGAAGCGGCACGTGGAGCTGCTCACGCTGCTGGCGTCGGAAGCCGCGGTGGCGATCGAGAACGCGCGCCTGTGGGAAGCGCTGCGCGCCAACGAGCTCCGGATCGAGAAGGAACTGCGCTTCGCGCAGCGCGTGCAGATGGCGCTGCTGCCGCGCGAGCTGCCGAAGCGCATCCGCGCCGTCGACGTATCGTGGCGGTTCGAGCCGGCCCGCGAGCTCGGCGGCGACCTCTACGAGTTCCTCGCGCCGGAGCCGAATCAGCTCATCGTCGCCGTGGGTGACGTCTCGGGCAAGGGCGTGCCGGCGGCGCTCTACAGCGTGTTCGCGAGCGAGGTCGTGCGCAGCCGCACCTTCCGCCGCCGGGCCAGCCACGATCCGGCCGGCCCAGGCCCGACGCTCACCTCGATCAACCGCATCCTCCACGAGCGCGAGCTCGAGGAGTATTACTGCACGCTCTGCTACGCGATCTTCGATCTGCGCCGCCACACGGTGACGATGGCCAACTCGGGTCTGCCGTATCCGATCCGCTGTACCGCGGATGGCGCCACGAGCGCGCAGATCGAGCTGCCCGGCGTGCCGCTCGGGTCCTTCGGCACGACCACCTACGACGAGATCGTCGTGCCGGCGAACATCGGTGACGTGTTCGTCTTCTGCTCGGACGGCATCTCCGAGACGTTCAGCGAGTCGGGTGCGGAGTTCGGTTCGGCGCGGATCGCCGAGGTCGTGCGCGCGCACCGCGACAAGCCGGCGGCAGAGATCGTCGAGCGGATCTTCGCGACGATGTCGGCGTTTCGCGGCAACGCCGAGCAGACCGACGACCAGACGGCCGTGGTCGTGCGCATCGTCGGCTAGGCGCGCCGGTTGAGCGACCGCTCGATGCGGTCGAGGCGATCGACGATGCCCATGATCTCGACGTGTGCCTTCACGTTGACCTGGTAGTCGAGGTCCGTACGGATCCGGTCGCGCTCGGATTGCCGGTTCTGGCTGACCAGCACGAAGATCGAGAGGAAGATTGCCTCGAGGCTCACGATGAGCGTGAGCAGCCCGAACGGAAACGGGTCGAAGGCCAGCACGCGCGGCAGCCAGCCGGCGTTCGCGAACGTGTTGACGAGGATCCAGCCGCCGAACCAGCACAGGTGCGCGATCGTGAAGACGTGGCTGGCCGCCACCATGGCCACGACATCGCTCACGCGCTGCCAGCGCGTCGTGGCTTCGGCGATGGCGCTGTTCGGATTCCTCAGGCCGCGGATCGTCGCCGTACTGGTGCGCTGACGGGCACCGAGCACCTGCAGGATGTCGATGGCAGCATCCGGCCGTTCGTGCAGGAAGGCGTGGAAGGCTTCGCGATGGAGCGCCAGCAGCGAACAGTCCGAGATGGCACGCACGGTGGCGCTGCGCGGGCCGCCGTCGAGCAGCGACAGCTCGCCGAAGATGCCGCCCGGGCCGAGCGTATCGAGCACCACGTGGTTGCCCTCGGCGTCGGGCGCCGTCACGGTCACGCGGCCGGTATCGATGATGTACAGCGTGTCGCCGGTATCGCCGAACCAGAAGACGGGTTCGTTCTCCTTGACCGTCTTCCGCGTGAGGCGGCGCAGCAGCGCGTCGTCGCCGGCGGCGTCGAGCCGCGCGAAGAGCGGGATGTGACTGAGGGTCGTACCCGCGGGCGTGGACGCGTTGGCGTCGCTCATTGCTGCGTTTTCAGGGTGTCGGGCGCACGATGTTCGAGCACGAGGCCCACGGCGGTGCCGCGCTTGAAGCCCTTCCAGTAGGTGTGCGTGGGCGCCGGGGCGCCGCTGCGATCGAGCGCGAACACGGCGTCTTTCCCCTGCGGCACCACATCGAGGTAGGCCCGCTTGGCCGTGTCGCCCTTGAGGTGCAGGTCCACGTAAGCCGTCACGAAGTGGGCGAGGATGTTGTTCATCCGCACCGTGTCCCACACCGGGTCGGCGTAGTGTGTGTAGGGGTACGACTTGGCGGCTTCGGAGAACTGATACGCCTCGGCCGGGGCCGGAATGGGCGCCGCGGCGTTGTGGTTCGCGTTCACGAACGTGAGCAGGTGGCGGTCGCTGTTCGCGGCGCCTTCGAAGATGGCGCGCGTGCCCTTCTCATACCCCGAGACATCGTCGGCGCTGCCCGCGACGAAGAGCATCGGCGTGCGGATGCCAGCGAGCCCGGCCGCGTCCCAGTAGCCCACGTGCATGCCCCACGGGCCAATCGCGATCGCCGCCTTGATGCGCGAATCGCGCGTCTTCTCGAAGGCCGCCGATCCGGCGGCGCGTTCGAGCAGCAGCTTGTTGGGCGGGCCGTTCGGGAACGCCGCGGCTTCGGGCCGGTAGCCGCCGCCCACCACGTTCACCACACCGTAGCCGCCCATCGAATACCCAAGGATGGCCGTGCGCGAGACGTCCACGCGCCCGGCGAGCACGCTGCCCGAGCCGGCGGCGGCCAGACGCGCCATCTCATTCAGCACGAAGAGCTGGTCGAAGGCGCGGTTGTAGAGCGTGCTGTTGAAGGCCTTCTGCGCGTCGTAGGTGCTGTCGGTGTGGTCGATCGACACGGCCACGTAGCCCTTGCTCGCGAGGTTCTCGGCGAGGTGGCTCATGAGGAACCGGTTCCCGGGATACCCGTGCGAGATGACCACGAGCGGGAAGGGCGCCGTGCCCGCAAGCGGCTCCGCGTCGCGCACGGCGCGGCCGCGCAGCGTTGTTGCGGTGGCGCCGTCTCGCAGCATCGTGCGGTATTCACCGCCGCCGCCGTTTGTGCCGGCGCCCGCTACGGCCGGATACCAGACTTCGAGCGTCAGCGGCCGGTCGTAACGCACCGTGGGCGCGCCGTCTTTCGTGTTCAGGATGTCTGGACGCCCGCGGTCCATCGCCTGCAGCGTGCGCACGCCGATGGCATAGGCGCCGTGGACGGCCAGTTCCGGCGCCATCGGCGACACGTGGTCGATGCGGTTGTCCTGCCGCGCCAGCGCCGGCGCGCCCGCCAGCAGGAATCCCGCGGCAATCGACGCGAGGGTGAACACACGAACGCCGCCAGGAGACATGCCCATGGCGGCGTATTCTAATCGCGAGCCCGACGTTCGCGTGTGACGAGAATTCGCCCCGGCCGGCTCTGGCGCCTGCCGCCTCGACACCGGCTAGTGGTGTTCGTCGACTGCGGTGGCCGAGGCGAGGTAGATCGCCGTGAGCGTCATGAAGATGAACGCCTGCAGCGGGCCCACGATGAGGCCGAGCATCTGAATCGGCAGCGGCGCGAGGAACGGCACGATGCTGCCGATGATGAGCACCACCAGGTGTTCACCGAAGATGTTGCCGAAGAGACGCAGCGTGAGCGACATCACGCGCGAGCTGTGGCTGATGAGCTCGATCGGGAGCATCAGCGGCGCCATCGCCTTGGGCACGCCCGGCGGGAAGGCGAAGTGCAGCAGGTAGCTGGCGATGCCCTGCGCCTTGATGCCTTCAATGTGGTAGTAGAGCCACACGACGATGGCGAGTGCGAACGGCACGTTCACGTTGCTCGTGGGCGAACCGAGCCCGGGAATCTGGCCCATCAGGTTGCCGAGCAGGATGAACACGAAGACCGTGCCGACGAGCGGCAGGAACTTCTTGCCCTTGTGGGGCATCATGTTTTCGAGGTTGTCCACGATGAACGTGACGATGTCCTCGAGCACGATCTGCAGCTTGCCGGGGTTGTCGACGCTGAGCCGCGACCTGATGTAGAGGCCGATGCCCGCCAGGAACAGCACGATGAGCGCGCAGAAGACCAGGTAGTCTGGTACCTGCACGCCGAGCGGGCCCATCAGGGCGTTCACCAGGTCGACAAGCGGTGAGGGGTGTTCGAGAGCTTCCACAGCCCTGAGATTGTACCTGATTTCACAAAGGGTGGGGCCGCTGGCTCCCCCGAAGGGCCTGGCCGGGGGCAAAGAAAAGAGCCGGGCCGCCGTGGGCTGGTGGCCGACCCGGCACCTGCGACTCGGATCCGGACCGGCGTACGGCCCCTCGCGCAGTCAGCCAAATCATAGACAATGAGAGACTTACGCGGTCAGTTGCGGTAGCGGATCCGCCGTTCCCTGATGTGGAGGCCGAGGGCCCGCCCGCCGAGCATGGCCACGTCTTCGACCTTGCCCCGCACCTCGACGCGGGCGCCGCGACCGGGCACGCGCCGGTCAGTCGAGACGATCGTGATTTCGCCGGTGCCGTCGTCGATGCGGAACACGTTGAAGCCCACGAGGGGCACGCCCCACGACGAGGTGACCGTGCCGGTGACGGTGACCGTGTGGTCCACGAAGCGCCCTGGCTGGTTCTGCACCTGCCGGATGGCCGGACGTCCCGGCACCGAGGCGCAGGCGGTCGTGAGCGCGGCGGCCAGCGTCACGGCCGCGAGGGTCCACACGATGTTGCGCGAGGTGATCACGGTCGACCTCCCGGTCAGCGGCCGTGTTGCCACGGCACGCGCAGAGTGCGCGAGAAACAGTGAGCGCGCCGGAGTCGTGGAAGTACGTCCGGGATGCGGCGATGCCAGCGCCTGCCTGATTGAACGCACCCCGGTGATCCGTCGCGCTCATTCTTCACCTAATCAAGACGCGTGCCGTCCTGGCTCCGAAGCGCATCCGCCCGGGAAGCGCTGGTTTTGCGCCAGATCGGCGTGAACCGCCGTCGCGCGTTCCGATCCCGTGTCCCTCTCCGGCGTCCTTGCCCCGGGACGCGCTGACCTCCACGGGAGCCACGCGTGCCGTCACTGCGCGGCGCACCCGGGCCGCCGCGTCAGTAGACCGACAGGTAGCGATCGCGCTCCCAGGGCGAGACGTGGCGGCTGTAGTCGTCCCACTCGCCGCGTTTGGCGGCGAGGAAGTGCTCGACGATGTGTTCGCCGAGCGCATCGCGCACGAGGTCGCTCTTCTCGAGTTCGTCGAGCGCTTCGCTCAGGTTCGTGGGCAGATCGTCGATGCGCAGGTGCCGCCGCTCGCGGTGGCTCATCTTGAAGATGTTCTTGTTCACCGGCGGCCCGGGATCGAGTTCCTGCACCACGCCGTCGAGGCCGGCGCGCAGCATCACGGTGAGCGCGAGATACGGGTTGCAGGACGGGTCCGGCAGGCGCAGCTCCACCCGGGTGCCGTCGCCGCGCGCCGCCGGCACGCGCACGAGCGGACTGCGGTTCTTCTCCGACCACGCAATCGCCGTCGGCGCTTCGTGGCCCGGCACGAGCCGCTTGTACGAATTCACGAGCGGGTTCGTGATCGCGCAGTAGGCGCGCGCATGACGCAGCAGCCCACCGATGTAGTGCAGGCAGGTGGCGCTCAACTGCCACTCGCGCGTCGCATCGAAGAACGCGTTCTTCCCGTGCCTGAGCAGCGTCTGGTGCGTGTGCATGCCCGAGCCGTTCACGCCGACGATCGGCTTCGGCATGAAGGTGGCGTGCAGGCCGTTCCTGAGCGCCACGTTCTTCACGATGAAGCGGAAGGTGCTGATGTTGTCGGCCGTCGCCAGCACGTCGTCGTAGCGGAAGTCCACTTCGTGCTGGCCGGGCGCCACTTCGTGATGCGCGGCTTCCACGAGGAAGCCCATCTGCTCGAGCGCGAGCACGATCTCGCGCCGCACGTCCTCGCCCTGGTCGACCGGCGCCAGATCGAAGTAGCCGGCCGTGTCGTGCGTGGTCGTCGTCGGGCTGCCGTCGCGCCGCTGGAACAGGAAGAACTCGGCCTCGGGGCCGGCCACCATGCGGAAGTCCATCGCCTTCGCACGCGCGATCGCGCGCTTCAGCGCCGAACGCGGGCAGCCCTCGAACGGCGTGCCGTCGGGGTTCATGATGTCGCAGGTGACGCCGCCCACCTTCGCGCCGCTGGCATCGCGCCACGGCAGCACCTGGAAGGTGGCGAGGTCGGGCTTCAGATACATGTCCGACTCTTCGATGCGCACGAACCCTTCGATCGACGAGCCGTCGAAGAGCACCTGGCCGTCGAGGGCGTCGGCGAACTGCCGGTCGGGCACCTCGACGTTCTTGATGACGCCGAGGATGTCGGTGAACTGGAGGCGGAGGAACTTCACGCCTTCGCGCTCGGCCCGTTCGAGGATCGCGGCTTTCGTGTCCATGTGAGTCACCGGCCAGTATATCGGTCTCGCAGAAGCCCCGAAGGGGCGAAGGCAGACCCCTCAACCGATGGCGGCGACGCGCTGACGAGCGGCGAGCCATAACGGTCGGACCGTCCGGCGCGCGGCCCGCCTGCGGCGCAAGACGCGTCTAGCCGAGTTCGGCGAGAACCGGCGGCACGTCCGCCGGTTCCGCGTCGGCCTTCGGCAGCGGCTCGAGCAGCGTCGCCAGCTGCGACGCCACGATGCCGGCGGCGGCGACCACGTCGGGGCCGGCCGCGCGCGCGCCGAGCATCTCGAGCGAGAGCACGCCGGTCGTGCCGCGGGCGCCGGCAATCGGCACCGCAATCGCCGCCGGCTGCCCGGCATCGGCCGCGAGCGTCATCGGCCGCACGCGCGCGAACGCCCTGGCGGTGGGGTTGTCGTCGCTCACCGCGATCACCGGGAAACGCTCGACGATGCGGCGGTCGTAGCCCGACGACGCCACCACCTGCAACGTCGTCTGGTCGGCGCCCGCGAGCCACACGGCGATGCCGCGCGCGCCGAGAGCCGGCCGCACCGTGTCGAGCACGGCAGGCAGCGTGTCGCCATCGGCGAGCCGCGCGAGCTGGTCGCAGGCCGCGGCCAGCGGCGTGAGATGCACGCGCGGCACCGCGAGCGCGGCTGGCGCGGCGCCCGGAAGCGCGTCGGACGCCGCGGCTGCCACCGGCGCGGGAGTGATGGCCAGCGCCAGGCCGTCGGCCACCGGCTCGGTGCCTCCGGCCGTGTCCGCCGTCGCGGGCGCGTCGTCGTCGCGGCGGCGCGGCGTGGGAGTGAGCAGCACGGCTGCCACACCGAGGACCCCGAGTGCACCGGCGAGTGCGAGAATCTGCTGGTCGCGCGCGGTCGCGAGATCGCGGTCTGCCGTTTCGATCATCGCGCCGATGGTCTCCGCCACCTGGTGATCGAGCGCGTCCACATGCGGCAGCGCTTCGCCGAAGGCGACGTCGCTCGCCATGAGCGCGCGTCCGCTCACGGCGTTGTCATGCAGCCGCGCTTCCGCGTCGGCGAGTTTGTCGAGACGTTCAGCCTGCGGCCTGAGCCCGGCGCCGTCTTCCGTGGTCATGAGGGCAGCGAGCTTTGCGCGCGCCAAATCGATGGACGCGTTGGCCTGCCGGCTCCAGCTCACCGCCGCCTGGCCGGGCGATGCCATCGCGCTCAGCGCCCGGCGCGTATCGGCGAGCGCCTTCTGCAGGTTGCGGGCGTCGTTGGTCGCCGCGCTCAGGGTGCGGCGCTGGTCGAGGGCGCGACGTTCGAGCGTGGCCGCCCGGTAGCAGCAGCCGGCCGCCGCCACCACGGCGATGGCGAGCACGGACCAGCGGACGGCGGGATGTCGCATGCGGAACGGATGGGTGTCGCGCGTCAGTCGGACGCGCGGCCCAGTTCGTCGGTGACGAGTCGCAACGGAATCACCGACGGCTTGGCCGCGTGTTCCATCTGCACGTTGTGGCCCTTCACCGGCGGCAGGTCCTGATACATCACGTCCCACTTCCAGCGTTCGGACGGATTCGAGGCCTGCAGCCACGTGGCGGCGCTCACCGGACGGTTGAACGTCTGCACGCCGAGGGTTTCGTAGATCGGCTGGCCGGCCAGCGCCTGCGCGAGCTCGACGCGCACAGCGGCCGAGGATTCGTAGCTGAACGGCAGGCCGAGGGCCGCCGCCACGCTCGTGAGGATCTGCCAGTCTTCCACCGCTTCACCGGGCGTGACGATGGCCTTCGACGCGGCCTGCAGCATGCCCTGATCGTTCGTGAAGCAGCCGTCCTTCTCGACCCAGGCGGCGCCGGGCAGCACGACATCGGCCGCCGTGGCCATCGCGCCCGTGAGCACACCCTGGTAGACGAGCGCCTTGATCTTGCCGGCGGCTTTGGCTTCGAGCACCCAGGCGACGTCGCCGAGCGACTCGGCCGGTCCCGGATCCACCACGTAGAGCACGTCGACGAGGCCGGATTCGACCGAGGCGCGCAGACCCGAGAGATCCGGCGTGCCGTCGAGACCGGCGCCCACGGCCAGGCCGAGATCGCGCGCGCCCGTGACGTTCGGCGCGTCAGTGGCCGGCACGTGGAACTTCGTGTTGGCCGGCTGCGCCTTGGCCGAGCGTCGCCACGAGATGGCGACGTGCGCGGCGCTGACGTCGCCCTTGAGTTCGGTGGCGACGCGCTTCACGAGGAAGAGCTCTTCGAGGCTCGCGTGCGCCGAGACGAGGAAACGCACCGCAGCCGGATCGCGGCGTCCGGCGGCGTTCAGCAGGTCGCGCACCCTGGTGAGCGCGTCCTTCCACGTGGCCGTCTGCTGTGCGCCGTCCTTCGTGCGCAGCTGCGGCTTGCGCAGCCGATCGGGACCTTCCACCCAGCCGTACTGGAAGCGGCCGATGTCGCACATCCAGTAGCCGTTCACGGCGGGATTGAAGCGCGGCGTCACGCGCACGAGCTGCGAGCCCTTGGCCCATTCGGGCTTGGCGCGCAGCCACGCCGTGGTGGCGCAGCCCTTCGAGCAGCCGGTGCAGACCGTGTCGATCGCGTTCGGGTTGTCCCACGGCCTCGAGCGGAAGCGGTACTGCTTCGTGGTGATGGCGCCCACCGGGCAGACATCCATCAGGTTGCCCGAGAGCAGCGAGTGCACACCCTGTTCGTTGAACGTGCCGATTTCGCTGCCGTTGCCGCGGTTGATGACGCCGATCTGCGCGTCGCCGTCGACTTCGTCCATGAAGCGCGCGCACCGCGTGCACATGATGCAGCGGTTGCGGTTCAGCATCAGCGTCGGCCCGAAGTCCACGTCGGCCTTCACGCCTTCGCCATCGAACGTGCGCCGCGGGAAATCCATGCGGCTCTGCACGTTGCCGAACTCGTACGAGAAGTCCTGCAGCGGGCACTCGCCGCCCTTGTCGCACACCGGGCAGTCGAGCGGATGATTAATGAGCAGGAACTCGAAGACGCCGGCGCGGGCTTCGGTGCTCTCCGCGTCCTTCGTGTGCACCACCATGCCTTCGGCCGCGGGCGTCGAACACGACGTCTGCAGCTTCCCCATCTTCTCGATCTTCACGAGACAGACGCGGCACGAGGCGTCGATGCCGAGCCCCGGGTGATAACAGTAGTAGGGCACCTGGATGCCGGCGGAGATAGCCGCCTGCAGTACGGAGGTTCCCTTGGGCACCGTCACCTGGGCGCCATCAATCGTGAGCGTCACCTGTTCCATGGCATCGTGAATCATATCACGCGCCCGCCCCGGATCCGGCGCTCTCGGCCGCGTGGAAGTCACGGCTGGTCAACAAGATGGAGTCGAGCCGGGGCGGCTGACGGCGCCCCTTGAGACCTTTCCCCGCGATGCGGACGCCCGCCTGCTGCCCGGTGTCGTGCTGTCGTGGGACGGCAAACCAGCCGCAACACCGACATCTGACCCCGGTTATGCACTAGCGGCGCTCGAAGGTGCCGAGAGCGGCGTCGTCGCGGTTCACATCCACGCCGCGGACGGGGCCGCGCGCCGGCAGCACCGCCGTGCCCGAGGCTGCCGTCAGCGCCGCCACGACGTCTTCGCTCGTGCCGTCCGCGTACTGCAGCGTGATGGTCACCGGCAGGTCGAATACCTCGCCAAGCTGCTCGTAGGCCACCTCCACCGCGCCCGGCTTGATCGTGGTGCTGATCCGTACGTGCGGCAGTTCGGCGTCGAGCACCCAGCGGTCGAAGTACCGCGCGAGCGACCGGCCGCTGGCCGTTTCCATCGATCGCCGCAGGTCATCCGTACCGGCCTTCTTGTAGCGGTGTTCCGCGTAGAACGCGCGCAGCCCGTTCATGAAGGCGTCGTCGCCGATGAGCCGCCGCAGCATGTGCAGCACGGCCGCGCCCTTGTTGTAGACGACGGCGCGGAAGACACGCCCCTCGCCCTTGATGTGGCCCAGCCGGTAGCCGAGCGAGATGGGGCCCTGGTCGGAATGTTCCATCGACCAGCGGCGCAGGTTGCGCAGCGCCGACCGATACACGCTGTCGCCGCGTTTCTCGCGCGCGTAGAGCGTGGCGAAGTACTGCGCGAAGCCTTCGCTGATCCACTGCTCGTGGTAGTTCTTCCACCCGACCGCCTGGCCCCACCACTGGTGGGCGATCTCGTGGGCGAGGATGAACTCGGGGAAGTCGTTGAAGGTCGCCGGATCGTTGCGCCACACGAACGGCGTCGTCGGCAGCGGATTGTTCAGCACGGCGAAGTACGGCGGGCTGTGCCCGCCCGGCAGATCACTTTCGAGCATCGCGAGCGAGAAGGCGGGATACGGTGCGTCGCCCATGAGCCTGGCGTAGAACCGCAGGATGTCGGCCGCCGTGGCCAGCGCGTCGCGGGCGCGGCCCTCCTGGCGGCGGTTGCCCATGGTGGTCAGATCGACCGTGTTGCGTCCGCCGACGGGCGGGGGCTTCGGCGGCGCCATCAGCTCGGCGAGCGTGACCGACTTCGGCGGCGGTGGCGGTGGCGGCAGGACGATATCGAGCGCCACCGTGGCGGCGTCCACGCGCGCCATGCGGCTCACGACCGCGCCCAGATAGCGCACCGGGTGCCCGGTGCGGAAGGTGAACAGCCGGCGCGGCAGCTCGCCGGGCGAGGACGGCAGCAGTTCCGGCTCGCTCGACGCCGGCACGCCCGAGGCCGCCACGTGGAACTCCGCCGGCACGGCCACCCGCAGCGTCGCGGTGGAGTAGTCGGTCACCGGCGATTGCGGGTACCACGTCGAGCGGTTGCTCAGCAGCCAGTTCGGCTCGGCGAGCACGACCGGCGAGTCGGGGTCACGCGCCCGTTCGGGCTGCAGCGATTCCGAGTCGATGGCCTGCCGTTCGATCCGGCCCTGATAGCGGATCGTCAGCGTGAGCTCGTAGTCGCGCGCGAGCGTCGAGGGCAGGTTGACCACGATCGAGTTCTGGTTGCGGACCTTGAGGAAGAGCAGCCGCCCGAGCTCCTTGCTCGTGACCGACGACACCGTCATGTTCTCGGCGAGCTTGAGGTTGAGCGCCGCCAGCGCGAACGACTTCACGCGCAGCGTCAAGCGCGAGGTGCCGATGAGCCACTCGCGAGCGGGATGGACCTCGACGTCGATCTCGTGATCGAGGATGTCGAACTCGGTGAGGTCGTCCTCGTCGTAGAAGGCACCGCGGCTCGCGAGTTTCTGCGGCGAGGCGTAGACGGCGATGTTCTTCTTGCGCTCGCGGTTGAAGAAGGTGACGTCCTCCGCTTCGGCGCCGGCACGCACGTAGGTCAGCGTGCGCCAGCGCCGCGTGTGCACCTCGGCCAGCAGGTCGCCCGGCTGCGGCAGGATCGACCAGGTGTCGCGGCTCATGTCGCTCAGGTCGAGGCTGAACGACCGCGGCACTTCCTCGTCGAAGATCTCGCGGGCGCGTGTCAGCAGCCGGCCATCGGCGGGCGTCGCGATGAGGCCGCCGCCCACCATCGACTCCTCGAACTCGAAGGGATTGATGCGCACGAAGGCGGCGTCGAAGCGGCCCTCGACCTTGTCGTCGCCGGCGAAGAGCCGCACCTGCCCGCGTTCGGTCTTCGGCGTGGGCTGGAACGTCATGAGGCCGTCGCCGAGCAGCACGAGCGCGGTGACGCCCTCGGCGGTGTCGGCCACGAAGACTGCGCCGGTCGAGAGGCGCAGCTCGAAGTCCACCGAGCGCAGCACGAAGTTCTGCGCCTGGAACATCCGCTCGCGGTTGAGGGCGAGGCGGTGCAGCACGTCCACCTGCTGCAGCCGGTCGTGCGCGACGATCTTCCACGGCGTCTCGCCGTCCACGGTGTCGGCGGTGGCACCGGTGGGCCGGCGCAGGTCGAGCCGCCACGTGGCGAGCTGTCCGCGCGCGCCGCTCTCGACGAACACTTCCACGATGAGGCGATGGCCGTCGCCGGGGAGCGCGCCCTCGAGCGGCTGGCGATCGCGTTCGTGCACGACGACGCGCGTGACGCCCCGCGGCACGGCGGCGTCGAAGAAGTCGCCGGCGGCGCCGGCATCGGCGTTGGTCGAAATCAGCGACAGCCACGCGCTCTTGTCGCTCGAGAGGAGCGCCGTCTCGATGCGCTGGAGGGTGCGCGCGAGGAGGAGCTCTTCGGGATCCGGCGTGCCGGCTGGTTGCGCGGCGGCAGAGACCGCCGATAACAGCCACACGGCCGCCAGCAGCACAGCCCGGCCCATGACCCGATTAGACGCCAGAACGGCGCGGTGCGCTACAGGTTCTGCACGGATGGAACGAGCGGCGGGACGGGCGGCACGATCGGGCGGCTCAGGACCAGCACCGTGAGGTCGTCGGCCAGGCGTTCGCCGCGCCGGTAGTCATCCACGGCCCGGAAGACGGCGCGGCCGATGACGGCGGCCGACACGCCCGGCGTGGCCCGGACGGCCGCTTCGAGGCCGCTTTCGTCGAACATCTGGCCGGCCGGGGATTCCGCCTCGGTGATGCCGTCGCTGTACATGATGAGCGCGTCGCCCGGGTCGAGGCGCGCGTAGCCCGGCTCGTAGGTCGAGCCCTCGAACATGGCAAGGGCCACGCCGCCCGTGGAGAGCCGCTCCACCGACCCGCCGGCGCGCAGCAGGAGCGGCGGCGTCTGGCCGGCGTTCACGAACTCCAGCTGCCCCGTGCGCGGATCGAAGAGCCCGAGGAAGAGCGTGATGAACCGCGACGGCGGTGCATGTTTCGACACCTGGATGTTCAGCCTGCGGGCCAGTTCCGCGAGTGGCAGGTCTTCGTCCACGAGCGTGCGGAGCATCGCCAGGAAGAGCGCCATGAGCAGCGCCGCCGGACTCGCCTTGCCGGCGACGTCGCCGAGCGCCACGATGACGCGGCCATCGGTGCGCGGCAGGATGTCGTAGAAGTCGCCGCCCACCGTGTTGGCCGGACGCGTGAGTCCGCTCGCTTCGACGCCGGGCGCCGCCCAGGTACCGTCGGGCAGCATGGCGAGCTGGATCTCGCGCGCCACTTCGAGGTCGCGCTTGAGCGACAGCCGGTCGAACACCTCGAGCAGCACGAGCAGGTTCATCGCCGCGAAGGCGAAGATGAGCCAGTTGGTGCCGGGCTGGAAGGCCAGCGTGGGCACGCCGATCCGGAAGAAGAACGGCGGAATCACGATCGGCACGCCGAAGACGCTGATGCCGCGGAAGAGCGAGACGACGCCGAAGGCGGCCGAGAGCAGCGCCACGCCGTAGATGGCGCGGCGGGCCGGCGTGAGCCGCATCGTGAAGGCCATGAAGAAGGCCTGCGTCCACTTGAGCACGCGCGTATGCCGCGGCAGCGCCTTGAAGGCCTTGCTGTCGATGCCGCGCGTGAAGAAGCGGTAGGCCTCCGGGGCGTCGCGCGTGAAGACCTTGCCGAGCTCCTCGCTCGTCAGGTCCTGCGTGTAGGCGGAGAAGAATTCCCGCGCGCGTGAGACAGGGGGCATCGCGGGGTACTACGGCCCTAGATGACGCCGAGTTCCCGGCCCACCTCGCCCATGCGGTCGAGCGCGAACTGCAGGTCCTCGCGCGTGTGCGTGGCCGAGACGATGGTGCGCAGCCGCGCCTGGCCGCGGGCCACCGTGGGGAAGCCGATGCTCTGCGCGAAGACGCCCTTCGCGAAGAGCTTGTCTGACATCGTGGCGGCGAGCGACGCCTCGCCCACGATGACGGGCGTGATCGGGCTCTCGCTCATGCCGGTGTTGAAGCCGAGCGCGGTGAGCCCCGCCTTGAAGAAGCGCGTGTTGTCCCAGAGCTGTGCCATCCACTGCGGTTCGCTCTCGAGCACGTCGAGCGCGGCGATGCAGGCGGCCGTCACAGCCGGCGGATGCGAGGTGGAGAAGAGGAACGGCCGGGCGCGATGGTGCAGGAAGTCGATGAGGGCGCGCGTGCCGGCCACGTACCCGCCGAGCGAGCCGATCGCCTTCGAGAGGGTGCCCACCTGGATGTCCACGCGGCCGTGGCAGCCGAAGTGATCGACGGTGCCGCGGCCCTGGCGGCCGAAGACGCCGCTGGCGTGCGCGTCGTCGACCATCATGATGCAGCCGAACTCGTCGGCCAGATCGCAGAGCGCCGGCAGCGGCCCGAGATCGCCGTCCATCGAGAAGACGCCGTCGGTGATGAGCAGCTTGCGCTGGGCCGCCGGCAGCTCCTGGAGGATGGCGCGCGCCGCGGCGGCGTCCTTGTGCGGGAAGACCTTGATCGGCGCCTTGCTCAGGCGGCAGCCGTCGATGATGCTCGCGTGGTTGAGGCTGTCGCTGATGATGACGTCGTCTTTGTTCAGGATGGCCGAGACGGTGCCGGCGTTGGCCGCGAAGCCGCTCTGGAAGACCACCACCGCCTCCACGTTCTTGAAGGCGGCGAGCCGGCGTTCGAGCTCGACGTGCATCGCCATCGTGCCCGAGATGGTGCGCACCGCGCCCGAACCCACGCCGAACTCGCGCACGGCGTCGAGCGCCGCCTGGCGCAGCCGCGGATGCGTAGTGAAGCCAAGATAGTTGTTCGACGACAGGTTCACGACCGACGTGTGGTCGTACACCGCGTGCGAGAGCGCTTCGCCCTCGAGCACGCGCAGCGTGCGATACAGCCCCTGCGCCTTGAGGGCGTCGAGCTCGGCGTTCAGGAATCCCAGCGGGTCGGGGCGCGAAGACATGCAGCGATTATAGAGCGACGGTCCGCAGCGGCTGGTGCGGTCACCCACGGACTCGGCGGCCCGCATTCAACCGTCTCAGCGGAAGTACACCGGGTTCCCCATCACGGTGATCCCCGCGTCGTCCCGCACGTTCACCCGCACCCAGTCGCCGGGGCTCACGTCCACCGTCGCGTCGAACGTCTCGTCATTCGAGGCGAGCGGCGGCCGGCCAGCGGCGTCGATCACCCGGCCCTGGCGGATGAGTTCGACGCGTTGGCCGGCTGCGCCTATCACCCGTACCCGCACGGTGATCCGCCCCGGCCCGCTCAGGCGCACCATGTCACCCATCGTCGCCCGGTGTTCCGGCACGTCGACGCGCAGGTCGGGGCCCTCGGGGCCGCGCGTCTTGATGTAGACCCGGCCGGCACGGATGCCTGCGAGCAATGCCGCCTCCGACAGCGCGTCGGCGTAGACCACCGTGGTGGGCGTGCCCACCGCCGACCCCTGGCGCGTCGAGCCGCCGTGGTCGTCGCCGCCGCCGATGCCGGTCAGCCGATGGCCCTCGTTCAGCCGCGCGTGCCAGAAGGGCTCGCCCGCGGTCGGTCCGGAGACGGTGCGGCCGTTGACCACTTCGATGGCGTCGACCAGCGCGTAGTCGGTCTGCGGCGCGTCCCAGCCGCAGCCCGTGCAGGCTTCACCCGTTTCGCGGCCCGGGTGATTGATGGCGACGAGCGCGCCGAGCCGGCGGACGTGGCCAAAGACCGCGGCGGCGGTGACGCCTGGGTGCCCGATACGGAAATCGATGACCTCGCTCGTGCCGAACACGTTCGCGTGGCCGTGAAACGTCGTCACTTCCTGGCCGCGCAGCACGAGCAGCTCGGGGTGCCGCGCCTGCACTTCGACCAACCCGTGGTGATGGCTGGTGGTGTTGTGGTCGGTCACGGCGGCGAAGTCGAGGCCGCGCCGCTCGGCGGCCGACGCGACGAGGTGGGCCGAGCATGGGCTGTTGCGGCCACGTCCGTCGGCGCACTGAAAGCCGTCGCTGTGCATCGTGTGGGCATGCAGATCCCCCTGGTACCAGCGCGGACCGCTCAGGGCCCGGAGGGCCGGTACCGCGGTGGGCGACGGCTGCCCGGGGCCGCCCGGCGTCAGCCGCACGACGATGCGGTAGGGGGACGACACGCCGTCGCGAATGCTCGGGACACCCATCTGCAGGCGCCAGGTGCCTGGCACGAGCGGTCCGGGATGGTACGACGGCGTGGCGGCGGCCTCGGCCACGAAGAAGGTGGTCTTGCTGGTGCGGCTGGCGCCGCGGAAGCGCTGCGGGTCGTAGAGGCCGAACTCGATGGCGGTGCCGCGATCGCGGTCGGCATGCTGCATGAAGACGTCGAGGCGCGCGGTTCCGGGTGGCACGTCGAATGGACGTTCGAGCCAGGTGAGGCGGTCGGTCGAGGTCAGCACACCGTCGAGGACCACGTCTCGCGCGGCCACCAGCCGGCCCGCGCCCGCGGACTGCTCGGCCAGAAACGCTTCGTATTGATCGGTGGCGATGAAGTCGACGCCGGCGGCGATCGCGGCACGCCAGCGCACCCGGGCGGCGTCGAGTGACCCGACGTTGTAGCCGGTCGACCAGCTCTCCGCCGTCTCGGCCCCGGGCGGGTGGCCGTTCACGGTCCAGAGCCGCAGCCACAAGCCGGCCTCGTGCGCGCGCGTGACCAGCGCCCGCAGGCGTGTCTCCTCTGCCGTGGTCCAGTCGCCGGCCGCGCGCTGGCCACCGTCTTCCACCACGGCCCACGGCGCGTTCCACCAGCGGCGATAGTTGGTGGCCGCGGGCAGCGGCCCCGACGGCAGGGCCTCCCAGAAGCGTCGTTGTTCGGCCGCGCGGCGCGCCGGCGGCACCGCGCGCGGCCGCATCGGCATCGCGCCGAACAGGCGCAGCCGGCTGCCCACGGGCAGCTGGTCGTGAAACGCGCGCGCCTGCTCGTCGGACTCACCGGTGAGCACCAGCACGGGCCCGACGGCCAGGGCGGCCGGCACCGCCGGGCTCGACGTGCGTTCGGCCGTCGTGAGCCACGCCTCGTACTCGCCGAGCAGCGCCCAGAGCGCCTGATGGTGCTCCGGCTCGTTGGACTTCAGATCGAGGTTGAGGACGACGAGCGGCCACCGCGAGCGGTCGCCCTCGGCAAGCGCACGTTCGACGATCGGACGAATCCGTTCGAAGAAATAGTCACGCAGCGAGGGTTCGCGGTCGTCGAACGGTTCGCCGTGCGACAGCACCGAGCGCGCCGGCCGGTCGCCGTCGGCCGGACGCCAGACGAGGTCCTGTTCGATGGCGACAGGCACACCGCCGGCCAGGGCACGATCGATGCGGTCGAGGTAGCGGCCGTTGTACGGATAGGCGTTGTGGGCATCGAGCACGACGCGTGCACCGGGACGCACGGACGTGCCCGCGTCACCCGAGGGCGCCGCCCCGCCTGCCGTCGCCACGAAGAGAGTCGTCGCCGCCAGCAGCGCGGTGGCACGGGCCACCGCGGCTGCGACGGGACGAGGCGCACTCTGCGTCATCGATGCACTCAGAAGGCGAAGCGCAGCGCGACCTGCACGACCCGGGGGTCGAACGCGTCGCTGATGACGCCGAAGTTGGCCAGCCCCCAGGTAGAGGCGGGGTTCTGGTAGTTCGTGCGGTTGAGCAGGTTGAAGGCTTCGATGCGCAGGTCGGCGCGGCGTTCGCCGAAGGCGAATCGCTTGACCAGGCTGGCATCGACCGTGAAGGAGCCGGGGCCCCACGCCGAGTTGCGCGGTGCGTTGCCGGGCGTGTTGACCGGCTGCAGCGCATAGGCACGCGGGTCGAGGAAGGCGAGGCGGTTGACACTGGCGTCAGCCCCCGCGGGGTTGCCGACCAGATTAGGCCGCAGGGATCCGCCGTTGCGGTTGAGGAAGGCGTAGCTCAGCCCCGTGTTGGGGTCGACGCCGTTGCCCGCCAGCGAGACGTTCACCGGCAGGCCGGAACGGAGCGTCCAGATGGTCGACATCTGCCAGCCGCCGAGCACGGCATCGGCCAGCACCGGCATGTTGGCGCCCACCGAGCGGCCGCGGCCGATCGGCAGCTGCCACACCTCCGTGAAGGTGAAGCGCTGACGGGGAATCTGGCCGTTGGGACCGCGCTCGCCACGCAGCGCCTGGTCGACGTTCGACAGGTCGGGTTTCACCTGCGCCTGCACGCCGCTGCCACCGGCGCCCCACGCGCCCACCTCGTCTTCCGCGCGCGCGTAGGTGTACGACGCCAGCGCATAGAAGCCCTTCGACAGCCGGCGTTCCACTTTGGCCTGCAGGGAGTGGTAGGTCGACTGGCCCCTGGTGATGTTGTTCTCGATCTGCTGCCATCCCGGATACGGCCGGTTCGCGGGTACCGAACCATCCCGGCCGAAGTCGACCGCGTTCACCGGCACGATGGTCAGCAGGTTGCGGCCGACATTGCCGACATACGCCACTTCCATCGTCGTCTGGAAGGGCAGGAGCACTTCCGTGGCGACGTTCCACTGATAGACCGTCGCGGCCTGCTGGTTCCGTTCGCGGGCCTTGACCGAGACGTTCGAGGGATTGAAGTTCGAGAGGAAGCCGGCCGGGAACGGATCCGAGAGGCCGATCGGCGAGCCGTTGCCGGTGCCGACGAGCGCCGCCTGCACGAGCGCCGGCGGGTTCAGCGCGATGATGCCCTCGCTGCCGCGCATGTCCTCCATCGAGTAGAAGACGCCGAGGCCGCCGCGGACGACCACTCGTTCCGGGGTCGCCTGCCACGCGAAGCCGAGGCGCGGCGCGAAGTTGTTGCGGTCGGGGTCCATCAGGTACGGGTTGTCGTCGGTCGCCTGAATCAGCTGGGCGGTCGCGAAGTCGAAGTTGACGTTCTTGTTGTCACCCGCGCCGTAGAAGGGCGTCGTGTACTCGTAGCGCAGCCCGAGGTTGAGCGTGAGGTTGGGCCGCACCTTCCAGTCGTCCTGGACGAAGGCCGCATACGCCTGCTGCGCCCAGTCGACGACCGGCAGGGTCGTGGCGGCCAGTTCGCGCGGCACGCCGAGCAGCAGGTCGGCGATGCTCTCGCCCGACACCTGCCCGGTGAACGAATACGAGGGCGTGCGGCGTACGACGTCCACGAGCTCGTTGTTCTTCACGCGCACCTCGACGCCCGAGCGCACCGCGTGCGCACCCAGGGCGAGCGTCAGCGTGTTCTGGAACTGCCAGTGGTGCGGGTTCTGGTACTGCGGCCGGAAGTTCCGGGTGCCGAGCGGGTTGTAGTTGGCCGGCGAGATGAGCGGCAGGCCGCCGGTCGTGCCCATGAAGTCGGGCAGCCCGCGGAAGCCGAACTCGGCGGCGGTCTGCTCGTTGGCGGTGGCATGCGCGAAGCGCGAGTGCGTGCGGTTGTAGCCGACGCGCGCCTCGTTGACCATGCGGCTGCCGACGATTCTGGTCCAGCCCAGGCCGAAGCTCTGATTGCGGTTGAACTGCTCCCCCTGGTTGCCGACGCCGTCGCCGAGCCCCTCGAACAGGGCATCGCGGTAGATGTCCTGCTGCAGGAAGCTGTAACGCGCCATCAGCCGATCGGTGCTGCCCAGCGAGTGATCGAAACGCAGGTCGGACTTGTGGGTGTTCTCGCGGCCGGGCCGCTGCACGCCGTAGTTTTCGATCACGCGGCCGCCGGCGGCCGAGCGGCCCGGCAGATTGGGCTGCGGATACAGGTCGAGGAGCCGCGCGCCCAGCGGATCCCAGCGGTCGCGCGGAATCGTGTTGTTGGGAAACTCCAGCCCGGTTCGCGGGTCGCGAATGGTCGTGTTGAAGACGCCGGCCCGCTGGGCGGCAGTGGGCACGTTCACGAGGAAGGTGTTCGAGAAGTTGCGGCGGAAACCTTCGTACGAGCCGAAGTAGAAGGTCTTGTTGCGGACAATCGGGCCACCGATCGTGGAGCCGCCCTGATGCCACTGCAGATCTTCCTTGGGGGCGCCGATGAGGTTGGCGCGCCATGACGTGGCGGCGAGCGCCTTGTCGCGGTTGAAGTAGAAGGCGGTGCCGCGCGTCTCATTGGTCCCCGACTTCAGCGACACGTTGACGACCGCACCCGCCGAGCGGCCGAACTCGGCCGAGAAGCTGTTGGTCTGCACCTTGAACTCGCCAATCGCATCCGGCGACGGCTGCACCACCTGCGCGGACAGCGACTGCGCGTTCTGGGTGCCCTGGTTGTTGTCGAAGCCATCGAGGATGAAGTTGTTCTGGGTGTGGTAGTTGCCGTTCGAGACGAACCAGCCCGGCCCGCGCGTCTCGACGGTCATGGTGCTGGCGGCGGTGCCGGGCACGAGCAGCGCCAGTTCGGTGTAGCGACGGCCGGCCAGCGGCAGTTCCACCGCCACCTCGCCCTTGATCACCTGACCGAGCGATCCGTCTTCGGTCTGAATCACCGCCGCGCGTGACACCACCTCCACCACCTCACTGGTGGTGGCGACCGCAAGCGTCACGGGCAGGAAGCGGCGCTCGTTGACATCGATTCGCACGGCGCTCACTTCGACGGTGCGGAAACCGGCGAGGCTGACGCGGACGGTGTAGAGACCGCGCGGCAGCGGCGAGAACTGCCCGAAGCCGGACGCATCACTTACCGCCGACCGCGTGACACCGGTGGCGGCGTTGACGACGTCGACATTGGCGCCGGGCACCACGGCCTGGCTTTCGTCGGAGACCAGGATGCGCAGTGTGCCGGCATCGGTCTGCGCGAACGCGGCCTGCGGCAGGATCAGAGCAAGGACAAGACCGAGGGCGCGAAGCCCCGCGGCACCCACGGACAGCGGACGTGCGGACATGACAACTCCCCGCCGGCCGCAGGAGACACCCGACCCAAGCGGGCTGGACGACCGGTGTTCCCCACTTTCACGGTTTGGGACGACAGCGACATCACAGGCATGCAAACCCCGTTTGACGGTGCACGGTCGTGCTGCCTCACGGCCGGTCTGGTCACGCGCGGCCGCACGATAGACTGTCGATGCCGTTCGACGCGTCGTCATGTGCGTTGGTCAGCCGTGCCGCCGGCATTGCACTGGAGATGATTGTCGTGGACCAGCCCTGGCACGTACTGTCGGACGACGACGTCGCTCGCACCCTGGGGACCGATCGGGAACGCGGCCTGAGCAGCGCCGAGGCGGCCGCGCGGGCCGCCAGCCATGGCCCGAACGAACTCATCGAACACGGCGCCAAGAGCCCCTGGCGCATTCTGTGGGAGCAGTTCACGGCGGTGATGGTGCTCATCCTGATCGGCGCCGCCCTGCTCTCGCTCGCGCTCGGCAAGTTCCTCGAAGCCGGCGCCATCGTGGCCATCGTGGCCCTGTTCGGTCTGCTGGGCTTCTACCAGGAATACCGCGCCGAGAAGGCGATTGCCGCGCTCAAGAAGCTGGCAGTGCCGGGCGTGCGGGTGCTGCGCGACGGCCACCCGGTGAACATCTCGGCGCGCGACCTGGTGCCTGGCGACCTCGTGGTTCTCGAGGCCGGCAACGTCGTGCCTGCCGATGTGCGGCTGGTCGTCGCGGTCAATCTGCGCATCCAGGAATCGGCGCTCACCGGCGAATCAGAGCCGGTTGAGAAACAGGTGGCGTCGCTCGCCACGGCGGACCTGCCGCTTGGCGACCGCCGCAACATGGGCTACCTCGGCACGCTCGTCACCTACGGGCGCGGGCAGGCGATTGTCGTCGAGACCGGCATGCAGACCGAGCTCGGCAGGATCGCCACGCTCATCCAGTCGGTGAAGGCCGAGGTGACGCCGCTCCAGCAGCGGCTCGATGCGGTGGGCAAGCTGCTGGCGGCCGGTGGTCTTGCCGTCGCCGTGCTCATCCTGATCCTCGGCGTGCTCGACGGCGAGTCACCGGAAGACATGGTGCTCACCGCCATCAGCGTCGCGGTGGCGGTGATTCCGGAAGGTCTGCCGGCAGTGCTCACCTTCACGCTGGCGCTCGGCGCCCAGCGCATGCTGAAGCGCCACGCGCTCATCCGCAAGCTGCCGGCCGTGGAGACGCTGGGCTCGGTCACGACCATCTGCACCGACAAGACCGGCACGTTGACCGAGAACCGCATGACCGTCACGGTCATCGATGTGGCCGGCGAGCGCCTCGTGATCGACGAGACGCTGCGCAGCGGCCGTCCCTCCCTCGAGGACGCCGACCAGGCGGCCGCGCCCGCGGTCCTCGGGTCGACGCCCATCGGCCTGGTCCTGGTCGGCGGCGTGTTGTGCAACGACGCCACACTCACGCGGCAACCCGAGGGCAACCGGGTCGTGGCCCTGGGCGATCCCACCGAAGGTGCGCTGCTCATCGCGGCGCTGCGGGCTGGTCTGACGAAAGAGGCGCTGTCGGCGGCCATGCCACGTGTCGGCGAACTGCCGTTCGATTCGGACCGCAAACGCATGACCACCGTACACCCGCGGCCGGCGGCCACGCCCGGGCACGCGGCCCTGAGCGCCCTGGAGGCGCTCGATACACCCTATGTGGCGTTCACGAAGGGTGCCGTAGACGGTCTGCTGGAATCGACCACACACATCTGGACGAACGGCCGGGCCGAGCCCAAGAGCAGCGACTGGACCCGGCGCATTCTCGCCGCCAACGCCGGCCTGGCCGGCAACGGGATGCGCGTGCTGGGCGTGGCGTTCCGCGCCGTGCCGGCACCGACGGCGACGAGCGACACCGAGCGCGGCCTCACCTTTGTCGGCATGGTCGGCATCATCGACCCGCCGCGGCCGGAGGTCAAAGACGCAGTGGCGCACTGCGTGTCGGCGAGCATCCGCCTGGTGATGATTACCGGCGACCATCCGCTGACCGCCGCCGCCATCGCCCACGAGCTGGGCATCGCGAGCGACGGCGCGCTGACCGGCCGCGACCTCGACGCCCTGGACGAGGGGCCCTTTGCCGAGGCGGTGCGCCGCGTGTCGGTGTTCGCGCGGGTCTCTCCCGAACACAAGCTGCGCATCGTCCACGCCCTCCAGCAACAGGGGCACGTCGTGGCCATGACCGGCGACGGCGTCAACGACGCGCCGGCGCTCAAGCAGGCCGACATCGGCGTCGCCATGGGCATCGCCGGCACCGACGTCTCCAAAGAGGCAGCCGACATGGTGCTGCGCGACGACAACTTCGCCACCATCGTCGCGGCCGTCGAAGAGGGCCGGGTCATCTACGACAATCTGCGGCGCTTCATCAAGTTCGCCGTGGCCGGCAACATCGGCAAGGTCGTGGTCATGCTGGTCTGGCCGATTCCGTTCGTGCTGCTCGGGCGCCCCCTCGCCGATCCGGTCGCCCTGCTGCCCCTGCAGCTGCTCTGGCTCAACCTGATGACCGACGGGCTCCTCGGACTGAGCCTCGGGGCCGAGCCGCCGGAACACAATGTCATGCACCGCCCGCCGCACTCGCCCCAGGCCGGCATCTTCAGCGGCGGGCTGGGCGGCCAGGTGGTGTGGACTGGCGCGTTCATCGGGCTCGTCACGCTGGCGGTCGGGTTCGTGTACTACGAACGCCATCCTGGCGGTCGGTGGCAGACGGTGATGTTCACCACCCTGGCCGTGCTGCAGGTCTTCCAGTGCCTGGCCACGCGGTCGTCGCGTGACTCGCTGCTGACCATCGGGCTGTTCACGAATCCGGTGATGCTCGGCACCATCGGCCTGGTGGTCGGGATGCAGATCGCGGCCCTCTATGCGCCCTTTCTCTCCACGTCGCTGTTGCGCGTCCAGCCGCTGGGCGTCAGCGAATGGCTGATCGCGCTGGCCGCAGGCCTGGCACTCCTTGTCGCCACGGAAGCCGAGAAGTGGTGGTTGCGCCGGCGCGGCTGAGCACCGGATTCCTGCTCTCGTCTCGGGCGCCCCCTGCGTCCTGCCGGCGGCCCTCGTCGCCGACGCTCTGCCACGCCCGCCGCGGGATCTACTGTGGCAGGGCGAAGAGCAGATCGCCGTCGTCGAACCCGGCCGTGATGCGCGCGCCCTGGGTCTGCAGCCACGAGACCATCGCCGGCCCTTCCTGTTCGCGGAACCCGTCGACGTGCACCAGCACGTGCGTGGCGCCGGAGGTCGTGATGGCCGTCCACGCCGCGTCGCGATCGGTCCAGATCGCGGAGAGCCGCGCCGCCCGCGCGCGATAGCCATCGGGGAAGTAGCCGCTGTAGCCGTTCACGATGCGCTTGCCGTGCAGGCCGGCGTAGTAGACGTACCGCAGATCCCACGCCGAGTCGCCGAAGGGCAGCTCCATCACAACCGTGTCGTCGGGCATGGCGAGCAGGTGCCGGTAGGCCAGCGGCCCCTCGTTCAGCCGATGGACGGCGCCCCACGGCATCGCATACCGCGGACCCGTGTCCCAGTTGAGATTCACCGGCATCGGCACCGCGTACGACTCGGCCAGGAACAGCGTGCCGGTGAGGACCAAGGCCAGCGTGCCCACGAGGCCGCGACGTCCGAGCGGTGCCAGCGCGTAGGCGGCGAGCGGTGCGAGCATCGCCGCGGCGACCATCGCGAAGCGGGCCGGCACGCGCAGGCCGTCGTAGCCCGGCACCCACTCGAAGAACGTGGCGTAGAGGCCGAGGCCGCTCAGGCGCACGCCGCCGGCGCGGGGCAGCGGACCGAGTGACATCACGACCGCGAAGACGACGGCGATGACGAAGAGCGGCGTGAGGTCGCCCGGATGCGCCCGCACCGCCGTGCGCACGCGCGGCGAGTACCACAGCACCAGCGCGAACAGGATCGCGGCGACGACCATCGCGCGCCGCACGTTGGTGATGCGGATTGTCACGCCCGCGATTTCGCCCGTGTAGCCGCCGGTCACGGCCAGCACGAGCGCGGCCACGAGCGTAGCCGCCGTGAGCCCGAGCAGGAGACGCACGCGGCCGTCGGACGTGCCCACGGCGAGGGCCTGCCCACGGCCGGCCCGCCAGGCCTGCCAGCCCCAGAGACCCACGGCGACGAGCGCGAGCAGCACCTGCACGGCGCCGAAGAAGAGGTCGCCTTCGGGCTGCGGATATCCGTTCAGCCGCGGACCCCACAAATACAGCTGTGGCGGCGCGTTGACGTAGGCGTAGAGATCCGCCGAGAGCCCGAGCACTTCCTCGAAGGGCCGTGTGAGTCCGAAGGTGTCCCGCGCCTCGAGATACGGCAGCAGGAACGGCAGGCTCGCGCCCACGGCCCCGGCCGCCGCCGCGATCATCGCGATCCACGTGGGCGCGTGCCGCAGTCGCCGCCGCACCACCATCTCCCACAGCGCGTAGCCGCCGAGCACCGGCGCGAAGTAGAAGAGGTAGTAGCCGGTCGAGAGGCCCTGCACGACGAAGGCCGCGATGCCGCCGGCGAGCGCGGTGAGGCGTCCCCTGTCGAAGAAACGCCGCAGGCCGAAGAGCGCGAAGGGCATCCACTGCGACGAGATCGTCTGGACGTGCGGAAACTGCCCCAGCCGGTACGGCACGAACGCGAAGAACAGACCGGCCACGAACGCCACGCGCGCCTGGCCGGTCAGCTCGCGCACGAACAGGAACATGCCGAGGCCCGAGAGGGCGAACGTGGCGAGGAACACCACGTTGTAGGCGAGCACGATGTTGCCGGTAGCGAGATAGAAGGGCAGGCCCTGCACCGCCTGCGGCAGCAGGTGTTCGGAGAAGGTCAGGCTGAGCGGCGACGGATGGAAGATGTTGCCGTTCCAGAGCTCGGCGAACGACATGGTGCCCGACGCCATGGCGACGAGGGCCTCGCTGTCCCACGCCATGATCCACATGTTGAGCAGCGCGTCGCCGAGGTCGGCGGGCACGTCGCGGGTGATGCCACGGGCGATCGGCCACGTCATCGCGATGGTCAGCGCGACGTAGGCCACGAAGGCGGCCAGCGTCTGGCCGCCGCGCCCGCGCAGGAAGAGCGGCACCGGGATCAGGCCTGCGCGAACTCCCGCGCGAAGCCGGCCACGTCGTCGTAGATCGACGCAAGCTCGGCCGGCGAGGCGAGGAAGACGACGCGGAAGTAGCCGCCGTTGGCAGGCAGGCCGAAGCCCGAGCCGTGCACCACCAGAATGCCCCTGGCGCGCAGCAGGCCGAGCACGAAGTCTTCGTCGGTCTTGCCGGGCGGCAGCGCCACCTGCGGCATCGCGTAGAAGGCCGCCTGCGGCGCCACCACGTGCATGCCGGGCATGGCGTTGAAGCGGGCCACGGTGAGATCCGACCGCAGCTTGAGTTCCCTGCGGAACGCCACCTGGTGCGAGCGGTCGCCGGTGAGCGCCGCCGTCACCGCGTACTGCATCGGGCCAGGGCTGCAGAGACGCCCGTCGGCCAGCTTCTTGATCGCGGCGAGCGCCTCGTCGAGGCGTGGCGTGGCACCCACGGCCATCCAGCCGGCGCGCCAGCCGGGCGCGAGATACGCCTTCGAGAGCGACGAATACGAAATGATCGGCGCATCGGGCGCCAGGGCCGCCATCGGCGGCACCGGGCCGTCGAAGCCCAGATCGCCATAGACCTCGTCGGCGAGGATGACCAGGCCGCGCATCACCGCGAAGTCGATGAGCTCGCGGCGCAGCGCCTCGGGATAGATCGCGCCGGTCGGGTTGTTCGGGTCGATGAGCACGAGCGCGCGGGTCTTCGCCGTGACGGCGTGTGCCATGTGCTCGAGGTCGGGCAGCCAGCCGCGGGCTGGGTCGGTGCGGTAGTACACCGGGTTCGCGCCGATCTTGGCGAGCACGGCCGTGTAGAGCGGATAGGTCGGCGACGGCACGAGCACGTCGTCGCCTTCGTTCACGATCGCCGTGAGCGCCAGTTCGATGCCTTCGGACGTGCCCGACGTGATGAGCACCCGATCCGGCGACACCTCGACGCCGCGGGCGCTGAAGTCGGCAGCGGCGGCCTCGCGGGCTGGCAGGATGCCGGCCGAGGCGGTGTAGCCGTTGTGGCCGTCGCGCATCGCCCTGGCGGCGGCCTCGATGAGGTGCGGCGGCGTCACGAAGCCGAAGGCGTTCGGGTCGCCGATGTTCAGGTAGCGCACCGCCATGCCGGTGGCTTCCACCTTCTTCGCTTCGGCCACGACCTGGCGGATGGCGTAGGTGAAGCGGTGCACGCGGTTGGCCGCGCGGATCGGCGTCGTGGCGGTGGACATGGCGCCGGCGATCTTAACAGCCGCCGCCCCGACCCCGGGGGACATCCGGCGCCGGCGTGCAAAATCGGGCAATTCAGGTCGCCTCCGGCGATGCCGACCCAGTCGGAATTTACATGGTGTGTGTAAGTCTTACCGTTTCTCGGCAATCGGTGCCCAATGCCGCGATCGTCAGAAATCTTCAAGTTGTTTGTTATCAACACTTAAACAAGATGGCACAGAGGTTGTAAAAGGCGAAGGCATGCAGCGGGCAGTGATTGCCTCCCTCGTCGCCCTGCTGACGGCTCCGGCTTACGGTCAAACGACCGGACCGCCGGTCGACGCAGACCAGTCTGCCGGAGTGTTCCGGTCGGGCGTGGACCTCGTCACCGTCAGTGCGACCGTTCGCGACAAACGCGGACGGGCGGTGAGTGATTTGACGGTAGCCGATTTCGAGGTGCTCGACCGGGGCGTGCCCCGGCGCATCAGCGCGTTCCGCACCGAGGCTGCGCCGGTGAGCGTGGCGATTCTGTTCGATGTCAGCGGCAGCATGGACGTGGCGTCCAGATCGCTTGCCGCCAAGTTTGCGGCCAACCATGTGCTCTCCTGGTTGGAGCACGGCCGCGACGAAGCCGCGCTGTTTGCTTTCGACAGCCGGCTGCACGAGGTGGCCCCGTTTACGGTCGATACGCGTGCCCTGCAAGGTGCGCTGGGGGAGGTCGAACCGTTCGGGGCCACTTCGCTGCACGATGCCATCGCCGAGACCGCACGGACGATCCACGAGCGGGCCAACAGCCGCCGCGCGATCATCGTGCTGACCGACGGCATCGACACCGCCAGCCGGCTGACGCCGGCGGAAGTTTCGGGCATCGCGAGCGAGATCGACGTGCCCGTCTACGTGATTGCGGTCGTGCTTCCCATCGACAACCCGGATGAAAACGGACGTCCCCGCGACGAACCGCCGGCCTCGGTGGGCACGATTCGAGAGCTTGCGGCGTGGACGGGAGGCGAGCTGTTCTATGCCAGCACGCCGTCGGACACGAGCAAGGTGGCCAGGCAGGTGGTGCGCGAGCTGCGTCAGCAGTATTTGATCGCGTTCGAACCTGGCGCGGGGGCCGGCTGGCACCCGATTGAGATTCGGACAACCAGGAAGAACCTGACGGTTCGGGCGCGTGGCGGATACGTCGCTGGCTCGCGCGGTCGGAGTGATGAGTAACAAGAAGTTCTAGTGGCCCTGGAAATCCACTAGCAGGAACGGCGTCTCAGGAGGACCCACACCATGACGAAGTCCATTTTCGTAGTCAGCTGCTTTGCTGTAACTCTCGCCGTCGCCCCGGCCTGCGCCACCAAGAAGTTCGTGCGCACCGAAGTCGGCCAGGTGAACGACAAGGTGACCACCCTCGGCAAGTCGCTCGAGGAAACGCAGGAGCGCGTCCGCGTCGCCGAACAGAAGATCGGCGAGGTCGACAGCAAGGCCGTGCAGGCCGGCCAGGCCGCCCAGACCGCCGACAAGAACGCGATGGCCGCGCAGCAGACCGGCACGCAGGCCATGGAAGTGGGCAAGCAGGCGGTCGCCAGGGCGGAGGCCGTCGAAGCGTCCACCAGGAAGCTCATCTTCGAAACCGTCCTGACCGACGACCAGGCGAAGTTCAAGAGCGGCATTGCGAAGCTCTCGGATGAAGCCAAGGCCGCCCTCGACCAGATGGTGGCGCAGGTGAAGTCGCAGAAGTCGGCGATCTGGGTGGAGATCGAAGGCCACACCGACAACGTCGGCGAGGCCGCCTACAACGAGCGCCTCGGCCTCGAACGCGCCGAAGCCGTGAAGCGGTATCTCTACGAGCAGCACCAGGTGCCGCTGCACAAGATGAACGCCATCAGCTTCGGTGAAGAGAAGCCCGTGCAGGACAACAAGAACCGCGCGAACCGTTCGCAGAACCGTCGCGTCGTCATCAAGGTACTCGCGTAAGCGCGCGCTGGATCGCTCGACCGCGGCCGGTGGGGCTCACGCCTCACCGGCCGTTTTCATTTCGGGCCCTGTCTGCCCGCCCTCAGCGCGTCGGCAACGCGTAGAGCCACGCGCCGTCGGCGCTGGCCACCACGCGCGCGCCGCGCCCGTCGAGCCAGGCCCGCACGCGTGTGCCGGTGTCGTCGCGCCAGGCCTGCTCGTGCACGATCACGTGCGTGGCCGGCGCCAGCGCGGCCCACGCGGCCTCCCGATTCCCGAGCGGCGCCGCCAGCACCGCACGGCGTGCCTCGTAGCTCGGCGGCAGCACGCCGCTGTAGCCGTTGAGCACGCGCCGCCGGTGTCCGGCCGTGAAGAAGGTGTAGCGGATCTCGTAGCCACGCTCGCCGAACGGCAACTCGGCGATCACGGCATCGCGCGGCGTGGTGGCCACGAACTGATAGATGCGCGGCAGTGACGCGTGCGGGCGCAGGTAGGCCGGCGTGGCCGCGAGCGTGTCTGGCGTCAGCGCCCGGTCGATCGGGAACGGTGCGTGCCAGCCGGTGCGCGTCACGAGTGCCACCGCCACAGCCACCGGCACGAGCGCCAGACGCCAGCGCGCCAGCCAGGCGGCGCCGATGCCGCCGAGCAGCGAGAGCAGCGTCGCGGCGATGGCGACGAAGCGGTGCGGCACACGCAGGCCATCGAACCCCGGTATCGCGTCCCGCAGCCACAGATACGGGCCCGTGTAGACGTCGCCGTCGAGCCGAATCGCCGGACCCATCGCCAGCACGCCGGCCACGATGGCGAAGGCGACGAGACCCCAGCGCGCCCGCCGTGTCAGGCCGCCCGCCGCGGCCGCCGGTGCGAGCGCACCGGCAAGCGCCAGCAGCACGAGCGGTGCGATCCACGGCATCGCCGCACCGTAGGCGGCAAATGTGGCCGAGTTCGCGCTGGTTTCCTCGAGCGAACGCTCGAAACCGAGCGCCTGGCGCGTGGCCAGATACCGCCATACCACCGGCAGCACGGCGGCGACCGACAGCAGGCCAGCGCCCGCGACGCCCGCCCAGGCCGAGGCGTCACGCAGGCGGCCGTGACGCGCGAGCGACCAGACCGCGAACGCGGCCGTGAACGGCGCGCAGTACGCCATCAGGTAACTCGACGACAGGTGCAGCATGACCAGCGCGGCCGCCGCCCCGGCCAGCGCCCTTCGCGAGCCCGTGCCGATGAAGACATCGAGGCCCCACAGGCCGAACAGCCACCAGTGGATCGACAGAATCTGCAGGTGGCTCAGTGCCCAGAACGTCCGGTAGTCGTTCAGCATGCAGAGCACGCCGGCCACCGCTCCGGCCACGTGCCGCCCCGACAGACGCACGGCGAGTCCGTGCGCGGCCACGCCCGTGAGCGTCATCGTCAGCAGGTAGAGCGTGTTGTAGGCGAGCAGGGGATTGTGCGTGGCCCACCACACCGGCAGCGCCTGCACGCCCTGCGCTATGAAGTTGTCGGAATACGCGAGCGTGGACGACTCGGGCGCGAAGATCGGCGCATTCCACATCGCCGCCCATGCGCCGAGGTCGCCCCCGAGCATCGCCGTGAGGTGATCGGACACCCAGGCCATCACCCAGGCCACGAACACGGGGTCGCCGAAGTCACCGGCGATGGACGTGCCGGCCCGCGTCACGAGCGGCCAGGTGATCCAGGCGCCGAGCAGCGCGTAGCCGCTGACGATGCCGCTTCCGCGAGGCCAGGCACGTCTCGGCTGGGCCATCGGGCTACCGCCTGGTGGCGAGCACCAGGAGCGACATGCCGAAGCTCGGCGGATTCTTCTCCTCGAGCCTCAGGAGGGGCATGAACCACTTGAACGCGGCCAGCTGCCCCCTGGGCAGCACACGGCGCTTCAGCAGACGTGAGTTGAGCCACCAGCCGGCGACGCCGAGCCGGTTCAGGAAGCGAATCTCCTGCACGTCGAAGCCGCAGCAGGTCACGAGCTGTCTCAGCCCGGCCTTGTCGTAGCGGCGGAAGTGCCGCAGTGCCTCGTCGAGCGTGCCGTAGAGCGACGGCATCGACGGCACGAGCAGCACCATCCGGCCGCCCGGATCGAGCACCGACGCGAAATCGCTGAGCGTCTCGCGGTCTTCCTTGATGTGCTCGAGCACGTTCATGCAGACGATCGAGTCGATGTGCTCGGCCCTGAGGTCCGCACGGTCGGCATCCGACAGCGGGAACGAGAACGAGGCCACGCGCACGTGCGCCTTGTCGTCGAAGCGCCGCCGCAGCTCGCGCAGGTAGTGCGCCTCGATGTCCGAGGCGACGACGCGCTCGCGATCCGCGAAGTAGCGCGTCTGGTTGCCCACGCCCGATCCCACCTCGAGAATGCGCGTGCCGAGGAAGGCGTCGAAGCGGTCGTGCAGCCACTTGTTGTAGGCGGTGAGCCCCGCCATGCGGCGCAGCGTGCGGGCGCCGATGTCGTCGTCGGGCGCTTCCCAGCGCGCGAAACGCAGCAGCGTGTAGACGGCCTTGAAGGCGTCCTTCAGGCCGATCTTCTTGCCTTCTTCGTAGGTGCGGCCGTTGTACGAGATCGGCACCTCGTAGACGCGCGCGCCCATGCGGGCGACCTTGCAGGTGATCTCCGGTTCGATGCCGAAGTCGCGCGACTGCAGGTCGAGCCGCTGCGCGACGTCGCGCACGAAAACCTTGTAGCAGGTCTCCATGTCGGTCAGGTTCAGGTCGGTGATGGCGTTCGACAGCAGCGTCAGCAGCCGGTTGCCGATCGAGTGCCAGAAGTACAACACCCGGTGGCCGCGGCTCGTGCCGAGGAACCGCGAGCCGTAGACCACGTCGGCTTTGCCCTTGAGAATCGGCTGCAGCAGGCGCGGATACTCGTGCGGGTCGTATTCGAGGTCGGCGTCCTGGATGAGGATGATGTCGCCGGTGGACTCGCGGAAGCCGCGGGCGACGGCCGCGCCTTTGCCCCGGTTCACCGGCTGGAGCAGCACGCGCACGCCGCCGGTGCCGTCGAGTTCGGCGAGAATGTCGCGCGTGCCGTCCTTCGAGCCGTCGTCGACGATAAGGAGTTCCAGGCCGATGCCCCCGAGGTCCACGGACTGGACCTTGGCGACGATGTCACGGATGGTGGCCTGCTCGTTGTAGCAGGGCATCACGACGGTGAGCGTCATCTCAGCCGCCGAGTATACGTGGGCTGGCGCCCGGAGATCAGCGCGACGTGCCGGGGGGCGGCGTCCAGCGCGCGAAACGCGCCAGCGTGTAGACGGCCTTGAAGGCGTCCTTCAGGCCGATCTTCTTGCCCTCTTCGTAGGTGCGGCCGTTGTACGAAATCGGCACCTCGAACACCCGTGCCCGCATCCGCGCGATCTTGCAGGTGATCTCGGGCTCGATGCCGAAGTCGCGCGACTGCACGTCGAGCCGCTCGGCGATCTCGCGGCGGAAGACCTTGTAGCAGGTCTCCATGTCGGTCATGTTCAGATCGGTGATGGCGTTCGAGAGCAGCGTCAGCAGCTTGTTGCCGACCGAGTGCCAGAAGTAGAGCACGCGGTGGCCGCCCTGGGCGCCGAGGAACCGCGACCCATACACCACGTCGGCTTTGCCTTCGAGGATCGGGCGGAGCAACAGCGGGTACTCGCGCGGGTCGTACTCGAGGTCGGCATCCTGGATGATGACGATGTCGCCGGTGGCTTCGCGGAAGCCGCGGGCGACCGCCGCGCCCTTGCCCTGATTCACCGGCTGCAGCAGCACGCGCACGCCGCCGGTGCCGTCGAGCCCGGCGAGGATGTCGCGGGTGCCGTCCTTCGAGCCATCATCGACGATGACGATCTCGAGCGCGACGCCGCCGAGGTCCACGGCCTGTACCTGGCCGACGATCTCGCGGATCGTGGCGCGTTCGTTGTAGCACGGCATGACGACCGACAGCTTCATCGCGTCGTCGAGTATACCTGTGCCCATATGGCCGTACGCACGAGCGCCGGTGCAACCCGCGAAGACGCGGGCTACACCGGCGAAAACTGAGAACGTCGATTTACGGGGTGACCGTGAGCTGGCCGCGCGTTTCGCCGCCCGGGTTCACCGCGCTGTGGATGTTTACGTACACCTGGCCGCCGACGAGCGCCTGGATGAAGTCTTCCCATGTGCGGATGCCCTGATCGGCGCGCACGCGCAGCGCCGACTGCGACACCGTGCCGGTCAGCGTGAAGTCGTTGGAGATGTTGGCGGGCGGCGCCAGATCGACCACGACCGGACCGCCGGCACCCGGACCACCCACGTGGAAGTGACCGCCCACGGCGCCGCTCGGCAGGTTGAACACGTTCACCGTGTAGGTCACGGCCTGGGTCGCCAGGTTCACGAAGACCTCAGCAGTACCGGTGGCGCCGGTCACGACGATGGCGGGCGTTTCGTTCGAACCCGAAAGCACGGCCGTCAGCCGGATCGTCTGCGCGCTCGCCAGGGCGCTCGTGCCGAGCACCAGGGCCGCCGCGGCCGCCACGTTCATCATCACTCGTCGCATGGGGAATCTCCTTTGCCGGCGTCGAAGCAGGGACGTCCGCGGCAGGACCCCTTTGATCGCACGATTCGCGCCAGACGCCGGCTGCGACAATCTGCCGCATTTCCCGCCGCTGAACGCAAGAATGCGGTCCGGCCGCTTACGCGGACCGAAATGCCTTACGTGGACCGTAAGCGCGCCCGTCCCGCTTAGTGCGGCGCCTTGGCCGACTTCAGCATCTTCTCGAGCTGGCCCAGACGCTCGTTGCTGCCGAGGAGGGCCAGCGTGTCGCCGGGCTGCACGACGTCGTCGGGACCTGGCGACACCGTGGTGAAGTCGCCGTGGCCGGTCTTCGACGTGCGCTTGATGGCGATGGTGGTGAGGCCGAAGCGGGCGCGGAGGCCGATGTCGCGCAGCGTCTTGCCGAAGAACTCCGCCGGCGCCGGCACCTCGACGATCGAGAAGTCGCCCGAGAGCTCGATGTAGTCGAGCACGTTCGGGATGACGAGGCTGTGCGCGATGCGCACGGCCATTTCCCGTTCGGGGAACACGACGCGCGTCACACCGAGTTTCTCCAGGATGCGGCCGTGCAGCGGCGTGACCGCCTTGGCGACGATGTTGTCGATGCCGAGCTCCTTCACGAGCGTCACGACGAGCAGGCTCGACTCGATGTTCTCGCCGATCGAGACCACCGCGACGTCGACGTCCTGGATGCCGGCGGCGCGCAGCGCGCGTTCGTCGGTGGCATCGAGCTTGACGGTCTGCGACACCTGATCGGCGAGTGATGTCACCCGGTCGTCGTCGCCGTCGATGCCGATGACCTCGTGCCCGAGCTGCGAGAGCGTCGTGGCCATCGCGGCGCCGAAGCGCCCGAGACCGATCACCGCGAATGTCCGTTTGGCCATGTGTGCTACCCGACGAGAATCTTGCCTTCTGGATACCGGAGCTTCGCCTGCGCCGCGCCGCGGCGCGCCACGGCGATGGCGAGTGTGAGCGGCCCGAGGCGGCCGACGAACATCATCAGCATGATGAGCAGCTTGCCGGCCGGGGAGAAGAAAGCCGCGAGGCTCACCGGCGCGCCGTTCTCTCCCATGGAGAGACCCACCGTGCCGAAAGCGGACGTGGTTTCGAAGAGGGTCTTCAGCAGATCGCGCCCCTCGGTGAGCAGCAGCACCCAGGCCACCGAGTTCATCGTGACGAAGGCGATGAGCGACACGAAGAAGGCCTTGGCCACGAGCTCCGGCGCCAGCCGGCGTTTGTAGATCACCGTGTCGTTCTCGCCGCGCACGGTGGCCCAGAGCGCCGCCAGCGTGATCGAGAACGTCGAGGTCTTCACGCCGCCGCCGGTGCCGCCTGGCGACGCGCCGATGAACATGAGCGCCATCATCACGAAGAGCGAGGGCACCGTCATGGCGCCGATGTCGAGCGTGTTGAAGCCGGCCGTGCGTGTCGTGACCGACTGGAACCACGCCGCGAGCACCTTCTCGCCGAACGGCAGCGTGGCGAGTGTGCGCGGGTTGTTCCACTCGAGCGCGAGCAGCATCACGGTGCCGCCGACGAGCAGCGCGCCGGTGGCCGCGAGCACGAGCCGCGTGTGCACCGAGAGCTTCACGGTGCGCCGATGCCGTGCCAGCAGCTCCGCCCAGACGAAGAAGCCGAGCCCGCCGGCGATGATGAGCACCGTGATGACGAGGTTCACGACGAGGTCACCGCGCCACGACATCAGGTTGTCGCTCCACAGCGCGAAGCCGGCGTTGTTGAAGGCCGAGACGGCATGGAAGAGACCGTACCACGCAGCCGTGCCGGCGCCGAGTGTGGACGACCACCAGAGGGTGAGGATGAGCGCGCCGGTGAGTTCGAAGGCGAGCGTGAGCTTCAGCACCGTGCCGGCGAAGCGCACGAGGCCTTCCATGTCCTGCGCGTTGAGCGCTTCCTGCAGGGTCAGTCGTTCCTGCAGCGTCACGCTGCGTCCGAGCGCTGCGACGAGCACGGTGCTCATCGTCATGTACCCCAGGCCGCCCGCCTGGATGAGGAGCAGGATCACGACCTGGCCGAAGGTCGAGAAGTCGACCGGCGTGTCGAGGGTGATGAGGCCGGTCACGCACACCGCCGACACCGAGGTGAAGAAGGCGTCGAGCAGCGACACATGGCGGCCGTCGGCCGCCGACACCGGGAGTGCCAGCAGCACGCCGCCCACGGCAATGATCCCGAGGAAGCTGAAGGCGAGGAATTGGGAGGGCGACAGCGCGCGCCGACGGACCACGGGGGATTGTCCCTTACTTGGGGGCTGGGGGCTAGGGGCTGGGGGCTGGGGCGTGTCTCGCTGACGCGCTATCGAAGGGCGCCCAGGTCGAACGTGCCCTTGCCGAAGGTGGCGGCCCCGTCTTTCACAACCACCTCGTAGCGGCCGCGCGCGAGCGGGCGGGCGTCGAAGCGGGCGTGCACCCAGCCGCCCGTCAGCGGCTCGCTGCCGGTGATGACCGGCACGTACGGGGGCGGGAAGGGCCACCACGGGGCGTCCATCGGCGGTGGATCCCAGAACAGGCCGAACCGGGGCCGGCGGTCGGTGAAGTCGGCCACGAGCGGCATCGGCGTGCCGGCGCCATCGAGCGGTACGAGCAGCACGTCGATGAGCGGCACACCCACGTAGTTGTTCTGCGGGTGGAACTGCAGCTCGACGATCACCTCAAGCAGGCCGCGCCACGGCTTGAGCATGTCGGTCATCTGCCGCACGCCGTAGTTGCGGTCGAGGATCCGCATCTTTTCTTCCACGAGCAGCACCACGCGGCGGTACTCGGAGACGAGCGAAATGCGGCGCACGGCCTGGCCGGACAGCCGGAAGTAGCCATCGTGGAAGCTGCGGCGCTCGTCGCGGGTGGCCTGACGGGCGAAGATGATCGCCTGGTCGATGGCATCGGCGTCGAGATGGGCGTCCACCGCCCCCACCGGCACGAGCATGCACAGCGCGAGCGCCAGGGCCAGCCACACGCCGGCGAGTGCGGGCCTGAGGGGCGCGATCCGCATGACGTCCCGAGGATACCGCGACCGGATACCATGCGAAGACCGGCCCGGCCGGAGGAGGACACCGTGACACTCGAGGGACGCGCCGCGCTCATCACCGGGGGCGCCCGCATGGGCGAGGCCGTGGCCACGACGCTCGCCGCGCTCGGCGCCGACGTGGCGCTCGTCTACCACGCCTCCGCCGATGCGGCCGAACGGGCCGCCGCGGCCGTGCGCGCCCGTGGCCGCCGCGCTCACATGCTGCGCGCCGACCTCGTGGATCCGCTCGATTGCCGCGCCACCGTCAACGAGGCCGCCGCCACCTTCGGCCGGCTCGATGTGGTCGTGCACATGGCCTCGACGTATCAGGCGACGCCGTTCGACGCGCTCGACGCCGGCCAGTGGGACCAGCAGATGGCCGTGGACCTGCGAGCCGCCTTCCTCGTCAGCCATGCCGCCGTGCCGCACCTGCGGGCTGCCGGCGGTGGCCGCATCATCCACGTCAGCGACTGGATCGCGGCGAGCGGGCGGCCGCGCTACCAGGGCTACGTGCCCTACTACGTCGCCAAGGCTGGCGTGAAGGCGCTCACCGAGGCGCTGGCCCTTGAACTCGCCGCCGACCGGATTCTGGTGAACGCCGTGGCGCCCGGCCCGATCGTGGCGCCGCCCGGCATGTCGGCCGAAGACTCCGCCGCCGTGGAGCAGGCGACGCCGCTTGGCCGCTGGGGCGGGGAAGCCGAGGTCGCCAGGGCCATCGCGTTCTTCTGTGAAAGCGACTTCGTCACGGGCGAGACGGTGCGCGTGGACGGCGGCCGGCACCTCAGGTGAGAGACGGAAAGCGTACAACGTGCTGCGGATCCTGCGCGGTGCCGGTGCCGCCGGCCTGTGCCGCAACGAAGTGGGCGCCGAGGGCCTGAATCTGCTCTAGCCCGACCTATTCCGGGCCGGCCACGAATCGGGACAGGCCCTCGAGCCTAGCGCGACTTGAGCGTGATGCGCTGCACGCGCCAGTTGGTCATCTCGCCCACGAGCAGCTCCGTGTCGCTGCGGCAGTCGAGCGAGTTGGCGAGGCCGAACTGCTTCGGCAACTTGCCGGCGCTGCCGAACTTGCCGACGACCGTGCCGTCGAGCGTGACCTTGTAGATCGCGGCGTCTTCCATCCCGTCCGCATCACCTGCGTGCGAGATGAAGAGGTGCTGCGTGGCGCCCTTCGTGATGCACATCGCGAGCGGCGTGCCGATGTTGCCGAACTGATTCAGCACCTTGCCGTCCGCATCGAACACCTGGATGCGGCGGTTGCCGTAGTCTGCCGCGTAGACGTTGCCCTTCGCGTCGATGGCCAGCGCCTTCACGCCGCGGAACTCCCCGGGTTGTGAGCCGGTCGCGCCCCACTGCTTGATGAAGCGGCCCTCCTTGTCGAACTTCGCGATGCGGTTGTTCGCGCCCATGCCGTCGGCGATGTAGATGTTGCCGGCGGCGTCCCACGCCACGTCCGACGGCCGGAAGAAGGTGGACCCGGGCGTGCCTTCACCAGGCCGCCGATTGGCCGCAGCGCCCCCGGGACCGCCCTGCCCGCCAGGACCGCCCGCGGCGGGCGCACCAGCCGCCGGAGGCGGCGGCGCGGCCGGACGCACCGGCATCGTCTCGGGCTTGCGTCCGAGCACGAGTGCCACCTGGCCGTTGGTGTCGAACTTCACGACCTGATTGGCGCCGGCATCCACCGTCCACACGTTGTCCTGCGGATCGATGCGCAGACCGATTGCGGCGTTGAAGCCGTAGACGTCCTGCCCGAGCTCACGCACGAACTTGCCGCTGGCGTCGAACTGGAAGAGCCGCGAGCCGTTGCGGTAGAAGGTGCGGTTGTCGCCGAGCGTCGCAAACGGATGCCCGGTGCGCGTGTAGACGAAGAGCTGTCCCTTCGAGTTGGCGCCCACCCCACCCACTTCGCCGACGAACGTGTCGGGCGGCGTGCGCAGGAAATCGGCGTTGGTGTCGAAGGCCAGTTCGGGCACCGGCGCCTGCGCGAGCAGCGCGGCGCTGGTGGTGACGAGGGCGAGCGAGAGAGCCTTGAATGTACGGGTCATGGGCGTCGCTCCTACCGGGCGCTCGTCGTGGGCGCGGCCTTCAGCAGGATCTTCTGCGACCGCCAGTTATTGATTTCCGCCGTGTAGATGACGTTCGGGTCGCGGCAGTCCATCTGGTGGATGGTGGCGAACTCGCCGGCGGCCTTGCCGGCGCGGCCGAACTTCCCGATGATCGTGCCGTCGAGTTCCATCTTGTAGACCTCGCCCGTGAACTCGGCGCCAGCGGCCGGCGCGCTGTCCTGCCACGAGTTCGACGAGTAGAGATACTGCTTGCCGGGGTTCTTCGGGCCAGGACCGCCCGACACGCAGACCGCCCACGGATTCCCGACGTTCGGGTAGTTCGCCTTCCAGTTCAGGTTGTTGTCGAGCACCTGCACGCGGGCGTTGCCGCGGTCGCCGACGTAGACGTTGCCCTGGAAGTCGGTGGCGATCGAGTGCGGCGTGTTGAACTCGAGGTTCCCGGTGCCGCGCTTGCCCACGGCCTTCAGGAAGCGGCCCGTCTTGTCGTACTTCACGACACGCGCATCGAAGTAGCCGTCAGACACGAAGATGTTGCCCTGCTGGTCGAAGGCCACGTCGGTCTGGCGGCCGAAGCGGTACTTCTCGTTGCGCCCGTGATACGTGCCGTTGCCCGGCATGTTGAGAATCGACTGCACCGGATCCTCGCGGCGCCCGATCGTCATCAGCACGCGGCCTTCCGGGCTGAACTTGATGAGCATGTCGGTGCCTTCGTCGACCGCCCAGATGTTGTCCTCCGCGTCCACGCGCACCGAGTGTGCGAAGGCGAAGCCATAGTTGTTGCGGCCGATCTCGCGCACGAACGTGCCATCGGGCGTGTACTCGAAGAGCCGCGTCTCGTTGGCGCGGTGGTACACGTAGATGTTGCCCTTGGAGTTGGTGGCGATGCCCATGTTCTCGCCCGTGTAGATGCCGGGCGGGTGCTTGAAGAAGTTGGGCACCGCTTCGTGCGGAATGACGGGCACGTTCGTGGCCGTGGCCCGCGTCTGCGCGCTGAGTGACGGATACGTGAACGAGGCCGCGGCGGCAAGCGCGGCAATCGTTGAGACGAGCGGCAGCAGACGCTTCATCAGAGAGTCCTCCGGACACGCCTGGCCGCGAATGGCCGGGCTTTGGTGGTCGGACTCTACTCGACGCCGCGCCCGGCGGCAAGGCGGCGCCGACCCTTCCCGGGCCGCCGCGCGAGTCCGGGGGCGGGCACTGTCGACTCAGGAGTAGGATGCAGACATGCCAACCGTCTGGGACCCTGCCGTCCGCGACGAACTTCTGCGCCGCGCCCGCACGCTCACGCCGCAGCACACCGCGAAATGGGGCAAGTTCAGCGCCGCCGGCATGCTGGCGCACCTGAACGAATCGACCCGCATGGCCACCGGCGACCTGCCCGTCACGAGCAAGGCGCCGCCGATGCTCAAGTGGCCGCCGCTGCGCTACCTCATCATCCACCACCTGCCGATGCCGAAGAGCGCGCCGACGGCACCTGAGCTCATCGCGCGATCGGCCTCCGCGGATCTGGCCCGCGAGCTGGCGCTCTTCGAGCAGACGTTCATCCGCCTCGATGGCCAGTCACACGGCCTCGTGCCGCACCCGGCGTTCGGCGCCCTGTCGCACGCCGACTGGGGCGTGCTCATCCACAAACACGTGGACCATCACCTGCGCCAGTTCGGGGTGTAGGGCGACCTGGCTACGACTGCCCGGCCCGCGCGAGCGCCAGGGCGTGTTGTGCTCGGAAAACCTCCACGGACACGCCGGCCGTGGCGGACGGCTCCGTGAAGTCCGATACCGGCGTGTCCCGCATCAGCGCGCCGGCTTCCTCGAGTAGCGCCGCCCGTGTTTCAGACGTGCCGGCCTCCGCAAGTGCCATGAGCGCCATGGCGAGTTCCAGCCGTGCCAACGCGCGGTCCGACCGCGTGCGCGGGCTGGAGCCCTCGCGTGCCACCATCGCCTCGCGCAGCTGGACCTTCTCCCGGTTGTAAGAGACCGAGTCGGCAAAGCGCCGCGCGTTGTAGGCGTATGTCGAGAAGCGACCGAGGAGCAGCGCGAGCCCGTCAGTCGCGCGAACGTCGTTCGGATCGGCCGCAACCAGGCTGCGACGAATCGCGAGCGCCCGGGAGAGCAGTTGCATGGCCTCTTCGCGCCGCCCGAGCCTGTTGAGAGCTCCGCCGAGATTCGACAGCGTGATCGTGATCTCGAATTGCGCCGCCGGGTCACCCGGGTGTTCGGCCAGCGTCTCTTCGTCAAGGGCGAGTGCCTGGCGATAGCGGCGCTCGGCGTCTTCCAAGCGCGCCTGCCACTGCATCACGGCACCGAGGCGCTTGAGCACGGAGGCCTGCTGCGCCCGCGTGCGTCGCTTCGCCCCGGTGGCCGCCACTCTTTCGAGTAGCGGCAGGGCCGCGCTCAGCGCGCGCTCGGCGCCAACGTAATCCGATCGGGCCTCGAGCGTCACGGCGATCGCGGCGTACCCCCGGGCGATTGCGTCGACGGCGCGCGGGTCGGACGAGTGGCGTCCCTCGAGCGAGGTCAGAAGCGCCCGGTGACGGGCTTCTGCGACCCTCGCATCCCCCGCCCCGAGCCGCGCGATGACGCTCCGGAGGTCCGCCATCACGTCGAGACCGGCAATCAGGGGCTCCAGCCCGTCGGGGTCATCCGCGAGCGCCGCATCGACCAGCCGCGCCGCCTTCTCCAGGCTGCGCCGTGCGGCGGCCCGATCTCCGCCATTCTCGGTCGTCGGTCCGCCCTGCACCACGCCAAGCCGGCGGTACCCTTCGGCGAGTTCGAGCCGAAGCACCTGGTCGTTCCCGACGTCCGACGCAAGCCCGTCGAGGAAACTGACGGCGCGTTCGAGCACCAGCCGCCTGGGCTCGACGTTGCCAGGCACCTGCGACAACGCCTCATTGACGTCGAAGATGAGCGACCGCGAGAACTCCCGCACCTGCGCGAAGCGGCGTTCGGCGCGATCGCGCTCGGTGGCGGCGGCCCGCGCCTGCCACGCCGCCACGCTGCCGCCGCCGACGATGGCGGCCAGCACCGCGGCCGCCGCCTTGTTGCGGCGCACGAAACGACGCGCTTGCCGGGTCCACGACTCCGGGGCCGCTGTGACCGGCATGCCGAGGCGGAACGCCTTGAGGTCAGACGCCAGGGCGGCGACCGTGGCGTAGCGATCCCGCGGCGCCTTGCGGAGGGCTTTGCCAATCACTGCATCGAGATCTCCGCGAGTTCTTGCGGCATCGGCGCTTGCCGCCACGGCACTCGGTGGCGGCGGATCGACCTCGCACACCGTCCGCATCGCCTCGAAGGGCGACAGGTCCTTCAGCGTGTACGGGCGCCGGCCCGCGACGAGCAGGTAGAGCAGCACGCCGAGCGAGTAGACGTCGGTCGCCGTCGTCACCGCCTCACCTCTGATTTGTTCCGGACTCGCGAAGTCGATCGTGAACGTGTGATGACCGGTCGCGGTCACGCCCGTATCCACGCCGTCGGCGCGCGCGAGCAGTGTGGCGATGCCGAAATCGAGCAGCCTGGGGTGGCCGTCCGCCGGCACCAGGATGTTCGCGGGCTTGAGGTCGCGGTGGACGATCAGGTGCTGGTGGGCATACGCCACCGCCTCGCAGACCCGCTCGACGAGGGCGATGCGCGCACGGACATCGAGGCGCTGGTCGCGCGCCCACACGTCGATCGGCGGACCGTCGACGAACTCCATGACGAAGTACGGCGCGCCGTCGGGCGTCGTGCCCGAATCGACCAGGCGCGCGATCCCGGGGTGATCGAGGGACGCCAGCACGCGGCGCTCGAGCCGGAAGCGTTCCACGAGCGAGACGCCGCTCCACGTGGGCAGCACCTTGATGGCGACGCGCCGTTCGAACTCGCCGTCGTCGCGCACGGCGTCGTAGACGACGCCCATGCCCCCGCGCCCGATCTGCCCGGTGACGCGGTACGGGCCCAGGCGCGAACCAACGAGACCGTCGGCGAGCGCCATCGCCACCGACCCGGCCACGTCCGTGGAGGCTTCGAGGAACTCGGGGTCGTGGTCGTACGCCACCAGCATGTCGGCGACGAGCGCCCGCATGGCCTCGTCGGCACAGTGGACCCTGAGCCACGCCTCGCGTTCACCCGCCGGCCGCTGCCGCGCGTCCTCGAACAGATGCTCGAGGCGCGCCCATTCTTCACCGGTCATCGCCGCGCGTCGGCTGGAGACAGCATGGCCGGCCACAGGTGGCTGCCGTGAGGATTTGCATCATCGCAAGGCCCGGCAGGCGGCGTCACCGCGAGCGGTCGGGCAAGGCCGTCACATCCATCCGCCCTTGAGCGGCCGGCCTACTCGCCGACGAGCGACTTCGTGAGGATGAGGTACGGCGACTCGCGGAAGCCGAAGCGCTGATACGCGCGCAGCGCCCGGGCGTTGGTATTGAAGCCGTAGAGCCGGATGTCCAGCGCACCGCCCGCCTTCGCTTCCTGCGCGAGATGCCGGAGCATGATGTCCACGAGGCCCGTGCCACGGTGCTCGGGCACGATGTAGAGGCTCTGGATCCACCAGTAGTCGCCGCCGCGGAAGTTGCTCCACTCGGTCACGATCGAACAACTGCCGACGAGTGTGCCCTGCGACTCCACGACCCAGTAGCGCACCTTCGGTGGCGTCAGGAACGCGCCGGCGACGCCGCGCTGCACGTCGGTGCGGATCAGCGAGCGCCGTTCGGCGTCGAGTGCCTCGGCGATCGTGAACGACACGAGCGTCTGGCTGTCGGCCACCTGGGCCGGGCGGATCGTGTACGACGGGCGTGGGGCGGTGCTCTCTGCGCTCATCCCCTCAAGCGTAGTCGATCGCGCCGCCGCGGGCGTCGCACCCCACGCAAACGAAGGCCCCGGGCCAGCGTTCGGGCGTCACGAGACCGCCTTCGGCGCCAGCCGCGCCAGCTTCGCGTCGATGGCAGCGGCCCGGCCCGCCACCGACGCCGGCGGCGGACTGGTGCCGGCGAGCGCGGCAAAGCCATCGCGGGCCGTCGCATAGGCGGCCACGGCCTCGCGCGTGGTGGCCGGGTCGCGCGTCTCGGCGGCGAGGCCGCTCAGCGCGTCGCCGAGTCCCTCGTGCGCGAGCAGCCGCTCGGCTTGTTTCCGTTCGGCCACCTGCGGATCGCGGAAGAGCTCCACTGACGTCCGAAAGGCGTCGGCGCTGGCCGTGAAGCGTCGCGCCGCCAGTTCGATCTGGCCGAGCGTGGTCCACGTGGCGGCGAAGTCGAACTGGAACTGCCGCGCGCCGGGGCTGGCGGCCATGGTGGATTCGAAGAGCGCGAGCGCCGCCATCGCCTCCCGGCGCGCCGGCGCGAGTTCGCCGCGTCGCAGGTGCGTGATGGCCACGTTCTGCCGAGTCGTCGCCAGGTCGAACCGCGCGTTGACGTCTTTCGGATCGAGCGCGGTCGAGCCTTCGAGCAGCGCGATCGTTTCAGTTTCGAGCGTCAGCGCGTCGTGGAGGCGCCCCACTTCCTTGAGCGCGGCAGCCGTGCGGATGAGCGCCTGCGACAGCCGTCGCCGCTCATCGGTCTTGGGGGTGCCCTCCGGCGGCCGGCGCGCCATGTCGAGGGCGCGTTCGAACCGGCTGAGCGCCTGATCGAACCGTTCCGCGTAGTAGTAGATGTCGCCCGAGTTGCCGAGCATCCCGACCAGGCTCTGATGCACCTCTGGCGAGGCGTCCGCGCGCGCGAGCCGGGCTTCGAGGAGCGCAATCGCGCGATCGAATGCCGCGGCCGCGTCCTGCGTTCTCCCCGCCCAGCCGAGCGCCACGCCGGAACGCCCGTGCGCGCGGGCTGCCATCAGCGCCGTCGCCTCGTCCGGCGCCGACGCCAACGCCGGCGCGATGAGGTCGAGCACGCGGCTGTAGCGGACGACGGCGTCGTCGAGTTGGTTCTCGCCGAGCGCGATATCGCCGAGCAGCAGCTCCGCGCCCGCCAGTTCGCGCCGGCTGACGGCGTCCGGTCGCGCCGCGAACACCGCCTGGCGCAGCGTCAGCAGTTTCCCGTAGCTGGTCTTCGCCGCCTGCACATCACCGAGATTCGCGTCGAGATGGTTGCCCTGGACGTCGCCGATCTTCTGATACGCCTCGGCCAGCTCCGCTTTGAGGTCGAGGTCGTTGGCCGAGAGCGCGGCCAGGCGGTCCAGATACGCGAGCGCCTCGGTGACGAGCACCTGACGCGCGGCCGTCGACCCCGGCACTGCCGCAATCGCGTCGTAGAGCGGTCCGACGACGGCATTGGCCAGTGAGCGGACGTCGTTGAATCGCGCTTCGGCGCTGGCCTTTTCTGCGCGGGCGATTCGCGCCTGCCAGACCGCCACGGCGCCGCCGCCGAGCACCGCCGCCGCGACGGCCGCTGCCGTCGCCACGGCAAGGCGGTTGCGACGCACGAACCGCCGCGCGATGTAGGCCAGGGAGGCCGGTGCCGCGCTGACCGGGCGGCCGTCGCGCCAGGCCCGCAGATCGTCGGCGAAGGCGGCGACGGTGGCGTAGCGCTCCGCCGGTGCTTTGCGCAGGGCTTTGCCGACGATGTTGTCGAGGTCGCCACGGAGGGCGCCGGCCAGCGCCGGCGCGGCTGCGGCGCTCGGCCGCGGCGGCTCGACGTCGCAGATCGCGCGCATCGCGTCGAGCGGCGGCAGGCCGGCGAGTTCGTATGGGCGGCGTCCCGTGAGCAGCACGTAGAGCAGCACGCCGAGCGAATAGATGTCGCTCGACGTCGTGACACGGTCGCCACGGACCTGTTCCGGGCTGGCGAACTCCGGCGTAAAGCTCGAATGGCCCGTGCGTGTCGTGCCGATGGCCAGCCCGCCCTCTTCGTCGAGCAGCGTGGCGATGCCGAAGTCGAGCAGTTTCGGCTGCCCGTCGCCGGTGACCAGGATGTTGGCCGGCTTGAGGTCGCGGTGCACGACGAGGTGCCGGTGCGCGTGCGCCACGGCGTCGCAGACGTGCGTGAAGAGCTCCACGCGATCGCGGAGCGGGAGTGACCGCTCGCGGCACCAGACGTCGATCGGCGCGCCGTCCACGAACTCCATCACGCAGTAGGCCAGCCCGTCGTCGCCCGACCCGGCGTCGATGAGGCGGGCGATGCCCGGGTGGTCCAGGCCGGCCAGCACGCGGCGTTCGAAGCGGAACCGTTCCGAGAGCGCACCGGCGCTCCACGCCGGCAGCAGCTTCACGGCGGCGCGGCGCTCGAAGGCGTCGTCGTCGCGATGGGCTTCGTAGACGACACCCATGCCGCCCTGCCCGACCTTGCGCACGAGCCGCCACGACCCCAGCCGGCGTCCGGTCAGCGGATCGCGCACCGCCTCGTCGAGCGCGCCGGCGGCGTCGATCGGCTGCTCGAGATAGCCGGGATCGGTGTCGTAGCTCGTGAGCATCGCGCGGACTTCGGCGCGCAGCGCGTCGTCGGCCTCGTTCGCCTCGAGCCACACCTGGCGCGCGTCCGGCGGCAACTGACTGGCGGCGTCGAAGAGCTCGGTGACGCGCGCCCAGCGTTCCGGGGTCATGGCGCGGCGAGGTCGCCGTCGAGGCGGCGGCGGATCCACGTCTTGGCGGCGAGCCAGCCGCGCTTCACCGTGGAGGGCGAGATGGCGAGCGCCTCGGCGGTCTCGTCGATCGAGAGCCCGGCGAAGTAGCGCAGCTCGACGATGCGGCTCTGTTCGGCGTTCATCGCCTCGAGCTCCAGGAGGGCGGCATCGAGATCGAGCAGGTCGACCGGCCGGGCCGCCACGCTCGCGTGCGCCTCGGCGAGTTCCACGCCCACCGCGCCGTCACCACGTTTCACCGCGCCCCGCGCCCGCGCGTGATCGACGAGCACCGCCCGCACGACACGCGCCGCCACGGCGAAGAAGTGCGTGCGGTCGTTCCACTGCTTGCCCGGCTGCTGCCGAGCCAGCCGCATGTAGGCTTCGCTCACGAGCGCCGTGGGCTGCAGGGTATGGCCGGCACGCTCGCGTGAGAGGTGCCGCGCGGCGATGCGATGGAGCTCGGGATATACGAGCTCCATGAGGCGCGGCAGCGCATCCGAGCGTCCGCTGGACCATTCGTGCAGCAGCCGCGTGAGCTCTTCGCCAGGGGAGGGGTCCATGGGCAGCGGGCGTGACCCTCATGATCGCATAGTCCGCCACCGCCCACTCCCCCGCCAGTCCTGGCGTCATCGCGCGTCCCGCTTCCGCCCGATCTTGCCTACTTCGGCGTGGTCGTCAGCAGGCTTTCGAGTGCCGCCAGCCGCGCCGTGAGCTCCTCGATCTTCCGGTGCTGCTTCTGCACTTCGTTGAGCAGCATCGCGTTGATCTTGTTGTACTGCACGGTCTGCGCGTCGCCGTTGGGCATCATGGCCACCGCGTCCGGATAGACCTCCGCCACCTCTTCCGCGATGAGGCCGTATTCGAGGGCGCGCGGCCCGTCGCCCGTCACGCCGCCGACGTCGCGCTTGTAGTGGTAGGTCACCGGCCGCAGCTTCATCAGCAGGTTGCTGCTGTCGCCCATGTCCTCGATGTCTTCCTTGAAGCGGCGCGACGAGGCGAGAAAGCCCGTGTTGCCGTTGACGTCCGTGTAGACCGCCAGCGTGCCGGTCGAGACCGGCCACGTGCGCAGGCTCGGCACCTGCAGGATGCCGGTCTGCGTGATGGCGAACTGCTTGGTCTCCACGCCGGTGCCCGCTTCCTTGTGCCACCACTGGAGCTCGGCGCCGCTCCGCAGGTCGATCCTGAAGTAGCCGCCATGGCTGCCGAGAACGTTTGCGCCCGCCAGGCCGTCGTTCAGGCCCCAGTTGAGGACGAGGTTGTCGAGCGCCGTGGTGGTGCCGCCGTAGAGATTCGTGTTGCCCGAGAAGATGCGGAACCCCGCGCTCGCGCGTACGGCCCCCGCGACGTCCAGCGCGTCCTGCGGCGACGTGTTGCTGATGCCGATGCCGGCCGGGGCCACGAGGAAGCGCGAGCTGCCCAGCATGAAATTGATGGTGCCGCCCGTCGCGATGTTGTTGATGCGGTATTCCTTCGAGCTGTTGTTGAAGCCCTGGAACTGACCGAGGTTGCCGAGGTGGTCGTAGAAGAGCATGCCCGAGTAGGCGCCCGGGCCACTGCTGAGGTTCTGCACGGCGTAGCCGGTGACGGTGCCGGAGCCGTCGCTGAAGCGCGCGTGCACGGTGTCGAACGGCGAAGTCGTGCCGACGCCGATGCGGCCGCCGTTCTCGAACATGACTGAGCTCGTGAGGTCGATGCTGTTGCTGAACTTCCCGATGTAGTTCGCCGTGCCGCTGTTCACCGCGGGCGTCGGCGTGCGGGTGGCGGTCGTGGTGTCGCCGGTCGCCGTGTCGGCACTGGTGGCCTGGGGCGTCGTCGCCCGCAGGAAGGCCGTGGCGGGCAGGCCGCCCAGCGTGTCGGCGTTCGAGGCGCGGAGCGCGTACGGCACGCTCGTCAGGAGCACGCGTGGCGTCGCCGCCGTCGAGCGCGCGAAGCGCACCTCGAGCCACCGGGGGGCGTTGCTGGCCAGCAGGTCGGGCGACAGCCCTTCGGGACGGGACGCGCCGACAAGCACCGCGTAGTGGCCCGTCGCATCCACGGAGACGATCTGAGTCTCTTCCCACAGGGGCGCGCCCCCGGACGCGACGTCGTAGATCGCCAGCGTCACCGTTTCGGCGCCGGCGGCCTGCCCGCCCTCGGGCGTCCAGACGCCGTCGAAGCGCACGACACGCGGTACCGACCCCTCCACCGGCTGACCGGACGCCTGCCCCGCGACGAGCACACACACCAGCGCCGCGCACACCACGGCCAGACCCCTCACCCGGAACACCACCATGCGGACCTCCTCGGCGCGCTGACACCGGCGCCTGGATCCCAAAGCGGAAGGTCCGAAGATTCCGGGTCAGCTGGGCCGTCTGGCCTGGCAGGGGGCGGCGCCTAGAGCAGCGGGAAGACGAGCGCCACGATGGCCGTGACGCGGCACACCGCGGCCAGCCCCGGGTGCAGCCGCTCGATGTGGTTCCAGGCGAGGGCGAGGGTGGTCATGGCCACGAGCATCACGACCGCCCAGAGCAGCACGACACGCGGCGGCTGCGGGCCCAGCTGGGGGCCGAGCCCGGTCGTCCAGTGCGAGCCGTAGAGCAGCGCCACGTGCACGGCGTAGACGAGCAGCGACTCTTCCGCCAGCCCCTGGAGCGGCGCCGTGAGCTTCGTCACGTAGTGGCCGATGGCGGCCACGACCGAGAGCAGCAGCAGCACGGAGCCCAGGCGCTGCACGAACGAGAGCGGACTCGACCGCCACCAGTCGAGCACGCCGTATTCGAACCAGCCGAACTCGCCGAGCAGCCCCGCGCCCACGGCCAGCACGGCCCCGGTGATGAAGAGGGCGCGCGCCAGGCTCTGCAGGTGGTCGCGCGTGGCCCACGGGGCGGCAGTGACGCCGAAGGCGGCGCCGATGAGCGTGAAGCCGGCCCACGGGACGAGGGGGAAGAGCGAGCCGGTGTCGAACGAGAGGTACGACGCCACGATGAGCGGGAGGCGCTCCACCCAGGCCACGCCGTGTACGAGCGGTGTCGCGGCCACGAGCACGGCGGCGAGCGCGCCGCAGGCCACCGCGAAGCGCCGCGGTGTGCGCGCGAGGCCGATGAGCACCTGCAGCGCGAGCAGCGTGATGGCCACGTTCTGCAGCACGTCCACCGCGAAGAACGACCGCCAGCGTTCTTCCGTGGCGTAGGGCAAATCGAGGAAGCGGCCCATCGGGAACTTCACGAAGTAGCCGAGCGAGAGAAAGAAGGCGAGGCGCCGCACGCGCTTGAACGAGCGGCGGGAGAACCGGCCCTGCTCCTCCCAGTGGCGCAGCGCCGTCAGGCTGAAGGCGGCGCCCGAAAGAAACAGGAAGGTGCACGACGTGAGGCCGCGCAGGTAGAGCCAGGCGTTGTATTCGAGGCTGGCGCGGTAGTCGGGGTGGAGCAGCGCGTCGATGGTATGGCCCTGCACCATCAGCAGGACGGCGATCGCGCGGGCCAGATCCACGAAGAGGATCCGCCCGCCCGAGGCCGTGGGCGCGGCGGCCGGGGCCGCCACGCTCACCGCCGGGGAGGTCGTGCTCACTGTCTAGGAGGCGAACACCGTACGCATCGATTCGAGCGCGCCCATGAGTTCCTTGCGATCGCGGCAGGTGCAGAAGCGGATGTAGCCTTCGCTCGCCGGGCCGAAGTCGAGCCCGGGCACGCAGCCGACGCGGCTGTGCTTGATGATATGTTCGACCACCGTCCACGACACCGACTCGCCCTGGTCGAGGCCCTTGCTCCTCGCCCACGCCGGGTCGATCTTCACGAAAGCGTAAAAGGCGCCGTTCGGCGGATTGCCCGAGAGGGCACCGCCGGTGACGTCCTTGAGACCCGCGTAGAAGAGGTCGCGGCGGATCTTCAGTTCCGTTTTGAACTCTTCGATGCAGTCCTGCGGACCTTCGAGGGCGCCGATGGCGCCGTACTGTGCGATCGAGCAGACGTTGCTCGCCGTGTAAAGGGCGACCTTGGCGGCGCGGGCGCGCATCACCTTGTTCTTGATGGCGATGTAGCCCACGCGCACGCCAGTCACGGCGTAGCTCTTGCTCATCGTGTAGATCGGGATGGTGCGTTCGTACATCCCCGGCAGCGAGGCGATGCTCACGTGTTCGCCGGTGAAGAGCACGTCTTCGTAGGCTTCGTCCGAGAACACCCAGAGGTTGCGCGACGTCGCCATCTCGGCGATGCGCTCGAGGTCGGCGCGGGTCAGCGCGCCGCCGCTCGGATTGGTGGGCGAGTTGATGTAGATCGCCTTGGTCTTCGGCGTGATCGCCTTCTCGAGTTCATCGAGATCCCAGCGGAAGCCGAGCGCCTCGTGCACCGGCACCTGCACCGGCACGGCGTGCGCCGAGCGGGCGATGGCGAGTGACGGCGGCCAGAGCGGATCGGGGCAGATCACTTCGTCGCCCGGCTCGAGCACCGCGTGCAGGGCGCAGTAGATGCCGTGCGTGCCGCCGTTGCTGACGATGATGTCGTCGTCGCTCTCGACCGGAATGCCGTTCTTGGTCCGCAGCTTCTCGGCAATGAGCTGACGCAGGCGCGGCAGGCCGAGCGTGGGCAGGTAGTGCGTGTGGTTGGCGTCGATGGCCTTGCGCATGCCGTCCTTGAAGGACTCCGGCGCATCAAAGCTGACATCGCCCTGATCGAGGCGGAACGGATTCTTGACCGTGTACATCATGTCGCGGATGCGCACGATGCCGGACATTGGAAGCGAGTCGAGGAAAATACCCATTTCGGCGGGTCCCGGGGCTCGGGTCGCGAGGCCCGGAATTGGGCCCGCAGTGAACACGGGGACCCCTCATCATATGCGAATCCGCCGTCGCAACGCGGACACACCCGCCGCGCGCATGGGACGCCTCAGCGTTCGTGGGGCAGAAGGCCGGCCTTCTCGAGAATCGCGTTGAGCACACTCGCGGTGCGCACGAGCGGCAGGTTGCTCACATAGAAGTGCCGCGCGCCGAGGGCCACGAGCTCTCGAATCGAGCGGGCGCAGACATCCACCGGCGTCGCGCCGGCGGCGAATTCGGCCGAGAGTTCGTCCACCGGCACCGGCAGGAACTGGCTGAGGGTTCTGAGCGTGGACGCTTTCGCGCTGCGGTAGTAGAACACGCCGAAGACACCCGGCGCGGTGATGCCCTGGCGCTCGGCTTCGCGCAGGAACCCGTCGACGTCACCGGCGCGATGGTGCGAGACAATCTGCGTGAGATAGAAGTCGGCTGTGAAATGGCCGTCGGCCACGAAGGCCACTTGACGCGCCGGATCGCCGGCCGGGTTCGCCCAGCCACCGAGCGGCAGCTCGGGATGGCGCTCGCGAATGAGCTTCCGGAGCTGCCAGGCGTGTTCGACGGCGCGGGCGCGGCCCACGTGTTTGTCGCCGCCGAGCACCACCAGCGCGGGGAAACCGTGCTGCACGACCTGATCGGCGTAGCCGAGGCAGAAGTCGATCGAATGTTTGGTCGTGAGGAACGGCACGACGCTCGTGCGCGGCACGTCGGGGCCGAGGTTGGTCACGAGGTGCCGCAGGTTGTTTTCTTCCTGCGCGCCGACGGCGCTGTCGGTCACCATCACGCGGACGTTCTGCCGCACCAGCCCGCGGATGGCGTGATACGTATCGATCCACGCGTCGATGCCGGCGGTCGACTCGAGCTCGGCGCGGGGCGGACGCAGTTCGGCCGCGATGAGGTGCGACGAAGACTTCAGCGCGGCGAGGATTACCTGCGCTCCTTGAGCTTGTAGCCGGCGGGCACGGCGAAGAGGTCGTCGGCGAGGGCGCCGGCGCTGACGTCGGTCACGCTGGTGTTCATGGTGACGCCGCCCATCTTGGCCATGAGACCGGCCATCGGGCCGCTGCCCTCCATCTTGACGCTGGTCTCGGTTTCGTACGCGATGCCGCCAAGGTCCGCCATCTTGCGGTACATCTCGACCATCGCCTTCGCCTGGCCGGGGCTGCCCTTGACCGCGCGCGGGTCGCCGAAGATGAAGCCCTTGCTGGCCGCTTGCTTGTAGAAGTTGGCCCAGTCGGCGCTGCCGGGCGCGCCCTTGACGATCCACACCGGGCCCGTCAGGCTCACCGTCATCGTCATGTCGGCGTTGCCGCCCATCGTCGTCGGTACCGAGATCGCCATGTCGTAGCCGGCCGCGCTCTTGCCGCCGATCGACTTGGTCTGACCGTTCGGCGTGATCGACGCCTTCATGGCGCTCGCGTCCATCGACTTCGCCATGTCGGCCTGGAGGGCGCCGAGGTCGTAGACGTCGGCTTCCTTCTTCTTCGAATCGAACGAATACATCTTCTGCGCGTCGAGATCGAAGACGGTCGTGCGCGTGGTGTCGCCGGTGACCGTGTCGGTGCGCATCTTCGCGCCCTTGATGTAGGTCGTGCCTGACGTGGTGCCCGACATGCCGAGGCCCTTGCCGGTCGTCGACTGCTTGATGGTGACGTCGGCGGCGGCGGGCGCGGCGAGGCTCAGGACGATCAGGGAGACGAAAGCGGCGCGGGTCATGTCAGGTCCTCCGTGGTGGGAGACACACCGTGGCACAGTATAGCCAATGGGCCACCCCTCACAGGTCTGTCTCGCCCGGAGCCTGCCGACGCGGCCGGCCCCGGGGCGCACAGTGACCGCCTACGGCACGACGACCTGTATCTCGGACGAGGCGTCGCCCATGCCGGCGTTGTTCACCGCCCGCACGCGCACGAAGTAGGTGCCCGCAGCCACGTTCGGCGCGGTGAGGCTCGTGCCGTTCACCGGCACGCGCGCGAGGTCGCTCAGCCCCGGCCCGCTGCCGGCTTCGAGGATGTAGGCGCCCGCGGGGCCGCCGGTTGCCGGTGCCATCCACGAGAACGTCACGGCGCTGCCGTTCACGACCGCCGTGAGGTCATCGGGCTCGCCGGGCGGCAGCTCCGCGCCACCCACGCCGATGAGCACCTCGTTGCTGGCGGCGCTTGCGCCGCAGGCGCTCAATGCCCGCACGCGCACCACGAAGACCCCACGCGGCGCCGGCGCCGAGAAGGTGGTGGTGCCGGCCGGCACGAGCGTCGAGAACGGCGCGTCGATGCCGAAGGGGTTCCCCAGCACACGGTAGCCGGTCACTCCGGGCGTGACGCTCTCGGTCCACGTGATGGTGACGATGCCGCCGGTCACGATGGCCTCGAGATCCGTGGGCGGTTCGGGACGCGCCACGCAGCTCGACGGACCGACGACGAGTTCCACTTCGTCCGACGCCGGCCCGATGCCGCCGGCCGACACGGCCCGCACGCGCAGGTAGTAGGTGCCCGGCGGCACGCCGTTCACGTCGTAGGACGTGTCGGACCCGATCGGCACACCCGCCGTGATGTCACTCGCGCCGGGCGAGGTGCCGGCTTCGAGCACGTAGAAGCGCGGCTCGGCACCGTTCAGCGGCGGTCCCCACTCGATGCCTACGATGCTGCCGTTCGTGAACGTGTGGAGGTTGGTCGGCGCTCCGGGACGGCCAGGCACGCCGGCCCGCGGATAGAAGCCCACGCGGCCCACCGGATCAATCTCCCGGTCGTCGAGGTCGGGCAGCGCGTCGCCGCCGACGAGCAGGCCTTCGAGCCGCGCATCGAGCGCGTGCACCACGCCGAACCAGCGCGGCCGCCACGGCAGCACGTACGGGCCCGGTCCGGTGGCGCTCGCGAGCACCGAGGCCAGCCGCGACCGCGGCTGGCCGGCCACGGTGGTGAAGGCGCCGCCGAGGAACACGTGCGGGCCGTCGCGATCGATGGCGTTCACCGCGCGATCGGGATTCGGCGTCCAGCCGGTGGCGGTGGCGGGCGCGGTGAGCGAGAGCTGTGCGACGTGCGCGCGGCCGGTGCCGGCGATGTTCGCGAAGAGGCCGCCGGCGTAGACCGTCTGCGGCGCCAGGTTCACGGCGCGCACGACATCGTCGGGCACCGGCGCCCAGGCGGCATCTGCCGCGCCGGTCAGGCGATCGACCCGGCCCAGGAAGGGCAGGGCTGCGCCGCCAAGCGTCGTGAACTGTCCACCCGCGTAGACATGCGTCGCGTTGACGTCGAGCGCCAGCACGGCGTCGCTCGTCGCGCCAGGCGCGAAGCCCGGCACCGCGAGGCCGCTCGCGCCGGCGATTGCCGCGAGATGACTGCGCGCCTGGCCGCCGGCCATCGTGAAGTCGCCGCCGGCGTAGATGGTGGTGCTGGCGTCAGTGAAGGCGGCCAGCGCGCGCACGGGGGCGTCGGCGCCGGGGTTCCACGATGTCAGCGTCTCAGTCGCCAGGTCGAACGCGGCCAGCCGGTCGCGGCTCTGGCCGGCGATGGTCGTGAAGGCGCCGCCCACGTAGAGCCGGCGATCGCGTCCCACGGCCAGTGCCAGCACGACGCCGTCCGGACGCGGCCGCCACGGCAGCAGACGCCCGGTGTCGAGGTCGATGGCGGCGAGATTGCGGCGCAGCTGGCCACCGAGCGCCTCGAAGGATCCGCCGAGGGCGACACGATCCGCCGCGGCGGCCATCACGCGCACCGGGTCGTTCGTGGCCGGGTGCCACGGGGAGAGCGCGCCAGTCGCCAGGTCCACGGACGCCGCGTGCAACCGCACCTTGCCGCCGACGTTCAGGAAATCGCCGCCGAGGTACAGCGTGCTGCCGGTGACCGAGAAGGTGAGCACCGTGTCATCCACGTTCGGGTCCCAGGGCTGGAGCGCCGCCGTCACGGCATGCACCGCGCCGGCGTGATTGCGGGCGCTGCCGGCAAGCTGGGTGAAGCGGCCGCCCACATAGAGCGTCTCACCCACGAGGGCCAGCGCCGTTACCGCCTCGTTCGCGCCGGGATTCCACGTGGTGGCGAGGCCCGTCGCCGAGTCGATCGCCGCGACGAACGCCCGCGGCGCGCCGCCGGTGTTGGCGAAGGCGCCACCCACGAACACCGAGGCGCCGCCCGCGGCCGGCCGGATGACGCGCACGGGCGCATCGGCGCCGGGCGCCCAGGCCGTCACGGTGTCGCCCTGCGTGTCGTAGGCGGCGAGCCGCTGACGCGCCTGGCCGCCGAAGCTCGCGAAGTCACCACCGGCGTAGAGGATTGCGCCCGAGGCGGCGAGCGTCGTCACGACGCCATCGGCGGCGAGGCCCGTCGTGGGCAGCAGCGCGCCGTCCGCAGCGGCGAAGGCCGCCATGTTCTGCCGCGGCGTCGTCGTCGCCGTGCCGGCACCGCTCGCGGCCTGCGTGAACTCACCGCCCACGTACAGGGTCGAGCCGACGAGCGCGAGCGACACGACCCGGCCGTTCACGCGGCCGGTCCACGCCGTGTCGAGACGGCCGTTCGCGAGGATGTGTGCGATCTGCGGCCGCCGCTCGTCGCCGACGAACGTGAAGTTGCCGCCCACGAACCAGCCGCCGCTGCCATCCGCCACGATCGCGTTCACGTTGCCGTGCACGCGCACGGCACGGAGCGCCCGCTGGCTCGTGACCGGTGACGCCAGCGCGAAACCGCCGGTGACGTTGTGCCGAGACGCCACCGCGTTGAAGCGGCCGCCGACGAATGCGACACGACCCGAGCGCGCCACCGTGTGCACCGTGCCGCCGAACGCCCAATTCAGTGCCGATACCGGCCGGTGCTGCGCGAACGCGCTCGCGGCCACGGCCACGAGCGCCGTTGCCAGTACCAGCGTCTTCCATCCTCGTCCGTGCATATCGCCTCCTCCAAGATGTGGGCAACGTCGGCCGAGGGAGGGCCGGGCGCGTCCGAAAGGCTTAGACCGGCGAGGCGGGCGAGGGTTGAAGCCGGGCGGGGTCCGGGTTGCCGAGGTCTGCGCGGAACCTCCACCTCGACGACGAAAGAAAGGCGCGCGCCGGTCGAGTGTATCGATCGCATGACGCAGTGGATCGGCTCGGCAGTCTGCGGACAGGTGCAGGCGTGGGACGCGGCCGGCTGCCGGATTGGCCTCGCCATCAACGTCTCGGCCCGCAACCTGCACGAGCCGCGGCTCGCCGATCAGCTCACCGCGCAGTGCCGGATCGCCGGGCTCGACCCGTCACGGCTCACGCGCGAACTCACCGAAACGGCGGCTGTGCGCGACGCGGTGCAGATGCTGGACGTGCTGACGCGCATGCGCGTGAAGGGTTTCCAGCTCGCCATCGACGACGCGCCTGGTCATCGAGCTCGCGCACGCACCCGGCATGAAGGCGGTGGCCGAAGGCGTGGAGCCGGCCGAGGCGTGCTGCAGCATACCGGGAGCACCTGGTACCGCACGAGCGGTCCGTGGTCGCCCACGCTGCCCACAGCCTGACGGCGCTTACACCGTGGCGCCGCCGCAGCTGCTGCCGGCGCCGGCCGTGCAGCCGAAGCAGTGCGGACCGGTCACGATGCGGCGCGCGGCCACACGCGCCAGCGCCGCGTCGTCTTCGAGCTCGAGAATCGACTGCGGCGCGGCGGCGACGAGCGGCAGGTCGAGCATCTGGTTGAAGTCGCAGTCGAAGAGCCGGCCGTCCCAGCCCACGCTGAGCGTGGTGCGGCACATCACGCCGGGCACCGTGGCCGGGTTGAAGGCCTGCACCAGCTTCCCCATGTAGCTCGCGAGGTTGCCCGACTGCTCGAGCCACTCGAGGTAGCGGCTGATGGGCATGTTCGTGATCGTGAAGAGCTGGTTGAAGACGAGCCCGTGCTGCCGTTGCAGTTCACGCTTCCAGTCGCGTTCGAGTGCGGCCTGCGAGGCCGGCAGGAAGGCGCCGACCGGATTCGTGACCAGGTTCAGCACGAGTCCGCTGCCCTCGACACCGTAGCCGAACGTGTTGAACTCGCGCAGCGCCGCGATCGACTGCTCGAAGACGCCGTCGCCGCGCTGCCGGTCGGTCATCGAGGCGGCGTACGAGGGCAGCGAGGCGATGACCTCGACCTGGTGGGCGGCCAGGAAACGCGGCAGATCGCTGTAGTTCGGCAGCGTCGTGATCGTGAGGTTGCAGCGGTCGATGACGCGGCGGCCCAGGCGACGCGCCTTGATGACGAGGTCGCGGAAGCGCGGATGCATCTCGGGCGCGCCGCCCGTGATGTCGAGCATCTGGATGCCCGAACGCGCGAGCACGCCGAGGCAGGCGTCCACGATGGCGTCGGGCATCACCTCGCGCCGATCGGGGCCGGCATCCACGTGGCAGTGATGGCAGGCCTGATTGCAGCGCTTGCCGAGGTTCACCTGCAGCACGTCCACGCCGGCGGCGGTGAGCGGCGCCGGCTGGGTGCCGGCGACCGCGTCCTCGAACGATCGGGCGAGCGGCAGCGCCGCGAGCATCTCGCGTTGTGCGGCGGGCGCGGCGAGCGGCGACCGCGAGTTCAGGAGTGTCGGCAGGGCCATAGAGGCAAGGACCCGGGGTCTTACATCGAGATCTTCTCGAGGTGATTGCGCATCTGCACGCCGTGCACGAGCGCGGCGCCGCCGCGGATCGCGGCCGCGACGTGCACCGCCTCGGTCATCTGCGCGGGCGTGGCGCCCTTTTCGAGCGAACCCGACGTGTAGGCGTCGATGCAGTACGGGCACTGCACCGCGTGTGACACCGCCAGCGCGATGAGCGCCTTCTCGCGTTCGGTGAGCGCGCCTTCGGCGAACACGGCGCCGTACCATTCCTGGAACTTCTTCCAGAGCTCCGGGGCGTCCTTGCCGAGGTCGCCGAACTTCGCGAGATCGGGCGGGTGGTAGTAGGTGTCCATGCGGTCTCCGGAAGCAGGTGTCGCGGCGTTACGCGGTTGGACGCCGGGCCGGATGGCCGGGTTACCGCGCCGGGACTCGCAGTTTACCGGAGGGGGCCGCGGCGTGCCGGCGTCCACGTAGCGAGGGCCACGCCGGCCAGCACCAGCAGCGCCCCGAGAATGGCGCTCGCCGGCAGGCGCTCGTCGAGCAGCAGCGCGCCCCAGGTCACGCCGAAGACGGGGATGAGATACGTGACGGCCATGGCCGTCGACGGGCCCGACCGGGCGAGCAGCCGGAAGTAGAGCAGGTAGGCCAGTGCCGTGCAGCCCACGCCAAGCAGCGCCGCGTAGCCCCATGCGCTGGCGGCCGGCGGGACGGCGGGCCAGGCCACGACGGCGAGCGGCAGCAGCATGATCGACGCCGCGGCCATGCTGCCGCCGGCGACGACGAGGGGCCGCACACCCTTGAGCGACCGCTGGGTGACGTGCGCCGCGAGCGCGTAGAGCACAGTGGCGATGAGCGCGGCGACGACGGCGCGCCAGTCGCTGGCACTCGTGAGACGCGGCCAGGCCAGCACGAGCACGCCGCCGAAGCCTACCGCCAGCCCCAGCGCCCGCTGCCGTGAGGGCTGCTGACCCAGCCAGAGAAATCCGATGACGCCGCCGAAGAGCGGCACGCTCGCGTTCAGCACCGACGACAGCCCCGCCGGCAGCGTGAGCGCCGCGAAGGCGAGCAGCGTGAACGGAATGGCCGTGTTGATTGCGCCGATGAGTGCCAGCGGCGCCGCCGCGGCCCGCGCCTGCGTCAGCCCCTGCTGACGAAGCATCGCCGGCAGCAGCAGCAGCGCGGCGATTGTGACCCGCACGAAGATGAGCGGCACCGGCCCGAAGGCCGGCGCGGCCACGCGCATGAAGAGGAACGACGCGCCCCACAACGCCCCGAGCACGATGAGGTCGATGAGCGTCTGCGCGGTCATGGGTTGCCGCTATTGTCGCGAACGCCCGGTCCCGCGTCGAGTGGCAGACCAGACAGCTGGCGTCAAGATCCTGCCAGGCAGGGCGGGTCTACAGCTGGCGCAGCGCGGTCGGAATCGGCAGGCGCGCCGCGCGCACGGCCGGAAAGATGCCGCCGATGAGGCCCATGATGAGGGCGTAGATGAGCCCCGTCACGAGCAGCGCCGGCGTGACCTGGAACGCGAACGCCACCTGGCTGAACGTCTGGAAGTTGATGGTCGAGGTCTGATAGCCATTGAAGCCGGTGTAGGCGACGAGGCCGCCGATCGTGCCGCCGATCGCCGCGAGCGCCAGCGACTCGACCATCACCGACACCACGACCGAGCTGGCGTTGAAGCCGAGCGCGCGCAGCGTGGCGATCTCGCGCGAGCGCGTGGAGACGGCCGTGTACATCGTGAGGATGGCGCCGAACACCGCGCCGATGCCCATGAGCGTCGCGATGCCGAAGCCCACCGTGCGGATGAGGGCGCTGAGCGCGCGCGACTGCTGCGCGTAGTATTCCGTCTCGCGCCGCACCTGCACGTTCAGCTGCGGGTTGGCGGTGAGCCAGTCGCGGAAGGTGTCGAACGTGTCGCTGGCATCGAGCTTCGCCACCACCAGCTGGTATGAGTTGCCGCGGCGGTAGGCGCCCTGCAGCACGCGCGCGTCGCACCAGATCTCGGTCTCGGAGACGCCGCCATCGGCCTCGAAGATGCCCACGACGGTCCACGTGTTCTGGCCCGAGCGCACTTCGCTGCCGAGCGTGAGGCCGGCGAACTGCCCGCTGGCGCCGCGGCCCACCACGATCTCGTTCGTGCCGAACTCCAGCATGCGCCCTTCGACGATCGACGTCGTATCGCGCACGGCGAGTGTCTCCGGCTCGACCCCGCGCATCGGCACGTTGGCCGGGGTGCCGGTGCTGCGCTTCGGCAGGTCGATGATCACGTAGAGCTCGGCAGACGCCAGCGCCGTCTGACCGTCGCGGCGGATGCCCGGCGCCTGGCGGATGAGATCCGCTTCCGCGCCGCTGACGCCGCTCGTCATCTCGCTGTCGGCGCCGCTGCGCATGACGAGTGCGCGCGTGGGCGAGCCCGATTCCTGCATCGCGGCCGTGAAGCCCGAGGCAATCGACAGCACCGAGACCAGCACCACGACCACGCCGGCGATGCCGACGATGGCGACGCCCGACGAGCCCAGGCGCTGCGGGATGGTGCGGAGGTTGAGCACGGTGACCGCGAGGGTCTGGCTGATCCAGGACAACATCGTCAGCTCCGGCGAAGGGCGTCGGTGATCTTCATCTGCATGGCGGTGGCCGCCGGCAGCGCGCCGGCGACGAGCCCGAGCGCCACGATGAGCACGGCGCCGATGGCCACATCGCGCGGTGGGAGCACGAAGATCGGCAGCATGCCGCCGGTCGGGTCGCCCTGCTGCACGATGAGCCAGGCAAGGCCGAGCCCGGCGGCGCCGCCGATGACGGCGATGAGCACCGACTCGCCGAGCACGAGCGAGAGAATCTGCCCGTTCGAGAAGCCGAGCGTCTTGAGCACGCCCACTTCGTTCGTGCGCTCGCGCACCGACTGCGCCATCGTGTTCGCCGCCACGAGGAGCATCGTGAAGAGCACGGCCACGAGGATGGCCACCATGATGGCGCCGATGTCGCCCACCTGTTTGGCGAAGCCCTCGACGAAGCCCTTCTCGGTCGTGGTCTTCGTTTCGGCCGAGGAGTTGGCGAACATCTCGTCGAAGGTCGCGCCCATGGCCTGCGCCTGTGACGCCTCGTCGATCTTCACCACGTACCAGCCCACGAGGCCGTCACCCTGGCGCCGGTTCTCGTCGAGGTAGTCGTAGCGGAAGAAGAACTGCGTCTTGTCGATGCCCGGCTCGCCGTCGTAGAGCCCGGCGATGTTGAACTCCCACGTCTGGCCGTTCTTCGGCTGCCAGATCGTGCCCTGGATGGGCACGCGGTCGCCCACCTTCCAGTTGAAGCGCCGCGCCAGATCGACGCCCACGATGACGCCCTGCCGATCGGCGGCCCAGGCCGCCAGCTGGTCGGGCGGCACCGTGTACTCGGGATAGACCTGCAGGAACGACTCTGGCTCCACCGCGATCTGCGCGAAGAAGTTGGACGGGTCCTGATAGACGCCGCCGAACCACGTGTTGTGCGTGACGAGCGACACGCCCTCGGTGGCGCGCAGCCGTTCCAGATAACTGACCGGCAGCGGCATGATGAGGCTCACCTTGTGGATGAGCACCAGGCGATCGAGCCCGGCGATGTCGACGCCGAAGCTGAACGCGCCGCGGATGGTCATCAGCAGCCCGAACAGCAGGAAGGCGACGAACACCGAGAGCAGCGTGAAGATCGTGCGGACCTTCTTCCGCCAGAGACTGCTCCAGAGCAGCGGCAGGTACTTCATGCGGCGTCTCCGATGAGCACGCCCTTTTCGAGGTGGATGGTGCGCCGGGCGCGTTCGGCGGCCCGCGGGTCGTGCGTGACCATCACGATCGTCTTGCCGTGTTTCTGGTTGAGCGCCGCCAGCAGATCGAGGATCTCGTCGCCCGACTTGCGATCGAGGTCGCCGGTGGGCTCGTCGGCGAGTAGCAGCGTGGGGTCGGTCACGATGGCGCGGGCGATACCCACGCGCTGTTCCTGGCCGCCCGAGAGCTGGCGCGGGTAGTGTTTCGCGCGTTCGGCGAGGCCGACCACGTTGAGCGCGATGGCGACGCGTTTCTTCCGCTCCGCCTTCGAGAGATTCGTGAGCAGCAGCGGCAGATCGACGTTGCGCTCGGCGGTAAGCACCGGCAGCAGGTTGTAGAGCTGGAACACGAAGCCGATGTGGTGCGCGCGCCAGCGCGACAGGTCGCCGCCCGAGAGCTGCGCGATGTTGGTGCCGGCCACTTCGACGGCGCCCGACGACGGCGTGTCGAGCCCGCCGAGCAGGTTGAGCAGCGTCGTCTTGCCCGAGCCCGACGGGCCCATCAGCGCGACGAAGTCGCCCGGCGGAATCTCGATGTTCACACCCTTCAGCACATCGATGCGCTCGCTGCCGCGCGTGAAGTACTTGTGGACGCCGTGGACCCGGACCAGTGCGCTCATGGACGTCTGCTCCTTCACTGCTTGATGACGATGGGCGTGCCGGCCGCGAGGCCCGCCGGCGGCGACACCACCACGCGGTCGCCGGCGGCGAGACCGGCCGTCACTTCCAGGCGATCGCCATCGGTGCCTGCCGTGGTGATGGCGCGGCGCTCGACCGTGTCGCCCTTCACGACGAACGCATACGAGGCGCCGCCCTCGGTGCGCACGGCACCTTTCGGCACGAGCGCCACCGGGCGCGCTTCCGGTGCCGCCGCCTCCGCGGCTTCGCGCAGGAAGGTCACCTTCACGCCCATGTCGGGCAGGATGCGCGGGTCGAGCTCGTTGAAGCCGATGCGCACGAGCACCGTGGCCTTCTGCCGATCCGCCGTGGGCACGGTGGTGATGACCCGCGCCGGAATCTGGAAGTCGGGATACGCGTCGAGCACGGCGGTGACTGGCTGTCCGTCCGAGACGCGGCCGATGTAGCTCTCGTTCACGTCCACTTCCACTTCGAGCGACCGCATGTCGACGATCGTGCAGATGCCGGTGCGCGTGAAGCCGCCGCCGGCCGAGACCGGCGACACCATCTCGCCGGGCTGCGCGTCCTTCGAGATCGCGACGCCCGAAAACGGCGCGCGGATCACCATGTCGTCCATGGCCGTCTGCTGCAGGGCCACCTGCTGCTCGGCCACGGCGATCTGTTCGCGCAGCGAGGCGACGCGGGCCACGAGGGCGTTCACTTCGGCGTTCGCGCTGTCGATCTCTGCGGCGGTGACGAGGCCGTCCTTCGCGAGGCGTTCGCGCCGGGCCTGCACGAGGCGCGCTTCGTCGAGACGCACCTCGGCTTCGGGCACGGCCCGCCGGGCCGCTTCGAGCTGCGCGCGCGCCAGCACCAGCGCCGCCCGCATCGTCGAGTCGTCGAGGCGCGCGAGCACCTGGCCTTCGCGCACGCTCATGCCTTCCTCGACGTTCACCTCCACGACCTTGCCCGTGACCTTCGACGAGACCGTGGCGCGCCGCCGCGCCGTGACGTAGCCCGACGCATTCAGCACGGACGCCTGCGTGCCGGCGGCACGCTGCCGCACCGGAGCCACTTCGACCTCGAGTGGCACGACGCGTGTCGTCCACCACCGCGCGCCGCCGCCGATGGCGGCGAGCAGCACGAGGATGAACACCCATTTGCCCCAGCCGCGCCGGTTGGATTCGAGCGGAGCGCGTTCGATGCGCAGCGCGGACAGGTCGTCGATCGGGTCGCTCACACGGCCTCCGGAAGGCGTAAACGGCAAAGCGAAGCAAATACGAACATCAATCGAGCCCGGCCATCCTTCCCCGCGGCCGCGACGATGCTGTCCAAGACGACATCACCGGGGGCGGCGGTTCGGGCGCGCCCGCCGAGCGGCGGATTGCCGCGCGCCGGCGGTCGGGAGGGGACGCCGTCCGGCGGCCACCGTTGACCCACTCTACGCTGAGCCGCCGGTTCGACGATCAGGGGCGTGCCTATGACTGCATCGCGCCCACCAGGTTGGCTTCGTCGTGTTAGCGGACCGTCCTGGCTGTCGCCCCGGCGTTCTCCACGGCGACCGTGCACTCGTAGCTCATCATGCCGCGGCCGGCGCCCGGCGTGCGCCATGGGGCCTCCGCATCGCGCCGCGTGGATCCAACCCCGCTGTGAGCACACGATCAGGATGACGGGGGTCGTGCGGATGCGCACGGTGTGCTTCCGGCCGGGCCTCGCCCACCCGGTGCTCCCGACGTGTTGTGTCATCCACGTGTCGGCCCGGGGACTACTTCGGAAAGAAACGCGCGGCGCCACCGCGTCAGGCGCGCGGCGCTGCGGCCGCGGCGCCGCGACCGGCCGTGTGCCCGGTGGACCACGCCCACTGGAAGTTGTGGCCGCCGATGGGCCCGAACGCATCCAGCACTTCGCCGCAGAAGAAGAGGCCCGGCGCACGCCGGCTCTCGAGCGTGCCGCGCTGCACCTCGTCGAGCGCCACGCCGCCGCCGGTGACCTCCGCTGGCCGATACCCTTCGTGGCCGGTCCACGGCAGTTCGAACGCCGTGAGCGCGGCGATGAGCCGGGCACGTTCCTCACGCCTGAGCTGCACGCACGTCCGTTCGCGCGTCACGCCGGCCACATCGCACAACGTCTCGGCGAGGCGCTGCGGCAGGTAGCGCGCCACGAGGTTTACGGTGAGGCCGCGCGCGTCGAGGAACGTGGCCGTCCAGGCGGCGGCGTCCATCGGCGTCCAGCACACGCGCACGGTGGCGCGCGTGCCATCGGCGTCGAGGCTGCGCACCGCGACGTGCGACACATCGAGCACGGCGGGTCCGCTGTAGCCGCGGTGCGTCACGAGGAAGCCGCCGGTCGAGCGGGTCTCCTCGCGGGCGGACCGCGCGTGAATCGTGACATCGAGCGAGATGCCGGCGAGGTCCACGTAGGGATGCGGCGCGGCCGTGAGCGGCGTGAGCGCCGCGTATGTGGGATGCACCGTGTGGCCCGCGGCGCGCGCCACGTCGAAGCCGAACCCGGTGCTGCCCGTGGCCGGCACCGAGAGGCCGCCGGTGGCGATGACGACGCGATCGGCCGCGAGCATACCGTCCGGGAGCGTGATCTCCCAGCCGCCGTTCGCCGGCGCGATCGACGTCACCTCCGCGCCGAAGCGGCGTTCCACGCCGAGCGCCACGGCGCGGCTCACGAGCGCGTCGCGCACGTCGCGCGCGCGGTTCGAGGCCGGAAAGTACTTCGCGCTCTCCGCCTCGAGCGCCAGCGGCACGTTGAGCGTGTCTTCGAAGTACCGCTGCTGTTCGCGCAGCGGCCAGGCGCCGAGCAGCCCGCGTACGAGCGGGCGCGTGGCCTCGCTCACGAAACGTTCGGGGGCGGCCACGACCGGCAGCACGTTGCAGCGTCCACCGCCGCTGATGAGGATCTTGCGGCCGCCGTCGGTCGTCTTTTCCACCAGCGTCACCTGCGCGCCGGCCTCGCGCGCCGCCAGCGCGGCCATGAGACCGGCCGCCCCCGCGCCCACGACGACCACGCGCGGCGTCACTGCGGCTGGCCTGCGAGGGTCGGGTTCGCGTCGATCACGGAAGTCATCGTATCGTGGACATCATGTCCGTCGCCCGTTCGCTTCTCCTTGCTGCGTCCGAGAACCGCTGGCTCCGTGAGCACGGCACCCGGATCTCGTTCGTCCGCCGCGCCGTCTCGGTGTTCATGCCGGGCGAGACGCCCGCCGACATGCTCGCCGCGGCCGAGGCCCAGGCCACGCTTGGCGTGGGCGCGCTCTTCACGCGCCTTGGCGAGAACGTGACCGACATGCGCGAGGCCGATGCCGTGCGCGACCACTACCTCGAGGTCATCGGCATGGCGCAGGCGCGCGGACTCGCCTGCGAGCCGTCGATCAAGCTCACGCAGCTCGGCCTCGATGTGGATCCGGAAGCCGCGTATCGCAGCGCGCTCGCCATCGGCCGCCGTGCGGTCGAGGCCGGCAGCTACTTCTGGGTGGACATGGAGCAGTCGTCCTACGTGGACACGACGCTCGACGTCGTGAGCCGCCTGCGCAAGGACGTACCCCGCATTGGCGTGGCGCTCCAGGCGTATCTGCGCCGCACGAACGACGACGCCGCCCGCATGATCCGCGAAGGCATCGGCATCCGCCTCGTGAAGGGCGCCTACGCCGAGCCGCCGTCGGTGGCGTTTCCCGACAAGGCCGAGGTGGACGCGAACTACGTGAAGGTCGCGAAGGTGATGATGGCGCCCGAGTCGCGCGCCAACGGCTTCCGTGCCGTCTACGGCACGCACGACACGACCATCATCAACGCGCTCGAACGGCACGGCGACGCCAACGGCATCGGCAAGACCGACTACGAGATCCACATGCTCTACGGCATCCAGCGCGGCGAACAGCGCCGGCTGGCCGAACAGCGGAAGAACGTCCGCGTGCTCATCGCCTACGGCAGCTACTGGTTCCCGTGGTACATGCGGCGCCTCGCCGAGCGCCCCGCCAACGTCCTCTTCGTGGCGAAGAGTCTCTTCCGCTAGACCTGGGGACTGTCCCCAGTCTGACTGGAGCCGGACGTCGCGGCGGTCGTGAGCGCCGCCACGTCGCGACGCCAGCGTTCGCGCATCAGGGCATCGGCTGGCGCCGGCTCGCGGATGACGCGCGCATGCACTTCGCGCACGCCGGTCTGCCAGAGGAGCGCGGCCACCGTCTCGGCGCGGACGCGTCCGCCGGCCACGACCGTGATCGCCTCGCCGCCGCGCGCGATGAGCGCCGCGAGCATCGCCGTGCCTTCTGCCGCGGTGGGCCTGCCGCCCGAGGTGAGCACGCGGTCCACGCCGAGTGTCACGAGCGTGTCGAGCGCGGCGAGGAGATCCGGCGTCTCGTCGAACGCCTTGTGGCACGTGACGGGCAGCGGCCGCGCGTGTGAGAGGAGCCGCCGCATGACCGCGTCGTCCACCGTGCGGTCGGCGCGCAGCGCGCCGAACACCAGGCCGTGTGCGCCGGCGCCGCGCATGAGCCGGATGTCGCGCACCATCGCATCCACCTCGGCCTCGCCGTAGACGAACGCCCCGCCGCGCGGACGCACCATCGTGAAGACCGGCACCGGCACCGCCTCGACGACCTCGCGCACGAGCCCGGGGTCGGGCGTCGTGCCGCCGACGTCGAGATGGGCGCAGAGCTCGAGCCGGCGGGCGCCGCCGGCCACCGACGCGAGGGCGGCGTCGAGGGAATCGACGCACGACTCGAACAGCACGCGCGAGAGCTTACCAGCCTTCGCGGTCGCGCAGCGCGGTGACGTGCGCCGTGTGGTGGCGCGAGTGCCAGTCGTAGAGCGCGAGGTAGTCGTCTACGGACATGCCGCCGCGTTCCGGATGGAAGAGCCGGCGCGCGAAGTCGGCCTCGCCGAGCGTACGCAGCGTCCACACGAGCCGCGCGTGCAGCCCGTCGAGCAGGCCGAGCGAGAGCTCCACCGGCGCCAGCCGCGCGTCGGCCATCCCGGCCCATGCGGCTTCGTCGTAGGGCTTGATCGTGGGGTTCTCTTCGCTCACCGCGAACTTCAGCCGCGCGTAGGCGTGCATGTGGCTGTCGGCCGTGTGGTGCACGACCTGCCGCACCGTCCAGCCGCCGGGCCGGTAGGGCATGTCGAGCTGCGCGTCCGAGAGACCGGCGCAGGCGAGGCGCAGGCGCGCCGGAAGCTCGGCGAGGGCGGTGATCGCGTGGGCACGATCGGCGGCGGAGAACGCGGTGGGCGCCACGAACGGCCCTACGGGGTAGCGGAGGTCTGCCATACGACCGATCGTGCGTCCCCGCGGCCTCCGGCGTCGAGTGGCAGAAATGCCAGAGTGCGTTAAGATCCTGCCATGACGCCGAGACGCGTGCCAGGCCCCGCCAATCGCCTCGTCGCCGTGCTCCTCTGCGACGGCGTGGCGCTCTTCGAGTTCGGCATCGTGGCCGAAGTGTTCGGCCTGCGGCGACCCGAACTCGGCGTGCCCTGGTACGACATGGTCACGGTGAGCTTCGACACGCCGCCGCTCGCGGCCACCGGCGGCGTGCGCGTGCTGCCGTCGCATTCCGTGCGGATGCTCGCGAAAGCCGGCACGATCGTGATTCCCAACTGGCCGCGTCTCGACGAGCGCCCGCCGGCGGCGATGCTCGACGCGCTGCGCGCGGCGCACAAGCGCGGCGCGCGCCTGCTCTCG